>NZ_JBHSGR010000002.1:0-259521 GCF_042654585.1 Geodermatophilus arenarius
TCGCAGTCCGCGGCGGCGGCGGCCGCGGCGTCGGCCGGCTGCACCACGGCCGCGACGACGCCGAGCGGCTGTTCCTCGTCGGCATGCCCGCCGCGCCCCCGCCCGCGACCGCCCCGCCCCTCGACCCGGCACCGCCGCGGTGGTGGCACGCCCCCGCGGCGGCGACCGCGCTGCGCCTCGGCGTCGGGTCGGCCGCCGCGGGGCTGGCCGCCGTCGCGCTCGGGCTGTCCAGCCCCTACTGGGCGGTGACGACGGCGGTCGCGGTGCAGCTGGGCACCGACGCCCGCGCCACCCGCACCCGGGGACTGCAACGCGCGGTCGGCACGGCCCTGGGCGTGCTGGTCGCGGGGGTGCTGGTCGCGCTGGACCCGCCGGTCGGCGTCGCGATCGCGCTGGCCGGGGTGCTGCAGCTGGCCGTCGAGCTGCTCGTCGCCGCGCAGTACGTGCTCGCCGTCTCCTGCATCACCCCGCTGGCGCTGCTGCTGGTGCACCTGGGCAACCCGACGCCCACCGCCGGGCACCTGGTGGTCGAGCGGCTGGCCGAGACCGGCGTCGGCGTCGCCGTCGCGCTGGCGGTCGGGCTGTCGCTGCTGCCGCGCGCGTCGAGCCGGCGGCTGCCCGCGGCGGTGCGGGAGGTGACCGCCGCGGCGGCCGCGGGCGACGACCGGCGGCTGCACGCCGCACTCGACCACCTGGCCGAGGTGTCGGCCGCCGCCCGGGCCGAGCTGCTGCCCACGCCGGCGCTCACCGCCCGGGTGCACGCCGCGCGGGTCGTGGCCGACCTGGGCTGGGGCCTGCTCGGCGCCCGCGCCCGCGGCGACGACGCCGTGGCCGCCGACCTCGGCCGCCGGCTCGCCGCGTCCTAGCCGGCCAGCCGGGGCGCGAGCTCCTCGAGATCGTCGAGCACCAGCCCGGCGCCCAGCGGCCCGAGGCCGAGGAACCAGCGGTCGTCGTCCACCGCGACCGCGCGCCCCTCGGCGACCGCGGGGATCGACTGCCACAGCGGCCCGGCGGTGACCTGGTCGGCCGCCGTCGCGCCGTCGGCCCCGTAGGCGCCGTGGAAGAGCAGGTCGCCGTCGGCCTGGGTCACCTGCTCGGGCGAGACCTCGACGAAGGTCTCCGCCGTCCGCTGCAGCTCCGGCCGGGCGAAGCCGACGTCGGCCAGCACCGACCCGATGAACGAGCCCTCGCCGTAGAGGCGGATGACCGTGCCGTCGAGGAAGCGGGCGACGCTGACCTCGGTCTGCGCCGGGTCGCCGTAGAGGTCGCCGACCTCCTCGGCCCGCGCCGCGAACTCGTCGAGCAGGTCCTGCGCCCGCTCCTGGCGGCCGAGCGCCTCGCCGGCGAGCAGCAGGTTCTCCTGCCAGCTCTCCCCGATGGCCTCGGCGAACACCGTGGGGGCGATCTGCGCCAGCTGCCCGTAGACGTCGGCGTGCCGCACGGAGTTGGACAGGATGAGGTCCGGCTGCAGCGCCGCGATCGCCTCCAGGTCGGGCTCGGCGATCGTGCCGACGGCGGCGATGTCGGCGGGGTCGACGCCGGCCTCCGCCACGAACCCGGGCAGCTCGTCGCTGACGTCGGTGCGGACCGCGCCCACCGGGGTCACGCCGAGGGCGAGGGCGGCGTCGAGCTCACCGGTGTCGAGGACGACGACCCGCTCCGGGGTGCCGGCGACCTCGGTCTCCCCCATCGCGTGCTCGACCGTGCGCGTCTCCTCCGCGGGCGCCGCCTCGGCCACGGGGTCGGTGTCCCCGCACCCGGTCAGCAGCGCCGCCGCCAGCAGCCCGCCCGCCGTCGTCCCGGCGATCCGCCGGCCCGTCCTCACCAAGAGCACCGTCGCCCTCCTCCCGGCGCCGGACCACCCGGCGCCGGGAGTGAACTTAGGGCAGCCTTCCCTCAGTCGAGCGGGCGGGTCAGCCCTTCCGCTCGACCAGGAAGACGGGGATCTGGCGGTCGGTCTTCCGCTGGTAGTCGGCGTAGGGCGGGTAGGCGGCCACCGCGCGCTCCCACCACTCGGCCCTCTCCTCGCCGGTGATCTCGCGGGCGACGCCGTCCCAGGGCTCCGGGCCGTCCTGCACGGTCACCTGGTCGGGGTGCTTGCGCAGGTTGGCCACCCAGGCCGGGTCCTTCGGCGCCCCGCCCTGGGAGCCGACCATCGCGTAGACGCCGTCCTTCTCCACCCGCATGAGCGGCTGCTTGCGGACCTTCCCGGTCGTCGCCCCGCGGGTCGAGAAGACGACGACCGGCAGGCCGGTGTCGCGCAGCGTGTTGGCCTCGCGCCCGCCGGTCGCCTCGTAGCGCTCGACCTGGTCGCGGACCCACTGCTGCGTGCTCGGCTCGTACTCACCCTCCAGCGGCATGTCCCGACCGTAGGTCCGACGAGTCCGGGCCGCCCGGCCGGTCGTCCCTCGTGGAGACCCGACGGGAGGAGACCGGGACGGCACGGCTGGTGGTCACGCAGAACGTCACCGTCGACGGTGTGGTGGCGGCCGTCGACGACTGGTTCGCGCCGCAGGACGACGGTGTCGACGCCTCCGACCAGCTCGACGTCGTCCGGGAGCACATGGCCGGCGAGTCGGTGCTCCTGCTCGGCCGGCGCACGTTCGAGGACATGCGGTCGTACCGGCCGCACCAGGCCGGCGACACCACCGGCATCACCGCCCACCTCGACGCGGTGGAGAAGGCCGTCGTCTCGCGCACCCTCACCGACCCGGGCCGGGCGAACACCACGGTGCTGTCCGGGGACCCGGTCGAGGAGGTCCGCCGGCTGGTGGCCGGCCGGGACGGCGAGGTCGGGGTGACCGGCAGCATCACGCTGTGCCACGCGCTGATCGGCGCCGGGCTGCCCGACGAGTACCGGCTGTTCGTCCACCCCCGCGTCCTCGGCCGCGACCGGCGCCCGCACCTTCGCCGGCGGGGTCACGCTGCTCACCCACCGGCCGGCGTGACGGTCAGCGGGCGTCCACGGTGTGCGGGACGAAGAAGCTCAGGTTGTCGGTGATCAGCCCGTCGCTCTCGCGGATGCCCAGGCCCGCGGGCTCCCCGTCGACCACCCAGGCGCCGAGCACCGGGTGGTGCGGCCCGTCGACGCCGGCGAAGTCCGGCAGCGGCGCGAACTCCTGGACGACGAACCCCTCGGTGCCGTACCGGCCGGGCATCGCGGTGACCACCTGCCCGCCGCGGACGACCTGCACGTTGGCGCCCTCGCGGCCCCACAGCGGCTTGCGCACGTAGTCCCGCCACGACGAGGGCATCTCGTCGGCGAAGTAGGCCGGCAGCAGGTACTGCCCGAGCACCGGGTCGCTGCCGAACAGCTGCCACAGCACCGGCAGCAGCGCCTTGGTGCTCCACAGCATCTTGTAGACCGGCTCGACCCACGTGGTACCGCCCGGCCGGGCGGCGTCGGCGAGGACGGCCGCGCCGAACTCGTCGTCGACCAGCCACTCCCAGGGGTAGAGCTTGAAGACGACGTCGAGGTGGCGGCCGGCGGGGTCGTAGAAGCGGCCGTCGCCGGAGTCCAGCGCGATGTCCTCGACCAGGACCTCGACCGCCTCGTAGCCGGCCTGGACGACGGTGTCCATGAGGTACGCGACGGTCATCCGGTCCTCGCCGGAGGTCTCCGCGCTGGTCCACGCCAGGTGCACCCGCGGCCGCACCCCGGTGCGCCGCTCCCAGCGGGTGAGGTTGCGCTGCCAGGCGGCGACCAGCCTCTCGTGCAGCGCGTTCCACTGGTCGCGGCCCTGCCCGGTGAACAGGTGCCAGTTCCACTGGGTCACCGCCGCCTCGACCAGGCCGGTCGGGGTGTCGGCGTTGAACTCCAGCAGCTTCGGCGGGCCCTCGCCGTCGTAGCGCAGGTCGAAGCGGCCGTACACGCTCGGCGGCTCGGCCTCCCACGAGGCGCGGATGCCGGACCGGGCGATCAGCGGGATGCCCATCCGGTCGAACAGGTCGTGCTCGATGACGTGGTCGCCGGCGGCGACGCACATCTCGAACAGCTGCGCGACGGCGCTCTCGAGCCGCTCGACCTCCGCGGCGGTGAAGTCGTAGAACGGGCCCTCGCGCCAGTAGCTGCGGACCTCACCGCCCGGCGTCGTCGTCCGGTTGTAGACCAGCCCCTGCGCCTCGACCTCGGCCTCCCAGCCGGGCCGGACGACGCCGCCCTCGACGCGCCGCACTCAGGAGCCCGACCCGCCGCCGACGCCCGAGCCGATGCCGCCGGTCACCCGCTGGCCGGCGGACACCTTGCCGGTGGCGGGCAGCCCGTAGCGCTGGCGGGCCGCGGTGTCGGTGGGGTTGACGCGGGTGCCGCCGGCGGGCAGCACCGTGCCGACCGGCAGGCCGGGGCGGAAGGCGCCCAGGTAGAGGAAGAACAGGCCGCCGCCCCCGCGGTAGTCGTCGTCGCAGTAGTCGTCGTCGACGATCTCGCCGTCCTCGTTGGTGCAGTAGGCGACCTGCTCCTGCTCGTCGTCGGACCCGCAGCCGGCGAGGAAGCCGGTGGCGGCGGTGGCCAGCACCGTGGTGGTCAGGGCGCTGCGCACCCGGTTGCCGAACGCCATGGGCTCCTCCCCGTGAGATCGTCGGCCCGACCCTAGGCCCGACCTGCGGCGTCGGCGTCCCCGGGCGGCGCGGACGGAGCTGTTCCACTAGCGTCCCGGGACGAGCCCGCCGTCCCGGGAGGCGCGATGACCGCGAAGGAACCCGCCGAGGTCGCCAGGGTCGCCAGCGCGACCGGCGCCAAGAAGGTGCACCGCAGCTGGGACCGGGTGCTGGTGAGCGCCTTCCTCGCCGGCGCCTACATCTCCTTCGGCGCGCTCGTGGCGATCACCGTCTCCTCGGGCCTGTCCGCCGAGACGTGGGGCACGCTGCCGACGCTGTTCATGGGCGCGGCCTTCACCCTCGGCCTGGTGCTGGTGCTCATCGCGGGCTCCGACCTCGCGACCGGCAACATGATGCTGGTCCCGCTGGGCGCGATGAACGGCAAGATCACCGCCGGCGAGGTCCTCCGGAACCTGACGCTGGTGCTGTTCGGCAACCTGCTCGGCGCCCTGTTCGTCGCCTACTTCCTCGCCGTCTCCACCGGCGTGATCGGCGACCCGGACAGCACCGGCAGCGCGCAGCTGACCTTCACCCGGCTCGCGGAGATCGCCGACGGCAAGACCCACCACACCGCGTGGGAGACCTTCCTGCGGGGCGTCGGGTGCAACTGGCTGGTCTGCCTGGCGGTGTGGATGTCGCTGGCGTCCTCGAGCGTCGCGGGCAAGATCCTGGCGGTGTTCTTCCCGGTCATGGCGTTCGTCGCGATGGGGTTCGACCACGTCGTCGCCAACATGTTCTTCCTGCCGGCGGCGGTGTTCGCCGGCGTCGAGGGCGCGAACTGGGGCGACACCCTGACCAACTGGCTGCTGGCCGGTGCGGGCAACCTCGTCGGCGCGGTCGTCTTCGTCGGGACGTCGTACTGGTACCTGTTCCTGCGCGAGGACCGCGACGCCGCCCCGCGCACCGGCGCGGAGCCCGCCGAGCGCGCCTGACCCACCCCTCCCCTCCGCGGCCGACGCTCCGGTCGCGGAGCGCGGGGGCCGGTGGCACGGTCGGACGACGGCCAGGCACCGGGAGGACAGCAGCGGATGAGGTACAGGGAGGGCGGCGACCTCGACACGTCGTCGATCCAGGACCGGCGCGGGCGCGGCGGGGGCCTGGGCGGGGGCCGGGGGCTCGCGGTCGGCGGCGGCGGGATCGGCCTCGTCGGGCTCCTGGTCGTCGTGCTGTTCCAGGTCCTCGGCGGCGGCGGGGGCACCGCCGGGGCCGGGCTGGGCGCGCTGTCCGGCGGCCTGGGCGAGGGCGAGACGGCCGACAACAGCGCCCTCGAGCAGTCCTGCGACGACAGCGGCGACGCCAACACCTCCGTCGAGTGCGCCGTCGTCGCCGACGTCGACTCGATCCAGGACTACTGGTCGCAGGCGCTCGGCGCGGACTACGTCCCCACCGACACCGTGTTCTTCTCCGGTCAGGTGCAGACGCAGTGCGGCGGCGCCACCAGCGGCTCCGGGCCGTTCTACTGCCCGGCCGACCAGCTGGTCTACATCGACCTGACCTTCTTCGACACGCTGCGCAGCCAGTTCGGCGCCGAGGGCGGGGCCTTCCCCAACGCCTACGTGCTCGCCCACGAGTACGGCCACCACGTGCAGAACCTGCTCGGCGCCAACCGGCAGGTGACCCCGGGCGAGACCGGCCCGGCCAGCGGCACCGTGCGGCTGGAGCTGCAGGCCGACTGCTACGCCGGCGTGTGGGCCAACCACGCCGAGACGGTCCCCGACGAGTCCGGCGCACCCCTGATCGCCGAGATCACCCAGGACGACGTCGACCGGGCACTGGACACCGCCGGCCGCATCGGCGACGACTTCATCCAGGAGAACCTCGGCGGTGGCACCGTGGACCAGGACACCTTCACCCACGGCTCCTCCGAGCAGCGCCGGCGCTGGTTCCTGACCGGGTACGAGACCGGCGACCCGCGGCAGTGCGACACCTTCTCGACGGACGACCTGGGCTGAGCGCGTGACCTCGAACGACCCCGCCGACCACCTGCGCGTCGGCCGCGACGGCGCCGTCGCCGTGCTGACCATCGACCGCGCGGACAAGCGCAACGCGCTCACCGCCGGCATGTGGGCAGCGCTCCCCCGCGTGCTGGCCGGGCTGGCCGAGGACCCCTCCGTGCGGGTGCTCGTGCTCACCGGCGCCGGGACCACCTTCTGCGCCGGCGCCGACATCTCCGACCTGCTCGGCGGGCCCGACACCGACGACCCCATGGCGCACCTGCGCCGCGACAACCTCGCCGCGCAGGCGGCGCTGCGGGACTTCCCGCGGCCGACGATCGCGATGATCCGCGGCCACTGCATCGGCGGCGGCGTCGAGCTGGCCACCTGCTGCGACCTGCGGTTCACCGACCCGACCGGCGTCTTCGGGGTCACCCCGGCCAAGGTCGGCATCGTGTACACGCCGACGTCGACCCGCCAGCTGATGCAGCTCGTGGGCCCGGCGACGACCCGCTACCTCCTGTACTCCGGGGAGCTGGTCGACGCCGAGACCGCGCTGCGCACCGGCCTGGTCGACCGGCTGCTGCCGGCCGGCGACCTGGCCGGCGAGGTGCGCCGGTTCGCCGGGGTGCTGGCCGGCCGCTCGGCGCTGACCCAGCACGCGGCCAAGGAGGTCACCGCCGCGCTGGCCGCGGGCGGCGACGGCGAGGAGGTGGCCCGCCGCTGGTACCGGGAGACCATCGCCGCCGGCGAGCTCGCCGAGGGCGTGGCCGCCTTCACCGAGCGGCGCACCCCGCGCTTCCCCTGGACGCCCTGAGGGGCGCTAGGCGACGCCGAGCCCCTGCTCCTCCGCCTCGACGGCGGCGTTCCACTCGCGCTTCTCCGCCTGCCAGCGGTCCTCGGTGCTCCCGACCCGCCAGTAGCCGGAGACCGACAGCCGCTCGCGCGGGGCGCCGAGCCCGGTGCGCACGAACCGGCGCAGCTCGCGGACGGCGCCGGCCTCGCCGTGCACGAACACGTGCACGTCGCCGTCGGGGAGGTCCGCCGCGACGACGGCCGCGACCAGCGCCACCCCGGGGGCCGCGCCGCGGTGCACCCAGGTCACCCGCACACCCGGGCCGGTGGCGAGGTCCTGCTCCTCCTCGGGCCCGGCCACCTCGACGAAGACCTCCGCCCGCGCCCCGGCGGGCAGGGCCTCCAGCGCGGCGGCGATCGCCGGCAGCGCGGTCTCGTCACCGGCCATGAGGTGCCAGGCGGCGTCGGCGGCCGGGCTGTAGGCGCCGCCGGGGCCGAACAGCTGCAGCGTGTCGCCGGGCCGGGCGGCCAGGGCCCAGGGGCCGGCCACGCCCTGGTCGCCGTGGACGACGAAGTCGACGGTCAGCTCCCCGGCCGCGGCGTCCCAGGAGCGGACCGTGTAGGTGCGCGTGGCGGGCCACTGCTCGCGCGGCAGGCGGGCCTGCACGTCGTCGAGGTCGAACGGGGCGGCGTAGGGCGCACCGGCCGGCGGGAAGAGCAGCTTGACGTAGGAGTCGGTGTGCTCGGGCGCGAAGCCGGACAGCCCCTCCCCGCCGAGGACGACGCGGACGACGTGCGGCGTCACGCGGCTGGTGCGCACGACGGTGCCGGTGCGGGGCGTCCGCCTGCGGCGCGGGGACTGGTCGGCCATGAGCTCTCCTCGGATCAGGGAAGGCTCACCTTACCTGCGCCGCCCGAGAGCCCGGCCGCCGTTTCGGACCCGTGCGTCCGGGTAGCCCGTGGCCTGCGGGAACGGCGACGCCGCCGGGCACGGACGCCCGGGCCGGCCGGCTCCCCGACCGCGTCTTCCCCACGGCTCACCGGGCCGGCGCCACGCATCGCCGGCCCTGCTCCACCCGCATCCGTCCCGGCGACGGCCGTCGCCGGGACGTGTGTGAGTGATCCATTTCTGGGTAGCGCCAGCCTCGACCGAGATCCACTCAGGAGGAACGATGACCCACTCCATCGACGCCCCCCTCCCGCCGCCGCCCTCCTCGGGCGCCACCGGCTACGGGGAGACGAGTACGACCTCGACCACCAGCTCGGGCTCGCCGTCGACCACCGACGTCGCCAAGGACGAGGCCCGCAACGTCGGCCAGACCGCGAAGGAGGCCGGCTCGCAGGTCGCCTCGACCGCCGCGGACCAGGCCAGGAACGTCGTCGCCGAGACCAAGCAGCAGGCGCAGAGCCTGGTCGAGCAGGGCCGCACCCAGGCCCGCCAGCAGGTCGTGTCGCAGCAGCAGAAGGCCGGCCAGAGCCTGTCGAGCCTGGCCGAGCAGCTGCGCGGCATGGTCGACGGCAACGCCCCGGCCCCCGGCCCCGCCCGCGACCTGATCCAGCAGGGCGCCGGCAAGGTCCAGGAGTTCGCGGACATGCTGCAGAACCGCGAGCCGGCCGACCTGCTCGAGGAGGTCCGCTCCTTCGCCCGCCGTCGGCCCGGCACCTTCCTGCTCGGCGCCGCCGTCGCCGGCGTCCTCGCCGGGCGGCTGACCAGCGGCGTCAAGGCCGCGCACAGCAACGGCTCCTCGTCCGGCTCGCAGCAGTTCGCCTCGACGCCGTCGTCCTCCACCACCGGCACCTACGTCGACCCGGCCCCGACCTACTCGGGCTACGAGTCGACCACCGGCTACGGGACGACCGGCGGCTACGAGACGACGACGGGCTCCTACGGCGAGCACGCCGCCACCCCCGGCACCCCGGTGCCGCCCCCGCCGTACGGCACGGTCCCGCCGGCCGGCAGCGTGGTGCCCCCGTCGGCGCCCGCCGGGTGGGACGACCCGACCCGCCGCCCGGGCCAGGGGGTCTGACCATGAGCTCCCCCTACTCCGGCGCCACGCCGGTGGGCGGCCAGGAGGGCTACCCCCCGGAGCCGCCGCAGGCGAACTACGCCGTGACCCCCGGCTACGAGCAGGGCTACGCCGGCCAGCAGGACTACGCGGGCCAGCAGGAGTACCCGACCCAGTCCTACGGGGCGCACGCCGGTGAGCGCGGCACCCCGATGACCGAGGCCGGCCGCCCCGACGTCGGCGGCACCTCCGTCGGCGAGCTCATCAGCGAGGTCACCACGGACCTCTCGGTGCTCATGCGCCAGGAGCTCGAGCTGGCCAAGGCCGAGCTCAAGGTCGAGGCCAAGAAGGCCGGCCAGGGCGCGGGCATGTTCGGCGCCGCGGGCTTCGCCGGCTACATGACGGTGCTGTTCCTCTCCTTCGCCCTGTGGTGGGCGCTGGAGAACGTGATGGACGCCGGCCTGGCCGCACTGATCGTGGCGGTCATCTGGGGCGTCATCGGGGCCGTCGCCTACGCCATGGGACGCAAGAAGTTCCGGCAGGTGAACCCGAAGCCCGAACGGACCGTGGACACCCTCCAGCAGGTCCCCGGCGCCCTCAAGCCCCACTGACCCTCGGCCCGCGACCCGACCGGTCAGGCCACCACACCCCCTGGAGCAGACATGACCAGCAGCAGTGACCCGGACGTCATCCGGCGGCAGATCGAGGAGACGCGTCGCGAGCTGAGCTACGACGTCGACGCCCTCAACGAGAAGGTCAACCCCGCCCGCGTCATCGACCGGCGCATGGCCTCGGCGAAGGGCCGCTTCGCCAACGTCAAGGACAAGGTCATGGGCTCGGCCCACGACACCCGGTCCTCGGCGCGCGGCACCGCTCAGGACGCCCGCGGCATGGCGCAGCACGCCGTGGGCTCGGTGCAGGGCGCGGCGTCCAACGCCGCCGGCACCGTGCAGGGCGCGGCGTCCTCCGCGGCCGGCACCGTGCAGGACGCCGCCTCCCAGGCGGCGCACGCCGTCCAGCAGGCCCCCGACGCGGTGATCCGCCAGACGCAGGGCAACCCCCTCGCGGCCGGGCTGATCGCCTTCGGCGTCGGCTGGCTGGTGTCCAGCCTGCTGCCCGCCACCGAGAAGGAGCGGCAGCTGGCCGAGCAGGCCGAGAGCGCGGTCCGCGAGCACAAGGACGAGCTGCTCGCCCCGGCCAAGCAGGCGGCGCAGGAGGTCGGCGAGCAGCTCAAGCCGGCCGCCCAGCAGGCCGTCGAGGAGGTCCGGTCGACCGCGCAGGACGCGGCGCAGACCGTCAAGCAGGAGGGCCAGTCGGCCGCGCAGGACGTGCAGGGCCAGGCCCAGCAGTCCCGCGAGTCCGTGCAGAGCCAGGCCTCCAGCAGCAGCTGAGGAAGGACCCCTCTGCCCCACCGCTCGCACGCTCGCGGCGGGACCCCGCAGAGGGGCCGTTCCCGCACCTCACCAGCGCAGCGCCCCGCCGGGTCCGTCCGGGCGGGGCGCTGCCGCGTCTCCCCTCGCCGGGTGACCCGGTCCGGCCCCCGCTGCAGCCGCGCCCGGCCGCGGCCGACGCTGCCGGTGTGACGGACGCCGAGGTCGCGGAGCTGCGCGCGCAGGTCGCCGCGCTGCAGGCCGAGCGGGCCACGCTCACCGCGCTGGTCGACGCCCGCGGCGAGGACCTCGCCGTCGCCGCCCGCGTGCTGCGCGCCCGCGCCGCCACGATGACCAGCGTCGTCGACGCGATCACCGAGCAGTCCGTCGTCGGCACCGACCGCGACGGCGTCGTCCGCGTGTGGAACCCCGGCGCCGAGCGGCTGCTCGGGCTCCCCCGCGCCGACGTCGTCCGCCGTCGCCGGATCACCGACTTCCACGACCCCGCCGAGCTGGCCGGCCGCGGCCTGGACGCGCTGGTGTCCGTCGCCTCCGCGCGCGGCAGCGACGTCCGGGACTGGACGTACGTGGCCGCCGACGGCACCCGGCGCACCGTCTCGGTGGCGGTCACCCCCCGCGCCGACGACGACGGCGGCCCCGCCGGCTGGACCTTCGTCGGCACCGACACGACCGAGGCGCGCGCGGCCGAGCGGCTCAAGGACCAGTTCGTCGCCCTGGTCAGCCACGAGCTGCGCACCCCGCTGTCGTCGGTGCTCGGCTACCTGGAGCTGGTGCTCGACGACCCGGCGCTGGGCGCCGGCCACCGCCGGTACCTGACCACCGTCCAGCGCAACGCCTCCCGCCTCGAGCGGCTCGTCGGCGACCTGCTGTTCACCGCGCAGGTGGAGGCCGGCCGGTTCGCGCTGACGCCGGGCGAGGTCGACCTGGCCGCGCTCGTGCGCGCCGCCGGGGAGTCGGCACGGGTCACCGCGGACGCCGCCGGGGTGGCGCTGGCGGTGACCGCGCCCTCGGCGGGGCCGGTCGTGCCCGGCGACGCGCTGCGGCTGGGCCAGGCGGTCGACAACCTGCTGTCCAACGCCGTGAAGTTCACGCCCCGCGGCGGGCGCGTCGAGCTGGGCCTCGGCACCGCCGACGACGGCGAGGTGCGCATCGAGGTCCGCGACACGGGCGTCGGCATCCCCGGCGCGGAGCGGGCGGGCCTGGGCACCCGCTTCACCCGCGCCACCACCGCCGTGCGGGCCGGCGTGCCGGGCGTGGGGCTCGGCCTGTCGATCACGCACGCCATCGCGGCGGCGCACGGCGGGCGGCTGGAGCTCGCCGGCACCGAGGGCCGCGGCACCACCGCGACCCTGGTGCTGCCGCGCTGAGCACACCGGTCGCGCGCGGATCGCGCGGGGGTCCCGCGGACCGGCTGCGCGGCCGGTGGCAGGCTCCCCGTCGTGAGCACGCAGGACGGTGACACGGTGCGGACGACCCCGGGCCCGGGCGGCGAGCTGCCGGCCCGGCTGCTGGCCTTCCTCGCCGGCTCCGCCGCGGCGCCCGCCGCCCCGCAGTCCCCCGCGGCCGACCCGGTCCTGGTGCGGCGGCTGCGCGCCCGGGCCACCTGCTGCGCCGGCAGCCGGGTCCCCGAGCCCCGGCGGGGTCAGGCCACCAACCGGTAGCCCACCCCGCGGACGGTGCGGATCTGCGCCGCCCGCAGCCCCGCGGCGGTCAGCTTGCGGCGCAGGTTGGACATGTGCGCCTCCACCAGGCGCAGGCTGCCGGCCCAGTCGGTGCGCCACACCTCGCGCAGCAGCGTCTCGCGCTGCAGCACCCGGCCCGGCCGCGACGCGAGCGCGGCGAGCAGGTCGAACTCGGTGCGGGTCAGGTCGACCACGACGCCGTCGACGCGCACCTCGCGGGTGTCCTCGTCGACCTCGAGGTCGGCCAGCCGGACGACGGCGTCGTCGGGCTCCGGCACGGCGACGACCGTGCGCGGGCGGCGCAGCATCGCCTGCACCCGCGCGACCAGCTCCCGCGGGGAGAACGGCTTGGCCATGTACCCGTCGGCGCCGACGGCGAGGCCGACGAGCAGGTCGACCTCCTCGGCGCGGGCGGTGAGCATGAGGACGTAGCAGCCGCTCTCGGCGCGCAGCTGCCGGCACACCTCGGTGCCGTCGCCGTCGGGCAGCCCGAGGTCGAGGACGACGAGGTCGGGCGCCGACCGGCGCACCTCGGCCAGGCACTCCGCGCCCGAGCCGACGGCGCGGACGTCGAGCCCGGCCCGCTCCAGCACCGTGGCCACCAGCTCGCGGATCTCCTCGGTGTCCTCCACGACGAGCACCGACTGCGCGCCCACCGCACCTCCCCGGCCCGCGGGCGGCGGTCCCGCCCGTCTGCTGGAGGGCATCGGCGCCCCGCGCCGCGGCGTGCAGCCGGGCGCGGGGCGGCCTCCCCCTCGCGAGGGGCCCTCCTCAGACGAAGGCGCTCATCCCGGTCAGCGCCCGCCCGACGATCAGGCTGTTGATCTCCCGCGTGCCCTCGTAGGAGTAGAGGGCCTCGGCGTCGGCGAAGTACCGCACGACGTCGTTCTCCAGCAGGATCCCGTTGCCGCCGAACAGCTCGCGGGCCAGCGCCACCGTCTCGCGGGCGCGGCCGGTGACGAACGCCTTGGCCAGCGCGGCCTGCTCGTCCCGGAAGACGCCCTCCTCCTGCAGCTGCGACACCCGCACCGCCATGCCGAGGCTCGCGGTCACGTTGCCGGCCATCCGGGCGAGCAGGTCCTGGATCAGCTGGAAGCCGCCGATCGGGCGGCCGAACTGCTCGCGCTCCTTCGCGTAGGCGACCGCCGCCTCGAAGGCGCCCATCTGGCAGCCGACCGCGGACCACGCGACGCCGCCGCGGGTCAGCTTGAGCACCCGGTTGACGTCCGTGAAGGAGTTGCCGTGCTCGAGCTTGTTCCCCGCCGGCACGCGGCAGCCGTCGAAGACGATGTCGGCGTTCTGCACGGTGCGCAGGGCGTACTTGCCCTCCATCTTCGTGGGCGTGAACCCGGGCGTGCCCTTCTCGACGACGAAGGTCTTGACCGCGTCGTCGGCGACGTCGCGGGCGAACACCACGACGACGTCGGCGATGGTGCCGTTGCCGATCCACCGCTTGGCGCCGTCGATGACCCACTCGTCGCCGTCGCGGCGGGCGGTGGTCTCCAGGCCGCGGGCGACGTCGGAGCCGCCGTGCGGCTCGGTGAGCGCGAACGCGCCGACCTTGTCCAGCGCGACCATGTCCGGCACCCACCGGGCGCGCTGCTCGTCGGAGCCCAGCAGCACGATCGAGCCCATCGACAGGCCGTTGTGCACGCCGAGGAACGTGGCCATCGACGGGTCGACCCGCGCGGCCTCCAGCGCGATGAACCCGGTGAACAGCCGGGAGGCGCGCGGCCGGTGCTCCAGGTCGTAGCTGCGCCCGACCATGCCCTCCTCGGCGAAGCGCGGCACCAGGTCCATCGGGAACTCCGCCGCGGCCCAGGCGTCGTTGACCCGGGGCCGGACCTCCTCGGCCAGGAAGCGCCGGATGCCCGCCAGCTCCTTGCGCTCGTCGTCGTCCAGCAGCGTCTCGTAGCCGTAGAGGTCGCCGGGCAGCTCGTCGGTCATCGCAGGGTCCTCCGTCGGTGGGTGGCCCCTCCCCTACCCGGGACGGCGCACCTCGACCGCGGCGGTCGGGAACGGCGCGGTGGCCGCCTCCGCGGCCGCGGTCACCGCGAACCCGCGCTCCCCCGCCACCCGCGCCACGGCCGCCCGCACCCGGTCCCGGTCGTCCAAGCGCATGACCGAGAACCCGAGGACCACGCGGCCGCCGGGGTCGAGCACCCGCGCGACGACGTCCCACTCCGGCGCCGGGGGCGTCCAGAACGCCCGGACGTCGACGGCGACGACGGCGTCGAAGCGCTCGCCGGCCAGGTCGGCGTCGAGCAGCGGCGCGGCGAGGACCCGCACCCGGCCGGCGTCGACCGCCTCCCGGTTGCGGCGGGCGGCCGCGGCGGCCATCCGCGCCGACCGGTCCACCGCGACCACCCGCCCGTCGCCGACCGCGGCCGCGAGCTCCGTGACCAGCACGCCGGCGCCGCAGCCGACCTCGAGCACCCGCTCCCCCGGCGCCGCCGCGACGACGCCGGCGACGAACGCCAGCCGGTCGGAGGCGGCGCGGGCGGTCACCCGTGCGCCCTCTCAGACGTGGGCCTGGCCGGTGGAGGCGCTGGTGCCGCCGTCGACGGCCAGCACCGCGCCGGTGACGTACCGCGCACCCTCGGAGGCGAGGAACAGCACCGACGGCGCGATGTCCTCCGGCTCCCCGGGCCGTCCCAGGGCGATGCGGTTGCGGAAGGGCGCGAGCGACTCGTCGTCGCGGGGGGCGTCGGCGTTGAGCTCGGTGAACGTGAACGCGGGGGCGACGGCGTTGAGCCGCACGCCGCGCGGGCCCCAGTCGAGCGCCAGCGACCGCACGAAGTTGGTCAGCGCCGCCTTGGTGGCGTTGTAGCCGGCCTGCCCCCAGTCGCCGCGCAGCCCCGACACCGAGGAGACGGCGACCAGGTTGCCGCCGGACTCCGCCAGCCGCGGCAGCGCGGCCTTGGCGAGGTGGAAGAACGCGTCGACGTTGGTGGCGCGCATCTGCTCCCACGCCTCGTCGGCGAGGTCGGTGACCTCCCCGCTCTCGTAGCCGGCCGCGTTGCTGACCACGACGTCGAGCCGGCCGAACCGGTCGACGACGTCGGCGACCAGCCGCCGCACCTGGGCCGGGTCGGAGACGTCCGCTGGCAGCGCCGCGCCGCGCTCGGCGGGCACGCCCTCGAGGGCGGACTCGAGCCGGTCCCGCCGGCGGCCGGTGATCGCGACGGTGGCGCCGGCGTCGAGGAAGGCCCGGGTGATCGCCAGGCCGATGCCGGTCCCGCCGCCGGTGACGAGGACGACGGAGCCGGTGAAGTCGAAGGTCGCAGAACCGCTCATGCCCTGCTCCTCCCCCGCGGCGCCCGCGCGGAACCGTGGCTCAGGCCAGCGCGGCGGTGAGGACCGCCACCAGCCGGGCGACCTCCCCCGGGTCCGGCGCGTGGTCGGGGTTGACCTCCGTGAGGCACAGGCCGCGGAAGCCGTCCTCGGCGCACAGCCGGCGCAGCACCGCGGCGACGACCTCGAGCGGCAGCCCCCGCCCGTGGTCCGGCACGTTGGCCAGCGGCAGGTCGAGGAACTCGACGACGTCGACGTCGAGGTGCACGAGGAAGCCGTCGGGCCCGTCCACCGCCGCGGCGGCCCCCGCGGCGGCGCCGTCGGGGTCGGCCGCCACCTCGTCGGCCGGGACGGCGGCGAGGCCGATCCGGCGCGCCGTCGTCGCGTCCGGCTCGGCGTCCCGGGCGCCCACCGCCACGACGTCGTCCACCGCCAGCAGCGGCCGGACCGGGCCGACCGCGAGCAGGTCGGGATCGCACCCGGGCAGCGCCAGCACGTGGGCCAGCGCCATCGAGTCCGCGACGCCGGTCGGGTTGTCGGCCGGCGTGCGCAGGTCGACTCCGCCGTCGAGGTACACCAGCCCCGGGGACCGGCCGGTGGCGCGGGCACCGGCGACCAGCCCCACCGTCGTCGTGCACTCGCCGCCGACCACGACCGGCGTCCGGCCGGCGTCCAGCGTCGTGGCGACCGCGTCCCGCACCGCGGCCAGGCCGGCGACGACGCGGGCGGCGTCGCGCACCCGCCCCGCCGGGGCCGGGCCGGCGGCCCACCGGACCGGCGGGAACAGCTCCCGGACGGCGACCTCCCGGGCCCGTCCGAGCTCTCCGGCCAGGCCCGCCGCGGTGAGGGCCGCCCAGGCGCGCTCCTGCCCGGGCCAGTGCGCCGCGGCGCTGGAGGGGGCGGCCAGCAGGTCGAGCGGGCGGCGCGGGCTCATGGCGGTGTCCTACCGCCGGGTGCCGACAGGGTGCGCCGGTTTGACACCGTGACACCGATCGGTGTCACATGGAGGACGTGTCCGGCACGAGCGTCCTGGCGACCGACGGGCTGAGCCTGATCGCCACCGCCGGGTTCTCCGTGCCGGCGGCGGTCCTGGTCGCGGTCGTCGTCGCCGTGGTGGTGCGCGACCGGCGGCTGGCCGCCCGCGAGCGCGACGGGCTCGACGGCTCCCACGAGCCCATCGACGAGCCGTCGGCCGGCCGCGACGGGTAGGCGACCCGGCTCACTCCTCGGCGAGCGCGCCGAGCTCGGCCTCGACCGCGGCGCCGACCGCGGCGGCCATCTCGGTGCGGAAGCTCGCCAGCAGCGCCTGCGCGGCGGCCGGCTGCAGCCGGTCCACCACGGCCCGCACCCGGTCGAGCTGGTCCGGCGGCGAGCCCTCCGCGAACAGCGCGCGCCACCCGGTCTCGACGTACATGCCGACGTAGGTGGCCGCGATCTCCCGCACCAGCTCGATGACCCGGGCCTGGGCGGCGATGAGCGCCGACGGCGGCACGCCGAGCCGGACGACCTGCAGGCCCGCGGTCAGCAGCGGCGGGTCGGTGACCCGCAGCCGGCCGTCGTCGAGCCGCTCGACCAGGCCGAGCCGGACCATCTCGTCGACGGTGGCCGGGTCCACCGGCACGCCCGCCCGGGCGGCGAGCTCCTCGGCGGTGGTCTCCTCCGGCTCCGGCGGCAGCCAGGGCGCGAGCAGCGCGCGGTGCAGCGCGAGGGTGGCCGAGCCGCCGACGGCGGGGGCGGTGGCCAGCGTCCGCTCGATGACGGCGAGGGAGTAGCCCTCGGCGAGCATCTCGCGCACCAGCAGCAGCCGGGCGACGTGCTCGGGGCCGTAGTAGCCGGTGCGCCCCACCAGCCGGGGCGGGGGCAGCAGCCCGCGGGCCGCGTACGCCCGCACGTTGCGCACGGTGATGCCCACCCGCGCGGCGAGCTCGTCGACCGTCATCTCCCGCTCGCCGTCGTGCTCGGCAGCCCGCTCCTCAGCCTCCATCAGGACCCGATCGTAACGGTGTAGGTGATGTGCCACTTTGCCATGTGACGTCGATCAGTGTTCTATAGCGGCGTGACGTCCCTGGGACCAGTGCTGCTCGCCGTGGAGGACCGTCCCGCCGGCGGTGCCGCCGTCGGCGAGGTCGTGCTCGCCTCCGCCATCGGGTTCGCCCTCACCGCCGTCCTGCTCGGCCTGGTGTGGGCCCACCGCACCCGCCGGACGACGGTGCTCGCCCGCGCCGGGAGCGCCCTCGGCCGGGCCACCCACGTCCCCGGCTGGGTCGCCCTCCCGACCGTGCTGACGACGGCGTCGCTGCTGGTCGCGCTGCTCGGGATGATGTGGGACATCGCGCTGCACGTCGGCGTCGGCCGCGACGAGGGCCCGCTGGCCAACCCCGCGCACTACCTCATCCTGTTCGGCCTGTTCGGGGTCTTCGCCGGTGGCGTGCTGGCCTGCTCCATGCCGCTGGACGAGCGCCCCGGCCCGGCCGCCGTCCGGTTCGTCCGCGGCTGGGACGTCCCGGTCGGCGGCGTGCTGCTCACCGCCGCGGGCTTCTACGCCCTGCTCGGCTTCCCCCTCGACGACGTCTGGCACCGCCTGTTCGGCCAGGACGTCACGCTGTGGGGCCCCACCCACCTCATGCTCATCGGCGGCGCCGGCCTGTCGATCGTCGGGCTGCTGGTGCTGGAGACGGAGGGCCACAGCGACCGGGTGCACGGCGACCGGGTGCACGGTGGCCGGGTGCACGGTGGCCGGGTGCACGGCGGCCGCGAGGGGGGCGACCGCGCCCGGTTCCTCCGCCGGGCCTCGGCCATGGGCGGCCTGCTGCTGGGCCTGTCGGTGTTCCAGGGCGAGTTCGACTTCGACGTCCCGCAGTTCCGCCTGGTGCTCGAGCCGTTCATGATCGCCGGCGCCGCGGGGGCCGCGCTGGTCGCCGCCCGGCTCTGGATGGGCCGGGGCGGGGCGCTGGCCGCCGCCGGGTTCTTCCTCGTCGTCCGCGGCACGATCGCCGTCGTCGTCGGCCCGGTCCTCGGCGAGATCACGCCGCAGTTCCCGCTCTACCTCGGCTCCGCGCTGCTGGTGGAACTGCTCGCGCTGGCCTGGCCGCTCGCCCGCCGCCCGCTGGCCTTCGGCGCCGTCGCCGGCGTGCTGGTCGGGACCGTCGGCACGGCGGTCGAGGGCCTGTGGACCCGGGTCACCCAGGTGCTCGAGTGGAACGGCGACGTCCTGGTCGAGGGCACCCTCATGGCCGTCGTCGGGGGCGTCGCGGGCGGGCTGATCGGCGCGCTGCTCGCGCTCGGCCTGCGCCGCCGGCTGCCGCGCCCCGCCGTGGCGCGCGGCGTGCTCGTCCTGGGCCTGCTGGCCCTCGCCGGCGGCGTGGCCAACGGGCTGGTCGCGACCGTGCCCGGCGACCTCGAGGCCACCCTCGCGATCGAGGACGTCACCACCGACCCGCGGACGGCGCACGTCACCGTGCGGCTGGACCCCGCCGACGCCCTCGACGACCCGGCGTGGGTGCAGATCACCGCGTGGCAGGGCCAGGGGCTGGTCGTCACCGACCTCGAGCGCACCGGGCCGGGTGAGTACCGGACCACCGAGCCGGTGCCGGTGCACGACGACTGGAAGACGATGCTGCGCATCCACGACGGCCGCGTGCTCACCGCGGTGCCGGTCTACCTGCCCGAGGACCCGGCCATCCCGGCCGGCGAGATCGCCGCCACCGACGGGGTCACCCGCGCGGCGGTCCCGGAGGTCGACCTGCTGCAGCGGGAGCTGAAGGACGCCGGCGGCGGGCTGTGGACCGTGGCCAACCTCGTGGTCCTGGCCTGCACGATCGCGATCGTCGCGGCCATCTCCTGGGGCGTGGCCCGCTGCTCGCGCCGCGGCAGCGCCGGCGAGCGGTCCCCCGACCGGCCGGTGGGCAGCACGGCCCCGGCGCCGAGCGGGGCCGGCCGGTGACCCGCCGCCTGGCCCTGGCCGCTCTCGCGGTCGTGGCCCTGAGCGGCTGTGCCGGGACCGCACCGTCCGACGCGGGCGCGCCGTCGGCGACGGCGGCTCCGTCCTCGGCCCCGCCCCCGGCCCCGTCCTCGGCCGCACCCACCCCGGCCGGCCGCGCGCTCGCGGTGCAGGTCGCCGGCGGGCGGGCCACCGGCGACACCGGCCGCGTCCCCGTCCCCCTCGGGGAGCAGGTGACCCTCACCGTGACCGGTGACGCCGCCGACGAGGTGCACGTGCACGGCTACGACCTGGAGGCCGCGCTCGCCCCGGGCACGCCCGCGACGGTGCGGTTCACCGCGGACATCCCCGGGGTGTTCGAGGTGGAGCTGCACGGGACGGGCACGGTGCTGCTGTCGCTGCAGGTCGGGTGACCGTCCTCGCGCACGGCGTCGGGTCGCGCACCGACCTGCCGCTCCCCCTCGGCCTGGCGCTCTACGGCGCGGGCGCGGCGATCCTGGTCAGCTTCACCGTCCTACTGCTGTTCTGGCGCCGGCCGAGGCTCGGCGACGCCGCCTCCGGGCACCCGCTGCCGGCCTGGGTGCAGCGCGCCGCGGACAGCGCTCCGCTGCGCCGGGGCCTGCAGGCGGTCGCGCTCGCCGTCGCCGTGCTCGTCCTGGCGGTGGCGCTGGCCGGCCCCGACGACACGGCGGACAACCTCGCGCCCTGGGTCCTCTACGTGACCTTCTGGGTGGGGCTGGTGCCGGTGAGCCTGCTGCTCGGGCCGGTGTGGCGGGTGCTCAACCCGCTGCGGCTGCTCGCCCGCGGCCTGCGGGTGCTCACGGGACCGCCGCGCGGCGCCGACCGGCTGCCGGCGCTGGGGCTGTGGCCGGCGGCCGGCTCGCTGCTGGCCTTCGTCTGGCTGGAGCTGGTGTACCCGGGCCGGTCGGAGCCGGTCGCGGTCGCGGTCTTCCTCGCCGCCCACGCGGTCGTGCACCTGGCCGCGGCGGCCTGGTTCGGCGAGGGGTGGTTCGCCCGCGGCGACGGCTTCGAGGTGTACTCGGCCGTCCTCGGCCGGCTGTCGGTCGTCGGCCGGCGCGACGACGGCGTGGTCGTCGTCCGCTCGCCGCTGACCAACGCGATGGCCGGCCCGGACTCCCCGGGACTGGCCGCCGTCGTGGTGGTGCTGCTCGGCTCCACCGGCTTCGACGGGCTCTCCCGCACCGCGTGGTGGCAGACCGGCCCGGGGGCGGCCGGCGACACCGCCTCGGGCACCGTCGGACTGGTCGCGTGCACCGCGCTGGTCGCGGTCCTGTACCTGCTGGGCACCCGGCTCTCGGGCCGCCTCGGCCGCCTCCCGCTGGGCCCGCAGCCCCGGCTGTACGCGGCGTCGGTGGTGCCGATCGCGGTCGGCTACACCGTGGCGCACTACTTCTCGCTGCTCGCCCTCGACGGGCAGACGACGTGGATCCTCGCCAGCGACCCGTTCGGAACCGGCGCCGACCTGTTCGGCACGGCGGCCGACGTGGTGGACCTGCGCGCGGTGAGCCCCGACGTCATCGCCTGGGTGCAGGTCGGCGCGGTGGTGCTGGGCCACGTCGTCGGCGTGCTGCTGGCCCACGAGAAGGCGCTGCGCGTGGCGCCGCGGGCCCCGGCGTCGGACCAGCTGCCGCTGGTGCTGGTGATGGTGCTGTTCACCGTCGCGGGCCTGGGCCTGCTGTTCGGCTTCTGACCCGCCCGCGCTCAGCCGCGCTGGCGGCGCCGGCGGCCGGCGAAGGCCCGCTTCACCCGGCGCCAGCGGTTCGGGGTGTGCTCGGCGTCGAGCAGCTCGGTCTCGGCGAGCAGCCGCTCCACCGGGTCGAGCTCCGGCGCCTCGAAGGCGACCAGCGAGCGCCCGGCCGGCCGCATCAGCGCGTCGACGGCGCGGACCAGCGACCCGCCGTGCTCCTCCACCGCGGCCGCGACCTCCTCCGGCGCGACCCCGAGGTGCTCCCCGAGCAGGCGGTGGCGCATGCCCAGGACCGCCGCGGCCAGCTCGTCGTGGCGCGGGTCGCCGGTGCGGGCCTCGATCGACAGGTCGCACTCGGTGTCCAGGCCCATCGAGCGGTTGTTGAGGTTGGCCGAGCCGATCCGCAGCAGCCGGTCGTCGAGGCAGGTCACCTTGGCGTGCACGTAGATCGGCCGGCGCTCCTCGGTGACCGGCACGAGCAGCCGGAACCGGTCGTACCGGTCGGCGCGGGTGACCAGGTCGAACAGCTTCACCCGGGCGGTGTCCATGGCCTTGCTCTCCAGCCAGCCGTCGGCCGACCGCGGCAGGACGACGACGAACTCCGGCCCGTCGGGCTCCTGCAGCCGCTCGGCGATCGCCTCGGCGACCCGGCGGTTGGCGAAGTACTGCGTCTCGACGTAGACGGTGCGCCGGGCGGCCGCGACCACGGCCAGCCACAGCAGCTCGATCTCGTGCACCAGCTCGGCGCCGCCGTACTCGGGGCGGGTGCGCGAGACCGCGACGTCGACGTCGGTGAGGAAGGTCTCGACCTCCTCGGGCCAGCAGGCCTCGACGTCGGTCACCGGCTCCAGGTGCTCCCCGGTGCCGCTCTCCCAGCGCTCGCGGGCGAGGTCGCCGATCGCGCGGGCGGCCGGGCCGGAGACCAGGCTGGTGACGTCGTGCCAGGGCCCGCGCAGGCGGGTGGTGTGCGGCCGGTGCCGCAGCGGGTGGCGGTCGCGGTGCTCGGAGGTGTCCCAGCGGTCGGCGGTGACGTCGATGCCGCCGGCGAAGGCCAAGCAGTCGTCGATGACGACGATCTTCTGGTGGTGCGCACCGCCGAGCGGGTGGTGCGTGTCGACGGTGAACCGCAGCCGGTCGGGGGTGCGCCGGTCGAGCAGCACGATGGGGGCCATGCGGCGGGTGAGCGCCACCACCATGCCGAGGTCCCACTGCAGGACGCCGATCTCCAGCCGCGGGTTGGCGCGGACGGCGTGCTCGAGCACGCGGCCCAGGCGGTCGTCGCGGGCGCGGCCGGGCGTGCGCGGGTCCATCCGGATGCGCGGGTCGAAGTCCCAGCCGATGAACAGCACCCGGCGCTCGGCGCGCAGCACCGCGCGCTTGAGGGTGGCGAAGTAGTCGGCGGCGTCGACGAAGACGGCGTGGCGGTCGGCGCGCTCGATCCGCCAGCAGGTCTCCCCGGGGACGAGCAGCGTGTCGTCGGACGGGGCGGGGACCGGAGCGGTCCGGGCGGCCGGGAGGGAGGGGATGCGTGCGGTCGTCCCGGCGGCGTCGGCGCTCTCGATCACCCCGGCAGTCTGCCGACCTGCGCAAGCGGCCGCGCCGCACCCTCCCCCGTCCGGGGTGGGGTCAGCCGTGCGCCCGGTCGACCACGCGGAACCGGTCGCGCTCGGGGTCGGCGAGGACGACGGGGTCGGGATCGTCGGGGTGGGCGTCCCGTCCACGCGCTCGGCGCCGAGGCCCACCAGCCGCTGCACCTCGGCGGTCTGCTCGGCGGCGGCGCACGCCCACATCGTCGCCGCGGGACGCAGCGGACGGTGCCGCGGCGCACGCCGGTGCGTCACGCTGTCCGCCGTGGAGCCCCGGGGGGACGGCGGAGCGCCCCCCGCCGGCGAGGTCGACCGGACCCGGCACCTCGCCCGGCGGGCCGAGGCCGTGCGGCGCCGTGCCGAGGACCTCCTGCTCCGCAAGGAGGCACTGGCCGACGCGCTCGCCCGGACCTCCCGCACCATCGCCGACACCGAGACGCGGCTCGCCGAGACCCTCGACCAGCTCGCCGAGACCCGCCCGGAGGACGGCGAGCGGCTCCGCCGCGAGGCCCGCGAGGCCCGCGAGTTCGCGTCGCGGGAGCGCGACCGCGCCGCCGAGCGCGGGGCGGACCGGCCGTCCTGAGACCCGACGACGGGCACGGACGGTCGCGCGACGACCCGGACGGGTTCGGAACGCCGGCGACGGGGCACTGCTGCCGGGACATCCCCGGACCGGAACGAGCCCATGGACCTGGAGCCCTGGCCGCGGCGGCCGTGTCCCGAGACCACGGGACCCCGCTACGAGTGCGAGATCTCCCACGCCGCGGACCTGCGCACCGTACGGGCGCAGCTGCGGGTCTGGGCGGCGGGCGGGGCCGAGGGGTCCGACGCGGACGGAGCGGTCGTCGACGACCTCGTGGTGGCCGTCGACGAACTGGCGTCCAACGGCCTCCGGCACGGCCGTGCACCCGTGCGGGTCCTCGCCGTCCGCACGGGGCGGGGAGTGCTGCTCGACGTCAGTGACGGCGATCCGCGCACCGCACCCGAGCCCGCGGCCGACCGGGATCCCGCCTTCGGCGGCATGGGCCTGCGCATGGTCGCCCACCTCAGCGTCGACCGCGGGTGGACCGTCGCCGACGACCGCAAGCACGTCTGGGCCCGCTTCGGCGCCGGGTGAGGTCCGCGCCCGCGGTCAGGCGTCCGGGCGGCGGGGCGACCGCGCCGACGAGGCGCGGCCGGCGTCGGCGCCGTGCGCGCTGTCCCGCCGGCGCGGGGGACCTCCGTACCAGTCCAGGCACACCACCGTGGCGTCGTCGCGGAGGTCGCCGCCGGTCGCGCGCAGGACCGCGGCCCCCAGTTCCTGGACGACCTGCCGGGGGTGGAGGTCCGCGGTGTCGCGGAGGGCCGCCGCGACGTCCAGGACGGCGGCGTTGCGCTCCTGCATCCCGTCGGTGAGGAGGACCACGCGGTCCCCCGGTACCAGCCGGAGCTCCTGGGGCCGGAAGGACGCGCGGGGCACGACACCGAACGGCGGCTCGACGTCCAGGCCGATCTCCTGCACCCTGCGGTCCCGCAGCCGCAGCGGCAGCGGGTGACCGGCGTTCACGACCACGGCCGTCCCGGACGACAGGTCCACGCGCAGGAGCTGCCCGGTGACGAACTGCCCGGCCGCGGCGTCGTCGGCGAGGGCGTCGTTGGCGTAGCGGGCCTGCCCGGCGAGGTCCAGGCCCTTCCGGCGGGCGTTGCGCAGGGCGCCCACGAGCAGCGTGGCCAGCAGGGCGGCCCGGACCTCGTGACCGACGGCGTCGGTGACGGACACGTGCAGCGAGTCCTGGTTGAGGGTGTAGTCGAAGGTGTCCCCGCCCACCGAGGCGGCCGGCTCGAGCCAGCCGGCGAGGGTGAACTGCCCGGCCTCGCAGGTGTAGGACGCCGGGAGCAGCCGGCGCTGGATCTCCGCGGCCAGGGAGAACGGGGTCGTGCGCTGACCCCACTCGAACACGTCGGTGTACCGGCGGGCGGCGATGACCACGTAGGCCAGGGCGTGCGCGGCGGCGGCGACGTCGGCGACCACCGCCGGGTCCGGGTGCGCCGGCAGGACCAGCTCCAGCAGCCCGATCGCGTCCCCCCGGTCGCTGACCAGGGCGACCACCAGGGCCCCGTCGTCGAGCGGTCGCACGTCGACCTCCTGGGTCCGCAGCACGCGGTCGTAGACGGTGCCGGACAGCGGCAGGGTCTCCGCGTGCGCGCCCGCCTGCGAGCGACCGCCCTCGGCTCCGGCGATCCCCGTGGTGAGACGCACGACGGCGCGGCCGCTGAAGTCGGCGATGAGGAAGGTCAGGTCCCGCGCCCCGAGCATCTCCGCGAGCGCCTCCGCCGCGGCCTGCAGGGCCCCGATCGGCGCCGTCCCCTCGACCCGCTCGAGCAGGACGCCGACGTCGAGGCCGGAGACCGGCCGCATCGACATGGGGCAACTCTAGGGAGGAGTCCCCGGCTGCCGTGCGGCCGCGCCGACCCCGTACGACGACGAGGGTCCGACCTGTGTCGCCGCAGGTCCGACCCAGCTGCAACCACGACTGCGGCCACGTCGGCGGACCCGCGCCCGGCTGAGGCCCTGCCGTCTCCCGACGTCACCGAGGCGGTTCGAGGACGCCCGACGACGTCCGAGACCGCCACTGTGCCGGCCAGGCAGTCGGATAGGGTCACCTCCAGCGCCCGGCGTCGGGCGTCGATGTTGCGTCAGGCAGCGGCGTAGCCCAGATGCGGAGCCCACCGTGGGGTTCGCCGCCGAGGTCGTGCCCCGGTATCGATCAGACCGGAGGCCTGCGGTGGCCCACAGCGGGAAGCAACGGTCCACGAGAGCAGCGGAGGCCCTGGAGCACCTGGGCCAGAGGTCCTTGCAGGAACTCTCCATGGAGAGCCTGCTGCAGTCGATGGCGGACCTCACCAAGAGGGTCATGCCCGGTGACCCGGAGGCATCGGTCACGCTGCTGATCGGGGACGAGCCGCGAACGGTCGTCGACACCGGGCCACTGGCCCTCGGCCTCGACGAGGCCCAGTACCGCCGCGGGGACGGGCCGTGCCTGCACACCGCCCACGACGGCGTCCTGGTCGAGATCAGCGACACCCGCGTGGACAGCCGGTGGCCCGACTACGGCCGCTACGTCGCCGAGCACGGCGTCCTCAGTCTGCTGGCCGTGCCCCTGGTCCTCGCCGGGGAGGAGCAGGTCGCGGGATCGCTGAACGTCTACGCCCGGAGGCCGGAGGCCTTCGACGAGGCCAGCCGAGCGGTGGCCACCGGGTTCGCCCCCTACGCGGCGGTCGCCGCCGGAACCGTCCAGGCGTACCGCAGGGCCCGGCAGACGGCCGACGACCTCCGGATCGCGCTCGAGTCCCGAGCGGTCATCGAGCAGGCCAAGGGCATCCTGATCGAGCGCCACAGGCTGACCCCCGATCAGGCCTTCGAAGCCCTCGCCACGGTGTCCATGAGGAGGAACGTCAAGGTCCGCGAGATCGCCGAGCGCCTCGTCCTCACCGGCGAACTGCCGCTCGTCCCAGCCCGGCCCCCACGATCCACTGGGCAGGCGGTGCACCGGCGAGACGCATAGCGTCTGCTTGCACCCCGAGCAGCCGCGGCGGCCACCCGGGGGGCGTGCCGCGGTCAGGCCCCGCCACTCCAGACCCGGGGTGGCGGGGCCGCCCTCCGCACACCCGAGGCGCCGGCGCGGTGGCCTGCCTCCGACGCGAGCGACGGGACCGGCCGACGGACGATGCAGCTGCGCCCGTTTCGCCGACTCACGCGCCGAAGACGGCCGGCGACTTCGCCGACGGGGAACGGACCAGGTGGATCAGACCGGACGCCGCAGCTCCGACCCTCCTGACGGAGCGCCACCGGCCGGCTCGCCTGCACGCGTCTCGCACGCCTTCACGAGCACGGCGACGCACACGGTCCTGCTCCCCCGGGGGTTCCGCCTGTCCGCGAGCGGCACCTCCGAGCCCGACCTGCCGGGGACACGTCCGGGACGTCGTCGAGCCGGCTAGGCCTCGCTGCTCGGGTGCGGCTCGCACCGTCGACGACGGCCTGGGCGATGTCGCGGAGCTTGCGGTTGGACCGCCGCGAGGCGGTCGCGAGCAACTGGAAGGCCTCGGCCGCGTTGCAGCGTCGCTGGCTCATCAGGATGCCCTTGGCCTGTTCGATGACAGCGCGCGTCTGCATCGCCCGGTCCAGGTTCTCGGCGAGCTCGCGGGTGCTCTCGTAGAGGTGCATGTTGTGCACCGCCACGGCGACGTAGGAGGCGAACGCTCGAGCGACGTCTCTGGCCTCGTCGTCGAACGCGGCAGCCTCGACCGCGTAGAGGTCCAGTGCACCGTGGACGGTCTGTCGTACCGGTACGGGACCGACACGGAGCTCGGGGAGCCGCGTTCGACGCACACCTGGGCGTAGTCCGGCCAGCGCCTCTCCTCGCGCGCGTC
This sequence comes from Geodermatophilus arenarius, assembly GCF_042654585.1. NCBI lineage: Bacteria > Bacillati > Actinomycetota > Actinomycetes > Geodermatophilales > Geodermatophilaceae > Geodermatophilus > Geodermatophilus arenarius. The sequence goes on from NZ_JBHSGR010000002.1 coordinate 27,343, forward strand.
GGTGATCTCGCGGATCTCCTCACCGACCGCCGCCTCCAGGCAGGGACCGTAGCCGCGACCGTACTGCGACTCGTCGAGGTCGAGCGCCAGCTTGCCGGTGAAGGCGGCGGTGGTGGCCTTGTCGTTCTCCACCAGGCTGACCGAGGCCTCCGCGACGCCGGGGATGACCTGCTTGGCCAGGTCGGCGATCGTCTGCAGCATCGCGTCCAGGGAGGTGTCGCTGAAGGACAGCTGCCCGAGTTCGGCGAAGGCGTCGTGGACGTCCAGAGGCTCGGACGGCCGCTGATCGTCGTCGGGGCTCATCGCGGTCCGCTCTGTCAGGTCCGGCTGGTCGACGGAGGTCCTCGACCCCGGAGTGAGTCGCCCGTGGCGGGTGGCCCGTGATCCGCTGGGCCACCTGCATGACCTGTCAGGGGCCGCTGATGCGGCGCCGCTGGCAACGTACTCGCCCGTCGGGGTCCCGTCCCCGAGCGGATGGGGCGTCGCCGCCGGCGTCGGAGGACGACGACCTGCTCGACGACACCCTCACCGTCCGGCACGCCGTGCACCGCGTCCGGGGCGGCGGGCTCGTCCACCAGGAGCCCAGGAGCGAGCACGCCCGAACGGCCGGCCGATCGACGCGAGGACGGACCACGACGCCTGGACGGTGCACGTCGTGCCGGCACCGGCCCGTGAGGCCGCCGACCGCACGGGCGCCGCGCTGCTCGTGGAATCAAACGGCGACCACGACTGCGACCAGAGACGACTCAGGCCGTCCTCCCGAGGGAGGACGGCCTGGTCACACGGGTGGAGCTGAGGGGACTCGAACCCCTGACCCCCACACTGCCAGGCCGTCATGATCGCGTTCGTGGCGATTCACCGCCGTTCTGCAAGTCGACTGACGTGCAGATCCACGAGACGGCGGACGACGGTGCACTGGCACGAACGAGGCCAACTGCAACCACAACTGCAACCAGGCATGCGGAGCCGCGCCCGACGCAGGCACCACCTCGCCGTGCCTTGCCACGTCCTGTGTCTCTAAAGGCGGCTTCAGGGACAGGGAGCAGAGTTGCCCGCCCCGCCACCCCTGTCCGGGCCCGATGCCGATCCGCTCCGACACCCGGCCGGAACGACGCTCGTGTCGCGAGCCGCATGTCGCCACCGCGCGCGAGCACGCGGCGTTGAACGACGTCATCGACGCAGTCCTTTTGGGGCACTAGGCCTACGGCCGTCGCCGGACCTTCGCCGGGTCTGGGAGAACCCATTCCCCGTGTTCCAGTCCCGCCCCGCGGCCGGCCCGCTCTCGCTCATACTGGGCGCCGTGAACGCTGTGGCGCAGACCTTCGCGATCATCGCGGCTCTGTGCGGCGTCACGGCGTTCGTCCTGGAGAGCTTCCTGTTCGGGCGGCGGAGCGTGCAGATCTTCCTCCTCGGCAGGCCGGAACCGGCGGCAGGCGTCCGGATGTGGGCGTTCAACCAGGGCTTCTACAACCTCTTCCTCGCCGCGGGTCCGGTGGCCGGGGTCGTCGCGTACCACCTCGGACAGCAGAGTGCAGGTCGTGCACTGGTGATCTACGGCTGCGCGTTCATGACGGGGTGCGGGGTCATCCTGTTCGTCTCCGATCGACGGCTGTGGCGCGGCATGATCGGTCAGAGCGGACCACCACTGGTGGCCCTCATTGCGGCGCTCATGTAGCCGCGCCGCTCGGCCTAGCACCCCGGTTCCGGGGCGCTCCTCAAGCGGTGTGGCTTCGAGGTCCGTGGGGCCGCCCGGCGCTTCGGTCGTCGTGGAAGCGTTGCTGGCGTTCCTCGACGCGGGGTGGACCGCATCGTCGGCGGTGTCGTGAGCCGGCTCGCTGGGAGCGTCGAGGCGCGCTCGCACGGACCGTCGGACGGATCGGTCCGGTGTCCCCAGGTGGGCCGCTCAAGGACATGACTCAGCCGGCCCAGCCTGCGAGGAAGCCGGCGACCTGGTGGGAGGCGTGGCGTTCGAGGGCTTCGCCGGTGATGTCGTAGCTGCCCAGGGTGGTCTCCGGGCGGGCGTGGCGGAGCAGTCGCTGCACATCGCGCAGCGGGATGCCCTGGTTGAGCCCGACGGTGCCCACGGTGCGGCGCAGAGCGTGCGGGCCGATGGGCCGGGTGATGCCCGCCGCCCTGGCGGTCGCGGCGACGTAGCGATACACGGTGCGCCGGTCCATGCCGGCACCGCTCCGGGTGCGTAGCAGCGGCCCGGCGGTGCGGCCGTCGATGGCGGCTTGGACGGCGCCGAGGGCGGGGATGGGCACCGGCACGCGGGCGGGCTTGTCGCCCTTGCCCAGGACGGTGAGGGTGGCGTAGCCGCGGACGGTGCCGAAGGACGGCACGGTCAGGGTGGCCATCTCGGTGGCGCGCAGGCCCATCATGCCGCCGAGCACGGCGATGGCGTGGTGGCTGGGACCCAGGGTGCGGGCGGTGGTGAGGAACGCCGCGTACTCCAGCACGGTGAGCACCTCGCGGCGCTGCAGCTCGCGCTGGATCTTCGGCCGGGTGACGCGGGCGCAGGGATTGGCCGCGACCAGCTCCTCCTCGTAGGCGAGGCGGTAGAGGCTGGCGACGGCGTCGTAGTGCGCGGCCACCGAGGCGCGGGAGAGCCCGGAGTCGGCGACGGCGCGCAGCCACAGCTCGACGTCGGCGCGGCGGGCGGCCAACGGATCGATGCGGCGGTCGGCGCACCACCTGCTCCAGCGAGGCAGGTAGGTGGCGTAGGTCTGCTGGGTGGATGGCTTGTAGCGGGACAGCCACCAGGCGGCCAGCTCATCCCAGGCCGCGTTTCCGGAGGACGGCAAGATCACGGGGGTCATGCGCGACCGGACGTGCCACAGCCGAGGACCGGCCCCGATCGCGCCGCGGCCTCGCGCAAGCAGACGCGAACGGGGGATCAGCTGTCGCCCATCGGGGTGAGAGCCCTGCGTCGACCGCCCGGCCGGACCGAGGTGCGACTGAGCGGCCCACTCAGGGATAGCGCGTGCGTCACGGCCCTACGGACGGCGCAGGTGCGCGTTCACTGACTGGTGGGCCGCCATCCTCCGGCCGCTCCTCCTGCTCTAGCTCATAGGCGCGCTCGCTGCTCCAAGGCGTCAATCGCTGGCGCGCTGGGATGCTCGCGCCAGTCGTAGCCACAGGAGGGGCATTCCCGCAGGAGCGGACGCACCCACGCCGACGGTCCAGGATGCGCACGCAAGCAACGCATGGGCGCCCGAACCGGTGTCCGTGAGGGGCTCACTCGGGGACACTGTCGAGCCCGTGGCCGCGGACGCAACGACGGAGCAGTCCCCCCACTGCACTTCTGAACGCGACCAGGGCGAGGCGGTGACGATGCTTGGAGAGCAGCTCATCCCGCTAATCGTTGGGTTCTTTCTGACGACTGTGCTCGGCGGGGGCCTCGGCTCTTACTTCCAGCGCAGGGCCTGGGCACACCAACACGCCGTGATGCGAGAAGAGCAGGAACGAGAGAGAGCCGTCCGAGTGTTCGAGGAAGTCAGCAGGTTACTCGACAAGCGACTGTATCGGACGCGCCTCATCTATTGGCCCATGGCGCGCCGGGACGGGAGCAGTGAACTGCCCACCTCCGACGTGCCTTGGGAAGAGTACCGAAGCGTCGTATGCGAATGGAACGACAGCATCAACCGCAACCTGGCCCTCGTTCAGCAGTATTTTGGAGTAGGGATGCGCGACACCTTCGATTACGAGATCGGAGATCGACTCGTCCGCATCGGAAGACAGCTCGAAGACATCCGAACCAAACGCGCGCCGTTACCGCGAGACGGGTTTCGCGACTTGGGGTCTGAGCTCGATGCGGTTGCAATACTCATCTATCAGTTCAACCTTGACATGATCAGAGCCATTCAGGCTGGCAAGGTGGGGTGGCTGGTCACAGAGAACCGGCCCGCTCGCCGGTAGGCCCCGCGGCCATCCGGTGAGCTGCCGCCATCGGACGTCAGGGCATCGGGCGTCCCGGAAGCCGCCTTCACGGCCGACTCCGCGGGTGTCTCTCAGCGGCCCACATTGGGACACACCGGGCGGACGGCTAGGGCCGAGGATGTGCCGTCTGAAGGTCGAGGAGGCGGCCAAGGACGTCAGCGCCCCGGGGCCAAGCCCCCCGGGGGTACGCACGTCGATCAGACCGAAGCTGACCCTGTCTCTCGACTTGAGTGATGACGTCGGCCGACCGAAGTGACCCAGGACAGTCGCCCTCGCCGTTACTCAGGGAGAACAGAAGACGTGAACACAGGCGGATTCCTCATCCTGCTCCTCATCGGTCTGGCCCTGCAGGTCGGCATCATCGCACTCGCGGTTCAACTTGGAACCGGAAAGGTCCATCGTGAGCTGATTGCGTTGCGAAAGGCGGTCGAAGTCAACCGCACCCTCTGACGAGGGAAGAGGGTGGTAGCTCAACGGCAGAGCACCGAGCCACACGATCCGGTTCGACTCCGGACGACCCGCTTTCGGCGAAGCGCCGGCAGAAGCCAGCAGGTGTGGCGCCTGCCATAGCAGCTGGCGGCAAGCCGCGTCCGGTGACCCATAGGCCGCCCTTGAGGCGAGGCGGTGGCTGTCCCCAAGCGGCCCACTATGGGCGACCAGGAGGAGGCCCCGGCGCGCCGGGCCGTACGCCCCTTCCCGGCGGGATCGGCGACTCCTAGCGTCGCTCCATGACTCGAAAGTCACTGCGGTGCCGGTTCGGGTTGCACTCCTACGTCCAGCGACACCCGGACGGTGAGGCGCCCTCGGGTCCGGACGACAAGATCTGCCGGCGGTGCGGGAAGCGCACGGGCGCCCCCTTCGGGTGGGCGCCGTGGGTCTTCCCCGGGTGACGTTCTCGGCGGTGGTGTAGGCGTCAGTCCTGGGAGCTCGCTAGGTGGGCGCACTGCACTTCATATCCAGGGCGGCATTGTTCCTCGCGGGCACACGACGGATTCGGTAGAGCGGAACGCGCCCCGCTTTGTCGTCATTGCGGCGAGCGTCGTAAGGGAAGCATCGGGTGGACTGCCACCAGGTTCATCAATCGAGGGGCTTCCCGATACTGGGCTGAGGGCAGACAGCCGCGGCTCGGCAGGTGTCCCGTAGGCCGCCTTCAGAGACACCTGCCCGGGCATCGCGGTCGCCTCACGCACCCGCCAAGGCGCGTCGCTGAGCCGCTTTGGAGCGCCGCCCAGGACCAGACCATCGTCACCAGAGGCTCACAAGATCAAGAGGGACACACGTCTTGCATCTCGGCCCTTGCCATTCGTTGTGATGAGTGCGCTGACGGGAAGAGACCCCCGGACGTCGGACAGCCAGCCGAACACCCAGCCGGTCCAGAGTGGGCGGCGCAGGCACAGCCGGCCGGCCCCCTCGTGATCCCGCCTGCCCGCCGGGTGCTGATCGGTCGACGTGGGGGCCGACCTCGGCCCCCTGGCAACGGCACCCGGAACGGCACTGAACGCGACCGCGGACGAGGTGCTGCCGCCTGGTCCTACGCCGAACAGCACCGCGCCGTGCGGCGCTTCTCCTACCGGAGAAGGCGCAAGATCAAGTGCCACACACCTCATGCACTCCTAGGTTCCACAACCCGTTGTGACGGGTTACTGGAGACCGCTGCAGAGGCTGATGGCATGGCGGGAAGGGACAGAGCCAACGACCGCGCGCGCCGTCGAGAGCGCGAACGTCAACGGCGCCAGCAGACCCAGCGGGCACCGACCGAGAGGACTCGCTCAAAGTCAGCGGAGGCCGATGTGGACGGATCGCGACGGCGGGCCGCGGCGACGAATTGCGGCTGGTGCGGTCGGCCGATCACCCCACGGAGCCGGGGGCCGATCCCGAAGTGGTGTTCGGCCACCTGCCGGCACCGCGCCTGGGAGCAGGCCAGAGCCGCCGCCTCCAGCCGCTCTGCGGTCGAGGTCGTCGAGCGGCGCGTCGAGGTCCGCGTCCCCATCGCGCCGACCCGCCGGGACTGGCCGCGGCTGCTCGACCAGCTCGCCGATCAACTGAACGACGGTCGCGTCTACGACCGCGACGTGCCCGGCCTAGCCCGGGCGCTCGAGCCCGTGCTGCAGGCATATCGGCAGCGTGCGCATCGGACCGGCGCCCCAGACCTGCGCTGAGGACGACCTCCGGGAGATCTCCAGTACGGGAGGAGAGGCTGCGAGCTCCAGCACGCCGGGGGTCACCTCGGGTCCGCGTCCCTGACAGGAGGACTGGAGAACGACGGGAGGCCGCTCCCCCACCGTCGCCTAGCAGGCCGTCACACAGGCGCGGGGTCTGGGCAACAGCATGGAGGTGGACGACATGGCCGATCCCCAGCTGCTCCGGGACGTGCTGCCGGCCGACCCGATCCTCCTGACGCCCGAGGAAGCCGCGCAGGTGCTGCGAATCGGCCGGACGACGCTCTACGCGCTGATGAAAGCCGGCGAGCTGCGGCCCGTCCACATCGGCCGGAGCTGCCGCCTCTCGCGGGCAGAGCTCGAGCGCTACGTCCGCGGTCTGGAGGCTCCCCGCACCATGCCCGCTCGTCAGCCGGCGCGCGGCCGGAGTGCCGCGGACCAGCAAGAACTCCCCGAGCTCGATGCGACGTCGCCCGATGCGGCGTGAGTCCACAGCGAGCCCGTCCGTGTCCGAACGCTCGGCCAGACTGAGCTCCTGGCCCACGACCCAGGGGTAGCCGATGGCGGGACGCGCGTCGAACGGCGAGTCGACGATCTACAAGGGCGCCGACGGGCGCTGGCACGGCTACGTCTCTGTCGGCTTCACGCTCGACGGCAGACCCGACCGACGGCACGTCAGCAGCAAGACCCGCGGCGTCGTCGTCGCGAAGGTCCGCGAACTCGAGCGCAGGCGCGACACCGGGACGGTCGGCGAGACCTCCACCCCCACCATCGCCTGGTGGCTCGAACACTGGCTGACCACCATCGCGCCGCGCCGGGTGCGCCGGCGGACGCTGGAGAGCTACGAGTCCGCCGTCCGCAGGCACCTCGTTCCCGGCATCGGCCGGCACCGTCTCGACCGGTTGCGGCCCGAACACCTCGACCAGCTCTACACGGCGCTGCTCGACGCCGGCTACTCCCCCGCCACGGTGCTGCGCCACCACCGGATCCTGTCCCGGGCCCTCACGGTCGCCGTCCAGCGCGGCCACGTCCCGCGCAACGTCGCCGCCCTCGTCGACCCGCCCGCCCAGCGCCCGAGCGACGTCGCCACCGCTCTGGACCTGGCCGAGGCCCGCGCGGTGCTCGAGGCGGCGGCGCGCGTCCGCAACTCCGCCCGCTGGACCGTCGCCCTGGCCCTCGGGCTGCGTCAGTCCGAGGCGCTGGCGCTGCAGTGGAAGGACGTCGACCTGCTCGACAACACCCTCACCGTCCGGCGCAGCATCCACCGCGTCCGGGGTGGCGGGCTGGTCTACGAGGAGCCCAAGAGCAAGCGCAGCCACCGCACCCTGGCCCTGCCGCTGCCGCTGGTCGCCGAGCTGCACCGGCACAAGGCCGCCCAGCTCGGTGAGCGGATGCTCGCCGGCTCGGAGTGGCACGACGAGGACCTGGTCTTCGCCCAGCCGAACGGCCGGCCGATCGACAAGAAGACCGACTACGACGACTGGACGCGGCTGCTGCAGTCCGCCGGCGTCCGCCATGTTCGCCTGCACGACGGGCGGCACACCGCCGCGACCCTGCTGCTCAGCGAGAACGTCCACCCACGGGTGGTCATGGAGCTGCTCGGCCACAGCCAGATGCGCACGACGATGGACATCTACAGCCACGTCATGCCGGCACTCGCCCGCGAGGCCGCCGACTGCATGGGCGCGGTGCTGCTCGTGACGCCGGCGTCAACTGCAACCACAACTGCAACCAGAGACGACTCAGGCCGTCCTCCCGAGGGAGAACGGCCTGGTCACACGGGTGGAGCTGAGGGGACTCGAACCCCTGACCCCCACACTGCCAGTGTGGTGCGCTACCAGCTGCGCCACAGCCCCGTTCCTCGGCCCGCCCGGTCTCGCTCGGGCCACGGAGAACTATACGACGTCCGGCACGGCCCCCTGCGGCGGGGGTCGTCCCGCGCGTCGCGGGTCAGACCTCGACCCCGCGCTCGGCCAGCCACGGCACCGGGTCGATCCTGCGACCGTCCATCCCGCCCTGGTGCACCTCGAAGTGCAGGTGCGGCCCGGTCGACTGGCCGCGGTTGCCCAGCAGCGCGATGGTCTCGCCGGCCTCCACGTACTGGCCGGGCTCGACGAGGATCTCCTCCATGTGGCCGTAGACGGTGACGTCGCCGTTCTCGTGGAGGACGTAGACGGCCAGGCCGAAACCGCTGGCCGCACCGGCCCGGACGACGACGCCGTCCACGGCCGCGTACTCCGGCGTCCCGATGGGGGCGGCCAGGTCGATGCCGTAGTGGAAGGTGCCCCACCGCGAGCCGTAGCCGCTGGTGAACCGCGCACCGTCGACCGGCAGCACGGCCTTGGGCCGTGCCGCCTCGCGGGCGGCCTCCGCGGCGGCGGCCTCGGCCGCGGCCCGCTCCGCGCGGCTGGCCGCGACCTCCTGCAGGCGCGCCTGCGCCTCCGCCTCGGTGATCGAGGCCATCGGCATGACCTCGAGGGACTCCTCGCCGGTGGCCAGCTCCATCTGCGCGCCGAGCACCGCCGTGGACCCGGCCTCCGCCCCGGACCCGCCGGGCACCCCGACGACCCCGGCGCCGATCGCGCCGGCCACGAGCGCGGCGAGCAGCAGCTGGGGACGGCGGTCGCGCAGGCCGCGACGGCGGGCGCGCGGGGCGGCGAGCGCAGCGGGGGCGAGCGCGGTGGTGGCCGGTCCGGCGGCCGCGGCGGGGGCGGGCAGGGCGGTGGTGGCCGGCGCGGGGACGTCGTCGGCGGCCTCGGCGGCGGACCGCGGGACGGGGACGCCGGCGGGGCGGACCGGTGGAAAGCCGCGCAGCGGGGACACCGGGTGGTCCGCCGCGGTCCAGGAGTCGCCGGTCCGGGGACCGGGCACCGCCGCGAGGGAGCCGCTGACGGGACGGGTCAGCAGACCCGCATCACTCCGGTGACTGGCCAAGGCGCGTACCCCGCTCGCTCGTGGGAAGCGGCCCGTGCGGGCCCGATCGAGTCGTGTCGATACAAACACACCGTGACCTCGCCGTGACCCCGAGTGCGGCGTGTCCGCGCGTGACACGCCGTGTGCGCTGTGTCACGCGCGGCTGCTGTGTTTACGCCGTGGTCCTCCGGGGGACATGACCTCATCCGGCGTGGAGCAGCCCGCGCCGGTCCGACGAGACCGCCGGGCCGACGCCCCCACGCCAGGTGCCCGCGTGAGCACACTCCGCGGGCAGTGTCGCGACCCACCGGCGCGACGCACCGCACGACGGCTTCACCGCGACCCTCCGCCCCTGGAGGTGCACCCGGATCGGCCGGCGTGGTCCCATGATCGTCCCGTGCCGCGCGCGGGGGCGGCCGGTCGTGCGCCGGCCGAGCACCGACAGGAAGGACCGATGCCTCGATGGCACAGCCCGAGCGCTTCCCGCGGCACCTCCCGCGGGCCGGCACGGCCGCGCAGCCGACGGCACTCCCCGTCGGCCGCGTCCGGCCGCTGACCGCGGCGACGCTCGAGCAGCACGGGGCCCGGCTCACCGTCCCCACCTACGACCGGGCGGCGCTGATCCCGTCGGTCGTGCACCTGAGCGTCGGCGGGTTCTCCCGCGCCCACCAGCTCATCTACTTCGACGAGGTCGCCCAGCAGCGGATCTCCGCGGAGTGGGGCGTCGTGGGCGTCGGCCTGCGCGCCCGGCGGCTGCGGGAGGCCCTCGCGCCGCAGGACAACCTCTACACCGTGGTCGAGCGCAGCCCCGACGGCGAGCGCGCCCGGGTGGTCGGCGTCCTCACCGACTACCTGTTCGCCCCCGACGCCCCGGACGCGGTCCTCGACCGGCTCAGCGACCCGCGCACCCGCGTGGTCACCATGACGATCACCGGCGCCGGGTACCTGCTCGACCCCACCACCGGCGTCTTCGCCCCCGACGACGACGTCCGGCACGACCTCGCGCACCCCGGCGCCCCGCGCACCGTCTTCGGCTTCCTCGTCGAGGCCCTCGACCGCCGCCGCCGGGCCGGCACGGCGCCGTTCACCGTCGTCTCCTGCGACAACCTGCACCGCAACGGCGACGCCACCCGCACCGCCGTCACCGGGTTCGCCGCGCTGCGCGACGAGGTCCTCGCCCGGTGGATCACCGACCGCGTCGCCTTCCCCAGCAGCATGGTCGACCGGATCACCCCGCAGACGACGCCCGAGGAGCGCGAGGCGCTCGCCCGCCGGCACGGGATCGACGACCGCTGGCCGGTCGTCACCGAGCCGTTCTCCCAGTGGGTGATCGAGGACTCCTTCTGCAACGGCCGCCCGCCGCTGGACGCGGTCGGCGTCCGGTTCGTCCGCGACGTCACCGACCACGAGCTGATGAAGACCCGGCTGCTCAACGCCAGCCACTCCGCGCTCGGCTACCTCGGCACGCTGGCCGGGCACGAGCGGATCGACGTGCTCATGGGCGACCCGGTGTTCGCCGCGTACGCCGCCCGGCTCATGGACGACGAGGTCACCCCGCTGATCCCCGTGCCGGAGGGCATCGACCTCGACGAGTACAAGGCCACGCTGCTGCAGCGCTTCGCCAACCCGGCCATCGCCGACCGGCTGTCCCGGCTGTGCCGCCGCGGGTCCACCAAGCTGCCGCACCACCTGCTGCCGTCTCTGCGCCAGGCCCTGGCCGAGGACCGCCCGCACGCGCTGCTGACCCTGGCCCTCGCCGGCTGGGTCCGCTACCTGCAGCAGGTCGACGAACACGGCCGGTCGCTGCCGATCGAGGACGACCGCGGGCCGCACCTGCAGGCCCTGGCCCGCGCCGGCGGCGACGACCCGCGCCTGCTGCTGACCGACGAGCCGGTCTTCGGCGACCTCGGCTCGGTCCCCGGGTTCCCCGACGAACTCGCCGACGCCGTGCGCCGGCTCCGGTGCGACGGCGTCCGCGAGACCGTCGCCGCCGCCACCGCCGCGAGCGCCCGGTGAGCGCGCCCCGCACCGGCGGGGCGGCCGCGGTCCTCCCCCGCGACGTCGTCGCGGGCCTGACCGCGCTGCTGTGCGACGCCGACGGCAACCTGTTCCCCTCCGAGGAGCCGGCCTTCGTCGCCTCCGCCGAGGTCACCAACCGCTTCCTCGCCGAGCTCGGCGACGCGCGCCGGTACACCCCGGAGGAGCTGCGCCTGGCCACCACCGGGATGAACTTCCGGACGACGTCGCGCCGGCTGGCCGCCGAGGCCGGCCGCCCCGAGGTCGACGTCGAGCCGTGGGTGGCCGAGGAGAAGCGCGCGGTCACCGCCTACCTGGGCGAGCACCTGCGCCCGCACGGGCCGACGAACGCCGCCCTCACCGCGCTCGCCCCGCACCTGCGACTGGCCGCGGTGAGCTCCAGCGCGCTGGCCCGGCTCGCCGCCTGCTTCACCGCCACGGACCTGGACGCGCTGATCCCGCCGTCGGCCCGGTTCAGCGCCGAGGACTCGCTGCCGGTGCCCACGAGCAAGCCCGACCCGGCGGTGTACCTGTACGCCTGCGAGCGCCTGGGGATCGCCCCCGGGCAGGGCCTCGCCGTGGAGGACTCCGTCCCGGGGGCACTCTCCGCGGTCCGCGCGGGTTGTCCCACGGTGGGGAACCTGCTGTTCGTCCAGCCCGCCGAGCGCGCCGAGCGCGAGGCCGCGCTGTGGGAGGCCGGCGTGCTCGCCGTCGTCTCGTCCTGGCAGGAGCTCGCCGACCTGCTGCTGCCCGTCCTGACCGGAGGTGGTCGATGAGGATCGTCTACACCAGCTTCCGCGGCCTGTTCTCCGACAGCCCGCGCGCCGTCTACGAGGCGCTGGTGGCGCGCGGCGACGACGTCACGCACACGTGGCTGACCGCGCCGGTCGCCGAGTCCGCCTTCCCGGCCGACGTCGAGACCGTCCCGTTCGGCAGCCCGGAGAGCATCGCCGCGCTCGAGGCCGCCGACGTCGTCGTGTCCAACGACCACGTGCCGCTGGACTGGGAGAAGCGCCCGGACGCCTTCTACCTGCAGACCTGGCACGGCACCCCGCTCAAGCGGATCCACAACGACGTCCTCTGGGCGCCGGAGGGCCGGCTGGCCTACCTGGAGCACGACATCGCCCGCTGGGACGCGATGCTCTCCCCCAACCCCTACAGCACCGGCCGGTTCCGCCAGGCCTTCGGCTTCCGCGGGCCGGTGCACGAGACCGGCTACCCCCGCAACGACCTGCTCTCCAGCCCCGAGCGGGACGCGGTGCGCGCGCGGGTGCGGGCCGGGCTCGGGATCGACGACGACGCCCGCGTCGTCCTCTACACGCCCACCTGGCGCGACGACCTGGTCTTCGAGGGCACCGGGGAGCGCGACTTCGACTTCCCGGTCGACCTCGCGGACTTCACCGACCGGCTCGGCAAGGACCACGTGCTGCTGCTGCGGCTGCACAACATGGTCTCCGACCGGCTCGAGTCGATCGACGGGATGCCGGTGCAGGACGTGTCGTCGTATCCGGACATCCGCGACCTGTACCTGGCCGCCGACGTGCTGGTCACCGACTACTCGTCGACGATGTTCGACTTCGCGGTCACCGGGAAGCCGATCCTGCTGTTCCCCTACGACCTCGACGAGTACCGCGACCGGCTGCGCGGCTTCTACGTGGACCTCGAGGAGGTCGCGCCGGGGCCGATCGTGACGACCAGCGGTGAGCTGGTCGACGCGCTCGCCGACCTGGACGCCGTCACCGCGGAGCACGCCGACCGCTACCGGTCCTTCCGCGAGACCTACACCGCCCTGGAGGACGGCAACGCCACCGGGCGCGTCCTCGACCTGTTCTTCCCGCCCGGCGGCCCCGCCGGCGCGGCTGACCCGACCCGAGGAGGGGACGACAGTGCGCATCGCTGACCTCGTGCAGACCCGAGTGCCCGGCCGCAGGACCGGAGCAGTCCGGCCGGCCGCCCGCACGCAGCCCTTCCCGCCGCAGGTGGTCATCCTGGCCGCCGGGATGGGCACCCGGCTGGGGCGCCCGCTGCCCAAGCCGCTGACCCCGCTGGTGGACGGCCGCAGCATCCTGCACCGCCAGCTGGACACGCTCGCGCAGGTCTTCGGCCCCGCCGTCGACGTCACCGCCGTCGTCGGGTTCCAGTGCGAGCTGCTCATGCAGGCCGCGCCCGACCTGCGCTTCGCCTACAACCCGCACTTCGCGCGGACCAACACCTCCAAGAGCCTGCTGCGCGGCCTGCGCACCACCCGCGAGGGCGGCGTGCTGTGGCTCAACGGCGACGTCGTCTTCGACGCCGCCGTGCTGGAGGCAGTGCTGCCCGCGCTGCAGGCCGACGAGAGCTTCGTGTGCGTCGACACCTCCACCGTCGCCGACGAGGAGGTCAAGTACACCCTCGACGGGGAGGGTTACATCGCCGAGCTGTCCAAGACGGTGAAGGGCGGCCTGGGCGAGGCCGTGGGCATCAACTACGTCTCCTCGGCCGACAAGGCCGTGCTGGTCGAGCACCTCGACGGCTGCGGCGACCAGGACTACTTCGAGCGCGGCATGGAGACGGCGATCATCGAGGCCGGCGTGCGCTTCCGGCCGGTGGACATCTCGCGGTGGGCCGCCGTCGAGGTCGACTTCGAGGCCGACCTGGACCGGGCCAACGAGATGCTCTCCGGTGCGCGCCCGCACCTGCACCCGGTGCCGGACGGGACCGCCTAGCCGGAACGGCCCCCGGGCCCCGGCCGGTCAGGCGACCGGCTGGGGCTGCGGGGCGGGGTCCTGCGGGCGGGCCCGCTCCGGGTCGCGGAAGCGCCGGGCGGCGGCCAGCCCGCCGACGACGAGACCGGCACCACCGGCCACGAGCACGGCGACCGCCACCCGGGCCAGCAGCTCCGGGCCGCCGGTGGCGACGTGCGCGCTCCACAGCACGTCGACGTCGGGCAGGCCCTGCACCAGCAGCAGCCAGCCGAGCACGACCGCGCACAGCCCGGCCACGACCCCGCGGCCGCGCCGGGCGGCGACCCGGCCGAGCACCGCCACCAGCGCCGCGGTGACCGCCGGCAGCAGCGCGGACACCACCGCCGCCGCGTGCGAGGACACCGTCACCGGGGGCTCGGGCGTGCTCGCCGCGTGCCAGAGCGCGGCGGCGCCGGCCGGGGCCAGCGCCCAGCCCAGCGGCCGCGGCGACCGGGCCAGCAGGCCGGCGGCCGCGACGGCGGCGGCCAGCGCGAGGTGCAGCCCCCAGGTGAGCGCCGTCGGCGGCGGCGGGCTCCAGGTGAGCACCCCGCGCACGGTCAGCGCGGTGTCGCCGTGCCGCATCGGGACGGTCCAGGCGAACACCGTCTGCGCCTGGTCGGGGTCGGCCGCGACCGCCGGCGGCAGCTGTCCCTCGGTCATCCAGTGCGTGCGGTGGTCGTGCCAGGTGTACTGAGGCTCGGTGGAGACGCGCACCCACTCCGGCTCGGCCCGCGGGTCGGCGTCCGCGGGCAGGGTGACCCGGCCGAAGCGGTCGAGGTTGATGTAGGTGGCCGGGCTGTGCGCGTTGCGCCAGACGCCGTCCGGACCGATCCGCAGGTAGGGCTCGTCGGAGTAGCCCGGCACGGCCACCTCGGTGCCGGTGGTGTTCACCAGCTCCAGGGAGTCCCCGAACTCCAGCACCCGGACGCTCACCCCGGGCACCGGCGGCTGCACCGAGGTGACCCGGCCGTCGAAGTCGCTGCCGGCGACCTCCCCGCCGACGTGCGCCTGCGCCGGCCCGGCGAGGGCCAGCGTGGCCAGCACGCCGACCAGGACGACCAGCAGCCGCGCGCCGGCGGCCCGGCCCCGCTGCACGGCGCCGCTCACGCGCCGTCGGCGACCAGGGCCAGGTCGCCGGCGATGTCCCGCGCGGTGTTGCCGGCGTCGAACGCGACGTGCGCCTGGTCGTCGGCGCCGTAGAGCAGCAGCAGCGAGCTGTGCAGCCGGCCGTCCTCCTCGGCCAGCGGCACGCCGGCCGACAGCTGCGCCTGGTCGATCGCGTCCTGGTCGCCGGTCAGCCCGACGAACTGCGTGGACAGGTCGGCGTCGAACCGGTCCAGGTACTCCCCCAGCACCTGCGGGGTGTCGGTGGCCGGGTCGGTGGTCACGAACACCACCTGCACCTGCTCGGCCAGCGCCGGGTCGGTGTCGCGCAGGGCGAGGGCGACGTCGGCCATCGTCGTCGGGCAGATGTCGGGGCAGTTCGTGTAGCCGAAGAACAGCAGCGTCGGGCGCCCCGCCGTGACGGACGCGAAGTCGTAGGACGCGCCGGTCTGGTCGGTCAGGGTGAACGCGGGCCGCTGGTAGGGGTCGGGCAGGTCGAGGCCGGCGTAGGTGTCGTCGGGCCCCTCCACCGTGGCGAGGGAGCCGCCGGAGTGGTCCCCGTCGGCGTGGGAGTGGCCCTCGGCGGCCGCCGCCTGGTCCCCGTCGTCGGAGCCGCAGGCGGACAGCGCCAGGCCGGCGGCGAGGAGCAGCGCGGCGCTCCGGCCGCGTCCGAAAGCGGTCACGAGGACACGGTACGTCGGCCGGCGCGGTACCCGAGGGCGACGCCCGCGACCCCGACGGCCAGCGCCAGGATGGCGAGGAACAGCGCCAGCCCGGCCGGCGCGTTGCTCACCTCGGCGTCGTGGGCGTGCTCGTCCGTGGCGGCCGCGGTGTCGGTGGCCGCGCCGTCCCCGGACGAGGCGGCGGTCAGCGTCAGGGTCGGCGCCGGGTTCGCCGGCTCCTCCTGGCCCTCGACGGTCGGCTCGATCCACGCCGACTCGGTGCCGTCGCTGTAGGTCTGCACCGTGGGGAACGACAGCGTGTCGGCGTCCGGGAACGGGCCGCCGGACAGCGAGAACTCCTGGAACTGGCCGGGCGCGATCCCGCCGCCGGCGTCGGCGCGGAACTCGACCACCGACACGTAGCTGGTGATCTCCGTCCCGTGGTCGTCGGCCGGCGAGGAGAGCTCGGCGGAGGTCGTGACGACCGACCAGCCCGGCACCGGCATCGTCCGCAGCGAGGCCAGCGCCTCGTCCTCCGGGATCGAGATGCGCACCGAGACGGTGCTCGCGGTGTCGCTCTCGTTGGGCACCCGGAAGGTCAGCTTCCCGTAGCCGCCGGCGGCGGCGTCGGCCGACGAGACCGTCACGTGCGCCGACGCGGTGGCGGCGACCACGACGGACGCGACCAGGGCGGTCAGCACGGCGGCCAGGACGACACCGGCACGGGCCAGCGGTCGCAGGATGAGGGACACGGTTCTCCTTCTGTCGATCCGGGGAGGGGTCTCAGCGCACCGGGAACTCGGTGCTCGCGGTGGTGGCGGTGAACTCGCCGAGCCGGACGCTGACGGCGACGGTCCAGGTGCCGGCGCCCGGGATCGACATCCCGTCGGCCACCCAGTGGCCGGGGCCGGCGGGCTCGAGGTCGACGTCGAGCGGGCCGATCTCCTGCTCGGGCTCGGTGAGCGTCACGCGCAGGTCGGCCGGCTGGGCCAGCCGGCCGTCGTCGTCGAACAGGTAGAGGTGCAGCGTGTTGGCGCCCGGACGGGCCGGGTCGATCGACAGCTGGACGCTGCCGGACTCCCCCGCCGACGACTGCAGCGGCAGGGTGACGTCGACCGGCTGGGCGGCCGTCGCGCGGGCCGGCGGGGTGCCCACCAGCATCGCGGACAGCACCAGCACGGCGGCGGCGACGGCGGCCTCGACCAGGACCGTGCGGCGCAGCGGCGCGACGTCCTCGACGGCGCCGCGGGCCTGCACCGCGGCGCGGGCGCGGGCGGCCTCGGCGACGGCCGGCTCCTCGGCGCCGGCGCCGGTGGCGGCGACGGCGTGCGCGGTCACCCGGCGGCGGCAGCCCGGCCGCGGGCGGGTGAGGCCGAGGTGCTGCTGCACCCACACCCGCGAGACGCCGGCGGCGGCCAGCAGCAGCAGGACCAGCGCGAGCTTGGCCAGCAGGATCCAGCCGTAGGTGGTGGAGACCAGCGCGGCCGGCGAGCCGACCTCGCGCACCGACTGGACGACGCCGGTGACCACCAGCGCGGCCACCGAGCCGGAGGCGATCCGCGACCAGCGCGGCAGCGCCGCGGCCAGCTCCCCGGCCTCGACGCCGGGCCGCACCAGGCCGGCCAGCAGCGCGGCCAGCCCGCCCAGCCACAGGGCCATGGCCGCGACGTGCACCGCGGTGACGGCGGTGGCGAGCACCGGGACGCTGCCGGCCACCGGGTGCCCGACCGCCGCGGTGGTGAGGACGACGCCGGCGCCGAGGACGGCCACGCCCACCGTCTCCGGCGGCTGCGGCGCGGCCGCGCGGCGCCACAGCGGCACCAGCAGCGCGGCGAGCAGCAGCGCGAGCGCGCCGCGGCCGAGCGTGGTCAGTCCGTAGGCCGAGGAGCCGGTGGTGGACAGCAGCGCCGGGTCGAGCAGCGACCCGAGCCCCACCCCGCCCGCGTACGGGCCCTGCAGCAGGAAGGTGAGCACCGCGGCCCCGGCGACCGTCGCCAGCCCGGCCGTGGTCAGCCGCCGCATCCGCCGCGAGGCCCAGCCGGCCGGCCAGCACAGCAGCAGGAACGCCGGGACGCCCAGGCCCACGGCCTCCCCGGCGAACCCGAGGGCGCGCGCGGCCGGCAGCGCGGTGGCGACGAACGGGTCGGCGTCGGGGTCGGTGGCGACCGCCCCGGCGTCGGCGAGCTCGCCGTCGCCGACGACGAAGGCGTAGGCCCCGCTGACCGGGTGCGAGTCCGCGGAGATCACCCGGTAGGTGACGACGTAGCTGGCGTCGGGCAGGTCGCCGCGCAGCGGGACGGTGACAGTGTCGTCCTGCACCGACGCGGCGCCGGTGTCCACGCGCTCGCCGTCGTCGCCGAGGACGCGGGCGTAGCCGGCCCCGAGGGACACGCCCTCGGTGAAGCGCAGGGTGACCTGGCCGGGCGCCGCGTCGAGGCGGGCACCCTCCCCCGGGTCGGTGGAGACCAGCTCGGCGTGCGCGGCGGCGGGGCCGGCGGTGGCCACGCCGAGGCCGAGCCAGCCGGCGAGCAGCACGAGCAGCAGCAGGGCCGGCCGCGGCGAGCGGCGTGCCGGGACGGCGGTGCTCACGCGACCACCCGCCGGGCCGCCGCGGGCGCGGCCGCCCGTCGCGGCCGCTGCCGCCAGGCGACCACGGCGATGAGCACGACGCCGGCGAGCAGCAGCAGGTGCGCGGCGGCGCGGTCGGCGTGCACGTGCCCGGCCTGCAGGTCGCGCACCGTGGTGACGGTCAGCAGGACGGTGAAGGTGGCGAGGAACGGCAGCGCACCCGCGGCCAGCCGGGGCGCGGCGGCGACGGCGAGGAAGGCGGCCGCGACGGCGAGGTTCCACGCGCCGGTCTCGTGCGCCACGTGCACCGGCGCGCTCATCGCCGCGGTGCCGCCGGACAGCGCCGGCCACGCCAGGCCGGCCTGCGCCACGCCCACGGCCAGCAGGTCCAGCCGCAGCGCCGACCGCACCAGCCGGGCGCGCGCGGCGGCCGCGGTGCCGAACAGCTGCCGCGCCACCTCGCCCACGACGGCGGCGGTGAGGTCGGGCACCGGTGGCGCGGGGGCCAGCCGCGCCCGGCGGGTCACCGCCTCCGCTGCGTCGGCCCACCCGGCGCACGCGGGGCACGCGGCGAGGTGGCGGTCGAGGTCGGCGGCGGGCACGCCGAGCGGCTCGCCGTCGAGTCGCGCGGAGACCGCCTCGCGGAAGGGGGCACACTGCATGTCGTCGTAGTCGTCACGGAGGGCCCGTCCGGTTCCCGGGACCGGCCCGGATGTGACGGAGGGAACACGTGGACGAGCTCGAGCGGGTCGCGGCGGCCGCCGTCGACGGCGACCCCCTCGCCGCGGCCACCCTCGTGCGGTCCACCCAGTCCGACGTCTGGCGGCTGTGCGCCGCGCTCGGCGACCGGGACTCCGCCGACGACCTGACCCAGGAGACCTACGCCCGCGCCTTCGCCACGCTGCACCGCTTCGAGGGCCGCTCCTCGCTGCGGACGTGGCTGCTGGCGATCGCCCGGCGGGTCTGCGCCGACGCCGTCCGCTCGCGGCGCCGCCGTCGGCTGACCCTGGTCCGCGACGACACCGACCTGGAGGCCCTCGGCCGCGGCGACGACGCCGACCGGGTGGGCGAGGGCGCCGCCGTCACCGACCTGCTGGCCCGGCTGGACCCCGACCGCCGGGAGGCCTTCGCGCTGACCCAGCTGCTCGGGCTCTCCTACGCCGAGGCCGCCGAGGTGGCCGGTTGCCCGGTGGGCACGATCCGCTCGCGGGTCGCCCGGGCCCGCGCCGACCTGGTCGAGGCGCTCGGCGGGGGCGCGCTGGAGGGGCCGGACGCGGCCCGCGGGTGAACCTGCGCTGAACCGCGCGTGAACGGGTACCTATGCTGCCCGACGGCCGTGCGACCGCTCATCCGCGGCGGGCGCCCTCCCGAACCCCGCCGATCCGGAGCCCCTTCGTGCCCTTCAGCCTGACCCCCAAGGACCAGAGCTTCTACACCCTGTTCAGCGACTCCGCGCAGAACCTGGTGGCGGCCACCGACGTCCTGGGCGAGTTCATCCACGACCACGCCCGCCGCAGGGAGCTCGCCGACCGGCTGCGTGACCTCGAGCACGCCGGTGACCAGTCGACGCACGCGATCTTCCGGCAGCTGAACTCCAGCTTCGTGACGCCGTTCGACCGCGAGGACATCTACAGCCTGGCCAGCCACCTCGACGACGTCATGGACTACGTGGAGGCCGCCGCCGACCTCGTCGTCCTCACCGGGCTGGGCACCCTGCCGGCGGAGATGAGCCAGCAGACGGCGCTGCTGCAGCGCGCCGCGGAGACCACCGCCGAGGCGATGCCGCGGCTGCAGACGATGAAGGGCCTCCCCGACTACTGGATCGAGGTCAACCGCATCGAGAACGAGGCCGACAAGCTGTACCGGCGGCTGCTGTCCCGGCTCTACAGCGGCGAGTTCGAGGCGCTGGAGGTCCTCCGGCTCAAGGAGGTGGCCGACCAGCTCGAGGAGGCCGCCGACGCGTTCGAGAAGGTGGCCAACGTCGTCGAGTCCATCGCGGTCAAGGAGTCCTGAGCGTCGATGGACGCGGCCTTCGTCGCGCTGGTCGTCATCGTCGTCGTCGCCCTGGCGTTCGACTACACCAACGGGTTCCACGACGCCGCCAACGCCATCGCCGTCGCCGTCTCCACCAAGGCGCTGACGCCGCGGGTGGCGCTGGCGCTGGCGGCGGTGATGAACCTGGTCGGCGCCCTGCTGTCCACCGAGGTCGCCAAGACCGTCGGCGCCGGGATCATCGAGGCACCGACCGGGACCGGCGGGCTGGAGATCGTCTTCGCCGCGCTGGTCGGCGCGATCGTGTGGAACCTCGTCACCTGGTACTTCGGGTTGCCCTCGTCGTCCTCGCACGCGCTGATCGGCGGCCTGGTGGGCGCCGCGATCGCCGCGGCCCACGACGTCCAGTGGCTGGGCGTCGTCGACAAGGTCGTCATCCCGATGGTCGTGTCGCCGCTGGTCGGCTTCGGCCTCGGCTACCTGTTCATGCTCGCCATCCTGTGGACCTTCCGGCGGGCCAACGTCACCCGCGCCAACCGCGGCTTCCGCTACGCGCAGATCGTCAGCTCCGCCACCATGGCCCTCGGCCACGGCCTGCAGGACGCCCAGAAGACGATGGGGATCATCACGCTGGCGCTGTTCACCGCCGGCGAGATCGACGACTTCGAGGTGCCGCTGTGGGTCGTGCTCGCCGCGGCACTCGCCATCAGCGCGGGCACCTACGCGGGCGGCTTCCGCATCATGCGCACCCTGGGCCGGCGGATCATCCAGCTCACCCCGGCCGGCGGCTTCGCCGCCCAGACCGTGGCCTCCGGCGTCATGGTGACGACGGCGACGGTCTTCGCCGTGCCGGTCTCGACCACGCACATCACGACGACGTCGATCATGGGCGTCGGGTCGACGCGGCGGCTGTCGGCGGTCCGCTGGGGCGTGGCCGGCAACATCGTCGTCGCGTGGATCGTCACCCTGCCGGCCGCCGGGGCGGTGGCCGCGCTGGCGTACCTCCTCACCGGCCTCGTCGTCGGCTGACGCCGCCGCTCCCCTGATCGAAGGGTCACCCCGCGGGGCGCTCGCGGGGTGACCTCCGTCTCGCCGACCCCCCGCTGGCATATCCCGATCGATCTGGTAGACATAGACCCCGTGGCAGCGACGGCGGTGCTCCTGGTGGGGCGGATCCACGTCGACCTGCTGCGCGTCTGCACGGCCACCTGTCCGGGCCGCTGACGCCCGCGCCCTGCGGGGCGCCCCTCCCCCTCGCACGACCCGCGCCGAGTCGCGCCCTGACGCGCGCCCGCGGCCCGCCTCCCAGCCGGACAGGAGCCCCCACCCCCGTGAAGACCCTCATCGTGCTCGCCCTCGCCGGGCTGGGCGCCCAGCTCGTCGACGGCAGCCTGGGCATGGCCTACGGCGTCACCTCGACGACGTTGCTGCTGGCCTTCGGCACCAACCCCGCCGCCGCCTCGGCGACCGTGCACTTCGCCGAGATCGGCACCAGCCTGATGTCGGGCGTCGCCCACTGGAAGTTCGGCAACGTCGACTGGAAGGTCGTGGCCAAGGTCGGCGTCCCCGGCGCCGTCGGTGCCTTCGCCGGCGCACACGTCCTCTCCAGCCTCTCCACCGAGGTCGCCGCCCCGGTGATGTCGCTCATCCTGCTGGCGCTCGGCGTCTACCTGCTCGTCCGCTTCACCCTGCGGGGCGTCGACCGCCGCAACATCGGCAGGCCGGTGCGCAAGCGCTTCCTGGCCCCGCTCGGCCTGGTGGCCGGCTTCGTCGACGCCACCGGCGGCGGCGGCTGGGGCCCGGTCGGGACGCCGGCGCTACTCGCCAGCGGCCGCATGGAGCCGCGGAAGGTCATCGGCTCGATCGACACCTCCGAGTTCCTCGTCGCGCTGGCCGCCAGCCTGGGCTTCCTCCTCGCACTCGGGTCGCAGGGCATCGACTTCGTGTGGGCCCTGGGCCTGCTCGCCGGCGGCCTGGTGGCCGCGCCGATCGCCGCGTGGCTGGTGCGTCACGTGCCGCCGCGGCTGCTCGGCTCCCTGGTCGGCGGCATGATCGTCCTGACCAACACCCGCACGCTGCTGCGCAGCGACTGGATCGACGCCTCCGACCCGGTCCGCTACTCGGTCTACGCGGTCATCTACCTGGTCTGGGCCGCCGCCGTCGCGCACTCCTTCCTCCAGTACCGCAAGGACCGCGCGCAGGAGTCGGCCGACGCCCTCGCCGCCGAGGCCGCCCGCCTGGCCGAGGACGAGCACCTGCACTCCCCGGACGCGGCGGACGTCGCGGACCTCGAGCGCAGCCTCCGCGCCGGCCGCCCCGCCGACCCGCGGGACTAGGCAACGCCGTGCAGGAGGCCCCGTCCGGCAACCGCCGGGCGGGGGCCTCCCGTCGTCTCAGCGGCCGGCCAGCAGCGTCGCCTCGAGCTCCCCGGGGAGGCCGGGCTCGGGCAGGCCGTGCGGCGTGGGCAGCCGCTCGGGGTCCTGCCGCAGCCAGGCCCAGGTGTCGGCGACGGTGTCGCGGACCGGCCGGCTGGGCAGCCCCAGCGCCCGCGCGCGGGCCGTGTCGACGTCCCACGCCGTCGCCGCCGTCTCCCGGGGCAGCCAGAACGGCAGGTGCAGCCAGGGCTCCACGCCGGCGGCCAGCAGGTCCTCCTCCGGCACCGGGACGAGCTCCGCGTCGCTGCCGGTGACCTCCCGGCACGTCTCCAGCAGCCCGCCCAGGGTCGTCATCCCGGCCGGGCCGGTGGCGTTGACGGGACCGGCCTGCCCGCGCGCGGCCATCTCGACCAGCCAGCCGGCCAGGTCGCGGACGTCGACCAGCGCGATCGGCTGCTCCAGCGCGTCGGGGACGACGACGCGGCCGCCGCGGGCGATCCGCTGCAGCCACCACGGCAGCCGGCGGACGTTGTCGTGCGGACCGAGGATCAGGCCCGCGCGGGCGGTGAGGAACCGCCCGGGCAGCGCCGCGCCCAGCACCCGTTCCGCGTACGCCTTGTTCGGGCCGTAGTCGTCGTCGGGGGTGTCCCAGGTGGGGCCGTCCTCGCCGCGGACCGGGCCCGGCGGCCAGGTCGAGTAGGCGTTGAGGCTGCTGACGAACGCGTACGCCCGCACGCCGGCCAGGGCGGCCGCGGCGTGGTCGGCGGCCGGGCGGGTCTGGCAGGAGGTGTCGACGACGACCTCCGGCGTCCAGCCGTCCAGGGCGCGCGGGAGGGCGGCGGGGTCGTCGCGGTCGCCGCGCAGCGGGCGGACGCCGTCGGGCGGCGCGCCGGTGACGCCGCGGCTGAACGCGGCGACCTCGTGGCCGCGGTCGAGGGCCGCCGTCGCCACGTGCCGGCCGAGGAAGTGGGTGCCGCCGAGGACGAGGAGTCGCACGGGCCCACCCCAGCGGAGCCGCTCCCCCGCCGTCCACCCGGTTCGCGGACGGCGCAAGGACCCGGGCGTCCTCGACTCGGACGGCCCCGTCCCGGGTCCCGCCCCGAGCGTGCGGAGGGCGGGGAGGACGGGGCCCTCCTAGACCGCCCGGGTGACCACCGGGAGGTCGGGCACCTGCGGCAGCGGCTGGGAGCGGGCCGCGGCGAGCACCATCTGCGGCGACCGCGGCAGGCCCCGCCGGGTGCACAGCCGCAGCGCGCGCACGCCGGTGATGACGTCGGTCTCCGGCGGGACGACCAGCAGGTCCGCGCGCCGGTTGCCGCCGGCCCAGCTCAGGCACACGACGCCGGGGTCCATGCTGCGGAACCCGCCGGTGCGCACCACCCGGCCGTCGACGACGACCTTGCGCGGCGCCGGCAGCCACGAGTCCAGCGCGTAGGTGAACCGCTCGACCCGCACGCCGCGGCGGTCGAGCGCGGCGATCAGCTCGGGCACCTCGACGGCGAGGTCGCGACCGCGCGGGAACCAGGCCCCGTCGAAGGCGTTCTCCCCCGACCCGGCGTCGGCCCGCAGGCTCACGCGGACGTCGATGCCGCCACGGAAGCCCCCCGTGGTCCCCGTCGCCTCCGTCGTCGTCATCAGCAGTCCCGCCTCCCGCTCAGCGTGCTGCAGGCCCGCGTCCGGGCCCACCGGGCGACGGTAGGTCGGCGCGCCGCGGGATCCCCGCGCGCCGCGGCCGGGCCTGTCGCGCCCGGACGGCCGGTCATCACCGCCGGTCACGATCCGGTGACGGCAGCCCGCGGGCACTTCCGCGCAGACGCGCAGGAGCCCCCGTCCGGCGGACCGGACGGGGGCTCGGCGAGGCGTGCACCCCCGCGGGAGTGCACGGGTGGCTCACGCCTTGGGCTTGCGGTTCTTCGCCTTGCCGCGCTCGTTCTGGTCGAGGATGACCTTCCGCACGCGGACGGCGGCCGGCGTCACCTCGACGCACTCGTCCTCGGCACAGAACTCCAGCGCCTGCTCGAGGTTGAGGACCTTCGGCGGCACCAGGCGCTCGAGCTCCTCCGCGGTCGAGGACCGCATGTTGGTGAGCTTCTTCTCCTTGGTGATGTTGACGTCCATGTCGTCGGGCCGGGAGTTCTCCCCGACGATCATGCCCTCGTACACCTCGGTGCCCGGGGTGACCATCATCTGGCCGCGCTCCTGCAGCGAGAACATCGCGTACGACGTCGCCACGCCCTGCCGGTCGGCCACCAGCGAGCCGGTCGGGCGGGCGCGCATGTCACCCATCCACGGCTCGTAGCCCTCGAGGTTGTGGTTGAGGACGCCGGTGCCGCGGGTCTCGGTGAGGAACTCGGTGCGGAACCCGATGAGGCCGCGCGAGGGGACGACGTACTCCATCCGCGCCCAGCCGGTGTCGTGGTGCACCAGGTTCTCCATGCGCCCGCGACGGGAGGCCAGCGCCTGGGTCAGCGTCCCGACGTACTCGCCCGGGGTGTCGATGGTGACCCGCTCGACCGGCTCGTGGAGTTTGCCGTCGATCTCCTTGGTGACCACCTGCGGGCGGCCGACGGTGAGCTCGAACTCCTCGCGGCGCAGCTGCTCGACGAGGATGGCCAGCGCCAGCTCGCCGCGGCCCTGCATCTCCCAGGTGTCGGGGCGCTCGGTGGGCAGCATGCGCACCGAGACGTTGCCGACCAGCTCCTGGTCGAGGCGGTTCTTGATCAGCCGGGCGGTGAGCTTCTTGCCGCTCCTGCCCGAGATCGGCGAGGTGTTGATGCCGATGGTGATCGAGATCGACGGCTCGTCGACGGTGAGGGGCGGCAGCGGCCGCGGGTCGTTCGGGTCGGCGAGGGTGTCGCCGATCATGACGTCCTCGATGCCGGCGATGGCGACGAGGTCGCCGGGGCCGGCGCTGTCGGCCGGGGTGCGGGTGAGGCCCTCGGTGACCAGCAGCTCGGTGATCTTGACGTTCTTGACACTGCCGTCGGTGCGGCACCAGGCGACGGTCTGGCCGTTCTTCATCGTGCCGGAGTGGATGCGCAGCAGCGCCAGCCGGCCGAGGTAGGGCGAGGCGTCGAGGTTGGTGACCTGCGCGCGCAGCGGCTCCTCGGCGTCGTAGGTCGGCGCCGGGATGGTCTCCAGCAGCGTCGTGACCAGCGGCGCGAGGTCGGGGCTGTCGGGGCTGGTGCCGTCGGCGGGCCGGGTGAGCGACGCCCGCCCCTCCTTGCCGTTGCAGTAGACGATCGGGAACTCGAGGGCGTCGGTGTCCAGGCCGTTGTCCTCGAGCAGCTCCATGAACAGCTCGTAGGTCTCGTCGACGACCTCGGCGATGCGCGCGTCGGACCGGTCGGTCTTGTTGACCACCAGGATCACCGGCATCCCCTTGCCGAGCGCCTTGCGGAGCACGAAGCGGGTCTGCGGCAGCGGGCCCTCGGAGGAGTCCACGAGCAGCACGACGCCGTCGACCATCGACAGGCCGCGCTCGACCTCGCCGCCGAAGTCGGCGTGGCCGGGGGTGTCGACGATGTTCACCGTCACCGGGTTGCCGTTCTCGTCGGCCAGGCGGATGGCGGTGTTCTTGGCCAGGATGGTGATGCCGCGCTCGCGCTCGAGGTCCATCGAGTCCATGACGCGGTCCTGCGTCGTGTCGGCGTCGGTCCCCTCGCCCTTGGCGCGGCCGAGCGCACCGGCCTGGCGGAGGAGGGCGTCGACCAGGGTGGTCTTGCCGTGGTCGACGTGGGCGATGATCGCCACGTTGCGCAGGTCGTCGCGGGTGGGCATGCGGAAGGGCACCTCGGGGAGAGTCAGGGGGATCCCGCGGCGGCAGCGCTCGCGGTGCTCCGTACAACGGCCGCCGGGGTCGCGACCTTCCCACCCAGCTTAGGGGCTCAGCGCCCGGGGACCTCCGCCTGCGGCCGGTCCGCCACCGCGTACGTCACCCCTGCGGCGGCGATCGTGACCAGACTCACCGCCAGCCAGGCCGGCAACCCGGCGCCGAGGGCCAGCACGTGCGCCAGGACGAACGCGCCGACGTAGAGCGCGCCGAGCCCGAGGGCGACCGCCACGCCGCGGCGCTGCACCCACAGCCAGGCCGCGCCGAGCCCGCCGGCGAGGAACACCGCCCCGCCCAGTGCCCGGACGCCGGTGCCCTGCGCGACGCCGAATCCGGCCGCCAGCCCGACGGCGACGAGGACGGCGGAGGACAGCCGGGTGCGGGCGCGGGTCAGCACGGACGTCGTCATGCCCCCAGTGTCCCCGGAGGGGCACCGCACGATCAGGTGGGCTGATCGTGCGGCGTCCTGGCCGACCGTGGGAGGTGAGCCAGGACGCGCGGAGGTGAGCCAGGACGCGCGGAGGTGGGTCCGGACGCGCGAGGGCCCCGGACGCGCGCTGCGCGTCCGGGGCCCTCGGGAGCGGATCAGGCGGTGCGGAGCACGGCCTCGATCTCGAGCTCGACGTCGATCTTGTCGCCGACGACGACGCCGCCGCCGTCCATCGGCATGTCGATGTCGACGCCGAAGGCCTTGCGGGAGATGGAGGTCTTGGCGCTGAAGCCGGCGCGGTAGCCGCCGTAGGCGTCGGGACCGAAGCCGTTGAGCTCGAGGGCCAGC
Organism: Geodermatophilus arenarius; assembly: GCF_042654585.1. Lineage (NCBI taxonomy): Bacteria > Bacillati > Actinomycetota > Actinomycetes > Geodermatophilales > Geodermatophilaceae > Geodermatophilus > Geodermatophilus arenarius. The sequence goes on from NZ_JBHSGR010000002.1 coordinate 54,404, forward strand.
GTGACCGGCTTGGTGATGCCCTTGATGGTCAGGTCGCCCTGGACGGTCCAGTCCTCGCCGTCGGCGACGACGCCGGTCGAGCGGAAGGTCATGACGGTGTGGTTGCCCACGTCGAAGAAGTCGGCGGAGCGGATGTGCGCGTCGCGCTGCTCCTGGCGGGTGTCGATCGAGTCCATGTCGATGGTGGCGGTCACCGAGGAGGCGGCCGGGTCCTCGGCGGTGACGATCTCGCCGGAGAACTCCGTGAAGTAGCCGCGGACCTTGCTCACCATCATGTGGCGGACGGAGAAGCCGACGGTGGAGTGGGTGGCGTCGATGTCCCAGGTGCCGGCGACGTAGCCGGGGATCTGGACGGCGGTGGTGCTGGTCATGGGAGGGACCTCTCGGTGGTTGAGCGTTTGAGCTTCCGCGGTCCACAGCGTAGTTGAGCGCTTGACTATTCCGCCAGTACCCTGAGGGACATGACGACGCAGGTGTCACCCGGAGCGGGGGCTGCCGCCGGCCCGCCCGCCGGGGAGCCACGCTGGCTCGACGCCGAGGAGCAGAAGGCCTGGCGGGCCTGGCTCTACAGCACCCAGCTGCTCAACGACCGGCTCGACCGCGAGCTCACGCGGGCCACCGGCATCCCGCACACCTACTACGAGATCCTCGTGCAGCTGTCGGAGACGCCCGGCCGGCAGATGCGGATGAGCGAGCTGGCCGACCGCTGCCTGTCCTCCCGCAGCCGGCTGTCGCACGCGGTGTCCCGGCTCGAGGAGCGCGGCTGGGTGCGCCGTCAGGTCTGCGCCGAGGACGGGCGCGGGCTGCTCGCCGTCCTCACCGACGAGGGCTTCGCCGCCCTGGAGGGCGCCGCGCCGATCCACGTCGAGGGCGTGCGCACCCACCTGTTCGACCAGCTCACCCCCGAGCAGGTCGCGGCGATGCGGGACATCGGCGAGACGCTGCTGCGCCACCTGAACGAGGACTGAGCACCTCCGCCCCCGGTCCGACGGGCGGGTCCTCCCCCGGGTGGACGACGGCGCGCGCCGCGCTGCCTAGATTCGGCGCGATGGACGAGCGGCCCCTCCTCGAGCGCCTGGTGGCGCGGCTGCGCGCGCACCCCTTCGAGGTCGACGCCGCGCTCGCCGCACTCGTCGGGCTGGTCACCGTCGTCGCGCCCGCGCGGGCGTACTGGCCGTCCGAGGGCGTCGCGTCCGTCCTCGGCGTGCTGCTGGTCGCCCCGCTGGCCTGGCGCCGTCGCGCCCCGGTCCCCGCGGCCGCCGCCGTCACCGCCGTGGGGCTGCTCGAGCTGGTCGCGGGCACCGACTTCCTCGCCGCCAACGTCTCCGCGCTGCTGATGGTCTACGCGCTGGCCGCCTACGCGCCGCCGTGGGCCTCGCGGGCGGGGCTGGTCCTCGGGTTCACCGGCGCCGTCCTCGTGGCGCTGCGCTGGTACTCCTCGGACCTGCCCGACTCCCTGGTGGTCAGCGCCGGCTCGGTCAGCGTGTCCGTCGTCGCGGCCTGGGCCCTGGGCCGGGTGCGCCGCTCCCGGCTCGGTGAGCTCGCCGGCCTGGCCGAGCGCGCCCGGCTGCTGGAGATCGAGCGCGACCAGGAGATGCGGCTGGCCGCCACCGCCGAGCGGGCCCGGATCGCCCGCGAGATGCACGACGTCGTCGCGCACTCCCTGTCGGTGGTCATCGCGCAGGCCGACGGCGGCCGCTACGCCGGGAGGACCGATCCGGAGGTGGCCACCGGCGCGCTGGAGGCGATCGCCGCCACCGGCCGGCAGGCGCTGACCGACATGCGCGCCCTGCTCGGCGTCCTGCGCGACGGCGCTGCCGAGCAGTACGCCCCGCAGCCCGACGTCACCGCCGTCCCGGCCCTCGTCGACGACGTCCGGGCCAGCGGGCTCGACGTCGACCTGCTGGTGGAGGGCGAGCCGCGGCCCATGGCGGCCGGCCCGCAGCTGGCCGCCTACCGGATCGTGCAGGAGTCGCTGACCAACGTGCTCAAGCACGCCGGGCCCAGCGGCCGGGCGTGGGTGCGGCTGCACTGGCGCCCGGACTCCCTCGAGCTGTCGGTGCTCGACGACGGCCGCGGCGCGGCGGCGGCCCTGGCCGAGGGGGACGGGCACGGCCAGGGGCTGCGCGGCATGCACGAGCGGGCCCAGCTGCACCGCGGGCGGCTGGAGGCCGGCCCCCGCGCGGGTGGCGGCTGGCGGGTGCACGCGGTCCTGCCGCTGGGCGGCGCGCGGTGACCGTCCGGGTTGTGCTGGTCGACGACCAGCAGATGGTCCGCGCCGGGTTCCGGATGGTCATCGACTCCCAGCCCGACCTGACCGTCGTCGGGGAGGCCGGCGACGGCGCCGCGGCCGTCGACCTGCTGCGGTCCACCCGGGCCGACGTCGTGCTGATGGACGTCCGCATGCCCGGCACCGACGGCATCGAGGCCACCCGGCAGGTGACCGCGCTGCCCGAGGCCCCGCGCGTGGTCGTGCTGACCACCTTCGACCTCGACGAGTACGTGGTGTCCGCGATCGGCGCCGGGGCCAGCGGCTTCCTGCTCAAGGACGCGCCGCCGGAGGAGATGCTCGCCGCCGTCCGCACCGTGCACGCCGGCGACTCGGTGATCGCGGCCAGCTCCACCCGCCGGCTGCTGCGGCACGTGGCGCCGATGCTGCGCGGGGCCGGGTCGGCGCCCGCGCCGGCGACCGAGCTGGCCGAGCTGACCCCGCGCGAGCGCGAGGTGCTCGTGCAGATGGCGCTCGGCGCCACCAACACCGAGATCGCGCAGCGGCTGTTCGTCAGCGAGGCGACGGTGAAGACGCACGTCGGGCGGGTGCTGGCGAAGACCGGCTCGCGCGACCGCGTGCAGGCCGTCGTCCTCGCCTACCGGACCGGGCTGGTCTCCCCTGCCGACCTGCTCCGCGACGCCTGAGGCCGGGCACCTCCGCGGAACCGCACGGGGCACCTCCGCGGAGGTGCGCGTACGACCGGGGGATGACGCCGGGGTCCGCCCACGGACGCAGCGGCGCGACGGCGGGAACCGCCCTCCGCTCCGACGCGGGAGGACGGCCGCGGCCGCGAGGGTCGTCGTCGTCCCAGAAGCGATCCGCGGAGGTCTCCCGTGTCCGTCCCCGTCATGACCGTCCCCGGCGAGCCGCCGGCGTCGGTGTCGTCCGCCGCCGTGCGCGCCACCGGCCTGACCAAGGTGCACGGCACCGGCGAGACGGCCGTGCGCGCGCTGGCCGGCGTCGACGTCGCCTTCGGCCGCGGGGAGTTCACCGCGATCATGGGGCCGTCCGGGTCGGGCAAGTCCACGCTCATGCACTGCCTGGCCGGCCTGGACACCGCCACCTCGGGACGGGTCTTCCTCGGCGACACCGAGCTGACCCGGCTGCGCGACGACGAGCTGACCCGGCTGCGCCGCGAGCGGATCGGCTTCGTCTTCCAGGCGTTCAACCTGCTGCCGGTGCTCGACGCGCGCGAGAACGTCGTGCTGCCGATGCAGCTGGCCGGCCGCCGTCCCGACCCGGCCTGGTTCGACGCCGTGATGGCCCGCCTCGGCCTGCGCGAGCGGCTGCGGCACCGGCCCTCGGAGCTGTCCGGCGGCCAGCAACAGCGGGTGGCCATCGCCCGGGCGCTGCTCCCCCGCCCCGACGTCGTGTTCGCCGACGAGCCGACCGGCAACCTCGACTCCCGCGCCGGCGCGGAGGTGCTCGACCTGCTGCGCAGCAGCGTCCGCGAGACCGGGCAGACCGTCGTCATGGTCACCCACGACCCGACCGCGGCCTCCTACGCCGACCGGGTCGTGCTGCTGGCCGACGGGCGGCTCGCCGGGGAGGTCGAGCGGCCCACCGCCGCGTCGGTGCTCGAGGCGCTGCGCGGGCTCGGGGGCTGACCGGTGCTGTCCACCACCCTCGCCGGCCTGCGCGCCCACCTGCCGCGGCTGGTCGCCTCCTGCCTGGCCGTCGTGCTCGCGGTGGCGTTCGTCGTCGCCACGCTCGTGCTCAACGAGACCACCCGCAGCACCGGGCTCACCGCCGCCGGCGCCCGCCACCTCGGCGCCGACGCCGTCGTCACCTCCGACGACGGCAGCTCCCTGCTCGACGACGTGCCCACCGTCACCGGCCTGGACGGCGTCCTCGCCGTGGCGCCGGAGTGGGAGACCTCGGTGCAGGCGGTCACCCCCGGCCGCACCGGGGCGCAGTACCTGCTGGTCGGGACGGTCGCCGACGACCCCGCGCTGCGCTGGCAGCGGCTGGCCGACGGCGCGCTGCCCGACCGGCCGGGCGAGGTCGCGGTCAGCGAGCGCGCCGGCGCGGGCGTCGGCGACGTGCTGCAGGTGGCCGGGACCGCGCCGGACGGCACGCAGACCTCCACCCCCGTGACGGTCACCGGGGTGGTCGACCTCGGCGGCGACCCGGAGGCCGGCCTGTACGGGCGGGCCTGGGCCACCCCCGCGCAGGCGCGGGCCTGGGGCGCGGTCGACCCGGCCGAGCTGCGGGTCGCCGGCGTCCCGGGCGCCGACGAGGAGGTCCTGGCCGCCGCGGTGCGCGACGCGCTCGCCGGGCAGCCGCTGACCGTGCGCACCGGCACCGAGCAGGCCGAGCACCGCGCGGCGTCGATGCTCGGCAACGCCACCGCGCTGGCCGCCGTGCTCCTGGTGTTCGGCACCGTGGCGGTCGTCGTGGCGGGGCTGGTCATCGCCAACACCTTCGCCGTCCTGCTCGCCCAGCGGACCCGGGAGCTCGCCCTGCTGCGCTGCGTCGGCGCCACCGCCCGGCAGGTGCGCCGCGGCGTGCTGGCCGAGGCCGCGGTCACCGGGCTCGCCGCCTCGGCGGTCGGGGTCGCGGCCGGTGTCGGGCTCGCCGCCGTCGTCTCGGCGCTCGCCGGCGGCGTGGACTCCCCCGTGCCGCTGTCCGGGCTCGCGGTCCCGCTCACGGCGGTCCTCGCGGGGCCCGCCGTCGGCACGCTGACCACCCTGCTGGCCGCGCTCGCCCCGGCCCGCGCGGCGACCCGGGTGGCGCCGCTGGCCGCGCTGCGCCCGCTCGACCCCGCGCCCCTGCGCTCCCGCCCGGGCGTGCTGCGCCTGGTGATCGGACTGTCGCTGCTCGTGCCCGGGGCGGCGCTGCTCGCGCTGGGCGTGGTGCTGTCCACGGTGTTCGTCGCGCTGCCCGGCGGCGTGGCGAGCTTCCTCGGCGTCGTCCTGCTCGCCCAGCGCGGGGTGCCGCCGGTGGTCCGCGCGGCGGGCCGCCTGGTGTCCCGCGTGGGCGGGGTGCCGGCCCGCCTGGCCGCGGGCAACGCCACCCGCAACCCCCGGCGCACCGCGGCGACGGTCACCGCGCTGCTCATCGGCGTCACGCTGACCACCGCGATGGTGGTGGGCACCGCGTCCACCCGGGCGACGGCGACCGCCGGGCTGGCCGCCGCCTATCCCGCCGACGTCGTCGTCGAGGGGCTCGGCGGGGAGCTGCCGGCGTCCCTGCTGGACCGGCTCGAGGCCCTCGACGGCGTCACCACCGGCACGGCGCTCACCCTCGCCCGGCCGGCCGGTCCCGACGGCGAGCCGTGGGAGGCCTACGGCGTGGACACCGCGACCGCCGTCCCGGCGCTGCGGTCGACGGCCGACCTGCGGCTGCCCCGGCCGGGCGAGGCGCTCGTCCCGCAGTGGCAGGCCGATTCCTGGTCGGTCGGCACGGGCGACCCGGTGGAGCTCTCCCTCGACGGGCGGACGGTGACGCTGCGCGCGGAGGTCGTGGACGGGGACGCCCCGCTGCTGCTCGCCGGCGCCGACCTCGCCGCCCTCGCCCCGGACGCCGCGGTCGGCCAGCTCTGGCTGCGGCTGGACGACGCCGACGCCGACGCGCAGTCCGCCGTCGTCGACACGGTCACCGACACCGTCGGCGCGGCCGCGACCGACGCCCAGGTGACCGGGGTGGTGAGCCTGCGCCAGCAGCTGGACGAGGTGCTCGACGTGCTGCTGCTCGTGGTCACCGGCCTGCTGGGCGTCGCGGTGGTCATCGCGCTGATCGGCGTGGGCAACACCCTGGCGCTGTCTGTGGTGGAGCGCCGGCAGGAGAACGGCCTGCTGCGGGCGATGGGGCTGACCCGCGGCCAGCTGCGCGGGCTGCTCGCCTGGGAGGCGGTGCTGGTGTCGGGGGTGGCCGCGGTGCTCGGCGTCGTCCTCGGCGGGGTCTACGGGGTGACCGGGACCGCCTCGGTGCTCGGCACGGCCGGCGAGGTCGTGGTCGACGTCCCCTGGCTGCAGGTGGGCGCGATCGTCGTCGTCGCGACCGTCGCCGGGCTGCTGTCCTCGGTGCTGCCGGCCCGCCGCGCGGCCCGCACCGCCCCCGTGGCCGCCATCGCCGCGGTGTAGCCCGCGATCACGGCGCCGTGACCGCCCGCGAGGGTGCGGAGGTGGTTCCGGCGCCGTGATCGCGGTGGAGCTCAGGGGGCGACGTCGTCCGGCGGCTGCGGCCAGGGCGGGACGCCGGCCACCGGCCCCTCCCCCAGCGGCGTGGTGAACGCCGGCGCGCGCTTGGCGAGGAAGGCGGCCACGCCCTCGGCGGCGTCGGGCCCGCGGCCGAGCTCGGCCAGCGCGCGCGACTCGACCCGGTGGGCGTCCCAGGGCGAGGGCGCCCCGAGCATCGACCACAGCATCTGCCGGGCCGCGGCGACCGCCACCCCGGAGGTGTTGTCGGCGATCTCCCGGGCCAGGTCGAGCGCGGCGGGCAGCAGGTCGGCGTCGGGGACCACCCGGCTGACGAGCCCGCCGCGCAGCGCCTCGTCGGCGCCGAACACCCGGCCGGTGGCCACCCACTCCACCGCCCGGCTGATGCCGACCACCCGCGGCAGGAACCACGTCGACGCCGCCTCCGGCGTGATGCCGCGGCGGGCGAAGACGAAGCCGAAGCGGGCCGACCCCGCCGCGATCCGCACGTCCATCGGCAGCACCATCGTCGCGCCGATGCCGACCGCCGGGCCGTTGACCGCGGCGATCACCGGCTTGCGCAGCGCGGCGAACGGCAGCGACGCGACGCCGCCCCAGTCCCGCGCGACGCCGTCGACGGTCCCCTGCACCGGCGGGTCCCCGCCGCGGTCGCGGTCGGCGAAGGTCCCCGAGCCCGCGCCCAGGTCGGCGCCGGCGCAGAAGGCCCGCCCCTCCCCGGTGACGACGACGACCCGCACCCCCTCGTCGGCGTCCGCGGCGGCCGCGGCCCGGGCCAGCTCGGCGGCCATCACCGGCGTGAAGGCGTTGAGCCGGTCGGGCCGGGACAGGGTGATCGTGGCGACGCGGCCGGCGACCTCGTACCGGAGCTGCTCGAACGTCATCCCAGGGCGCCGGCCTCGGCGAGCCGGGCGACGGTGTCCAGGTGCTCGGCGGCGTCCCCGAGCAGCAGCCGGTCCACCTTGGCGCGGCGCCAGTACAGGTGCGCGTCGTGCTCCCAGGTGAACCCGATGCCGCCGTGGACCTGGATCGCCGTCTCGGTGGCCCGCTCGGCGACCTCGGCGGCGTAGGCCTTGGCGGCGGCCGCGGCCAGCGGGAGCTCGGCCGGCGAGGAGTCGGCCGCCCACGCCGCCCACCACACCAGCGAGCGCAGCTGGTCCACGCCCACCCAGGCGTCGACCAGCATGTGCTTCACCGCCTGGTAGGAGCCGATGACCCGGCCGAACGCCTCGCGCTGGCGGGCGTACTCCACGGCCATCAGCACCGCGCGGTCGGCGGCGCCGAGGTCCTCGGCGGCCAGGACCACCGCGCCCACCTGGCGGGCCCGCGCCCACAGCTGCCCGGCGTCCTCGGCGAGCACCCGGTGGGAGGTCATCCGCACCGAGGCGAGCCCGCGGGTGGCGTCCATCGGCCGGCCGGGGGTCACCTCGCCCTCGCCGGCGACGAGCGCGCCGTCGTCGAGGCCGAGGAACAGCGTGGCGTCGGCGGCGTCCAGCGACGGCGCGGAGCCGGTGACCGGCCCGTCGAGGACGGCGAGAGCGGCCGACCCGTCGGCCAGCTGCGCGGCGAGGTCGGGCGCGGACTCCAGCAGCACCGCGGCGCGCGCGGCGGTGACCAGGGAGGGCCCGGCCAGCACGGCGCCGGCCTGCTCGGCGACGACGGCGAGGTCGAGCACGCTGCCGCCGGCGCCGCCCGCGGACTCCGGCACCGTGATGCCGAGGAAGCCGATGTCGGCCAGTGCCTTGCGTCCCGGGCCCGGGACGCCGGCGCCCTCGAGCGCCGCGCGGGCGGCGGCCGGGGTGACCGAGCCGGTGAAGAACTCGCGCGCGCCGGCGGCGGCCGCGCGCTGGTCGTCGGACAGGTCGAAGTTCACCGGGCACCTCCGGAGAACGGCGCGGTCTTGTCGGTGCGGGGTTCCGGCGGCAGGCCGAGCACCCGCTCGCCGAGGATGTTCCGCAGCACCTGGTCGGTGCCGCCGGCGATCGCGATGCCGGGCACGTAGGCCTGCGCGCGCTGCCAGGTGTCGTCGCCGTCGGCGGTGGCGCCGTACACGGCGTCGTCGCCGAGCAGCCGGACGCCGGCGTCGGCGACCAGCCGGGCCGCGGCGGTGCCGCCGAGCTTGCCGGCGCTGGCCTCCGGGCCGGGCACGCCGCCCTGGGACAGCGTGGTGAACCGCCGGTAGCCGGTGTAGCGGGCGGCCAGCGAGGCGACCAGCGCCCGCCCGACCGCCTGCCGGGCCAGCGCCTGCCGCTCCGGGTCGAGCGCGGGCAGCCGGGCGCGGGCGTGCGCGGCCAGCGACTCCGGCGCCGGGCCGATGTCGCTGCCGGCGCCGCCGATCGCGACCCGCTCGTTCATCAGCGTGGTGAGCGCGACCCGCCAGCCCTCGCCGGGCTCGCCGAGCCGCTCGGCGTCGGGGATGCGGACGTCGTCGAAGAAGACCTCGTTGAAGTCCGCGCCGCCGCTCATCTGGCGCAGCGGCCGGACGGTGACGCCCGGCGCGTGCATGTCGACGACGAACATCGTCAGCCCGGCGTGCTTGGGCCGGGCCGGGTCGGTGCGGGTGAGCAGGATGCCGTGGTCGGCGACGTGCGCGAGCGTCGTCCAGACCTTCTGGCCGTTGACGACCCAGTCCTCGCCGTCGCGGACGGCCGAGGTGCGCAGCGCGGCGAGGTCCGAGCCGGAGCCGGGCTCGCTGAACAGCTGGCACCAGACGTCGTCGGCGCGCAGCAGCCGGGCCAGGTAGCGGGAGCGCTGGTCGTCGCTGCCGTGCGCGATGACCGTGGGCCCGCACATGCCGATGCCGATGTGGTTGATCAGCGTGGGCACCCGGGCGCGGGCCAGCTCCTGGGCCACGATCGCCTGCTGCACCAGCGTGCCGCCCTGCCCGCCGTACTCCCGCGGCCACGTGACGCCGACCAGCCCCGCCTCGGCCAGCACCCGCTGGGTGGCCCGCAGCTCCGCCTCGCGGGAGCGCGCGTCGACCGGCTCCCCCGGTGAGACGTGCAGCAGCTCGGACGCGTGCTCGTCGAGCACGGTGCGGACGTGCGCCCGGTAGGACGCCTCCTCGGGGGTGTCGTCGAAGTCCACCCGGTACCTCCTCGTCGTCGAGCAGTACGCGCCGCAGCGTGACAGCGGTCACCCTCGACGGTCAACGGTGACTGTTCAGCGGCCCGCCGGGGCCCTAGCCTGCGGCGGGTGAGCGCCGACCCCCTCCCGGACGACGGCCCGCGCAGCCGGTCGACCCGCACGGCCGACAGCCGGGCGCTGATCCTCGACGCCGCCGTCGCCTGCCTGGTCGAGTCCGGGTACGCCGGCGCGTCCACACTGGCCGTGCAGGCCCGGGCCGGGGTGTCCCGCGGCCGGCTGCTGCACCACTTCCCGTCCCGCGCCGAGCTGCTGGTCGCCGCCGCCGGGCACCTGTCGAGCACCCTGCTGGCCGGGGTGGAGGAGCGCGCGGCGGCGGTCATGGCCGACGAGCCGGCCGGGCCGGAGCGGATCGACCGGGCGATCGACCTCATGTGGGCGACGTTCCAGGAGCCGCCGTTCTGGGCGGCGATGGAGCTGTGGGTGGCCGCCCGCACCGACCCGCAGCTGCGGGCGGCGCTGCGGGTCGAGGAGCGCCGGCTGCGCGCGGCGATCCGCCGGGTCGCCGACGGGATCTGGGGCCCGCGGATCGCCTCGGCCCCCCGCTACGCCGAGGTGTGCGAGCTGCTGTTCACCAGCATGCGCGGGGTGGCCTGCGTGTACGCCTTCGAGGAGCGGCCCGCCGCCACCGACCCGCACCTCCCGCTCTGGAAGGGGCTCGCCGCGCGGATGCTGACGCCGTCCGCGGAGGGCTGACGGCACGGCCGCCGCCGGGCCACCATGCGGGTGCATGACGAGCGGCACCCGCGACGGTCCCGGCACCGGCTACGTCCTCGGCGACACCGACCCCGAGCTGGCCCGGCTGGACGTGCTCGCCCGCCTCTACGGCCCGGCGACCGCCGCCTGGCTGGACAGCGCGGGCCTGGCGCCGGGCGCGTCGGTGGTCGACCTCGGCTGCGGCCCCGGCGCGGCCGCGCTGGCCGCCGCGGAGCGGGTCGGACCCACGGGCCGGGTGGTCGGCGTCGACGCCTCGGACCGCCACCTGGCGGTGGCCCGGCGGCGGGCGGCGGAGGCGGGGCACGCCCACGTCGAGTTCGTGCGGGCCGACGTCACCACGTGGTCCCCGGCCGGCCCCGTGGACGCCGTCCTCGGGCGGCTGGTGCTGCTGCACCTGCCCGATCCGGTCGCGCTGGTCGCCCGCTCGGCCGCGCTGGTGCGCCCCGGCGGGGTGGTCGCCTTCCAGGACGTCGTCCTCACCAGCCGGGCCGCGCACCCGCCGCTGCCGCTGCTGACCGCCTACGACCGGTGGCTGCGCACCGCGCTCGGCCGGCTCGGCGTCCCCCTCGACGCGGGCCTCCGGCTGACCGGCGTCTTCCGCGCCGCGGGGCTGCCCGACCCCGTGCTCACGTCCGCCCAGCCGCTGGAGCGGGGCGGCGACGCGGCCGGGTGGGCGGTCGTGGCGGGCGACGTCACCAGCCTGCTGCCGGCCTTCGAGCGCACCGGCACGGCCACCGCCGCGGAGATCGGACCGGAGGACTTCGAGCGGCGGCTGCGCGCCGAGGCCGCCGCCGCGGACGCCGTCCTGGTCAACCCGATGCTGGTCGGCGCGGTCGCCCGGGTGCCCTGACGGTCAGGGTTGACCGCCTCCCCGCCGCCCCGACAGCATGACGCGGGTCACACCCGGTGGCGGCGCAGGAGGAACCCGTGGACGACCCGACCCCCCGGCTGCAGGGGCGCGGCATGACGACGGCCGACCAGCTCGCCCGCTGGGCCCGGCGCACCCCCGACGCGGTCGCCGTGCGCTTCTCGGGCACCGGCCGCACCTACGCCGAGCTCGACGAGCGGGTCACCCGCCTGGCGCGCGCGCTGGCCGACCGGGGCGTGACCGCGGGCGACCGGGTGGCGGTGCTGGGGCTCAACGGGATCGAGGTCTGGGAGTCCTACCTCGCCGGCGTGCGGCTGGGCGCGATCGTCGTCCCGGTCAACTTCCGGCTGGTCGCCGACGAGGTGGCCTACGTGCTCACCGACAGCGGGGCGGCCGCCCTGGTGGTCGACGCCGCGCTGGCCGGCGTCGCGGCCGAGGCGCGGGAGCAGGCGCCGGGCGTGCACACCGTCCTGACCGTCGGCCAGGACTACGAGGACGCGCTCGCGGCGTCGGCCGAGCCGCTCGACGTCGAGGTCGACGAGTCGGCGCCGGCGTTCATCATGTACACGTCGGGCACCACCGGCCGGCCCAAGGGCGCCGTCCTCACCCACCACAACCTGCTGATGCACGTGTTCAGCCAGGTGGCCACCCTCGGGGTGGGCCCGGACGACCGGGTCGGCGCGCCGGGGGCGCCGCTGTTCCACATCGCCGGGCTGGCCGGCGGGCTGCCGCCGCTGCTGCTCGGCGGCACCCACGTCATCCTCGCCTCGGGCGGCTTCGACCCCGTGGCCGTGCTCGACCTCGTCGAGCGCGAGCGGATCTCCAACCTCTTCCTCGTGCCGGCGATGTGGGCGGCGGTGGTGGCGGTGCCGGGGATCGCCGAGCGCGACCTGTCCTGCCTCAAGCGGATCTCCTGGGGCGCGGCGCCGGCGTCGACCACCCTGCTGCGGGCGATGATCGACACGTTCCCGCAGGCCGAGGTGGTCACCGCGTTCGGCCAGACCGAGTGCAGCCCGGTCACCTGCCTGCTCCGCGGCGAGGACTCGATCCGCAAGATCGGCTCGGTCGGGACGCCGATGCTCAACGTCGAGGTCCGCGTCGTCGACGACGCCATGCAGGACGTGCCGCGCGGCGAGGTGGGCGAGATCGTCTACCGCAGCCCGATGGTCATGAAGGAGTACTGGGGCAGGCCGGAGGCGACGGCGGAGGCGTTCGCCGGCGGCTGGTTCCACTCCGGCGACCTGGTGCGCGAGGACGAGGACGGCTACCTCTACGTCGTCGACCGCAAGAAGGACATGATCATCACCGGCGGCGAGAACGTGTACTGCGCCGAGGTGGAGGACGCGCTCGCCGCGCACCCCGGCGTCGCCGAGGTGGCGCTCATCGGGGTGCCCGACCCGCGCTGGGGCGAGGCTCCGCTGGCGGTGATCGCGCCGCGGGACCCGGAGAACCCGCCCACGCCCGCCGAGCTGTCGGCCTGGTGCGGCGAGCGGCTGGCCCGCTACAAGCACCCGCGGGAGTACTCGGTGGTGTCCGCGCTGCCCCGCAACCCCAGCGGCAAGGTGCTCAAGACCGCGCTGCGCGAGGAGCACCGCGCCGGCTCGCTGGTCTCCGACCCGGCCGTCTAGCTCCGCGCTGTGCGGTCAGCACATCCGCGGGTGTGCACAGCGCTGCGTGACAGCGGGTGTGAGCTGTACCACGCTGACGGAGCCCTGTTCCGGACGGAAGGACACGCATGACCGCCACGCACCCTGCGCCCGCCGACGCCGCGCAGGAGCCCGCCGCCAGCTGGCCGCCGGGCCTGCCGCGCTCGCTGGAGTACCCGCTGGTGCCGGTCGGGTCGATCCTGCGCGCCGCGGTGCGCCGCTGGGGCGCGCGGACGGCGTTCGTCGACCACGACGTCGAGCTGACCTTCGAGGAGCTCGGCGCGCGGGCCGCCGCGGTCGCCAACTGGCTGGCCGACCACGGCGTGGGCCGCGGTGACGTCGTCGCGGTGCACGTCCCGAACTGCCGCCAGTACCCGGCGGTCTACTACGGCGTGGTGATGGCCGGCGCCGTCTTCTCCCCCACCAACCCGCTGCTGCCCGCGGCCGACCTCGCCGCCCAGCTCACCGACGCCGGCGCCAAGGTCCTGGTCACCTGGGACCAGGTGCTGCCCTTCGTCCGCAGCGCGCTCGAGGCCACGCCGGTGCAGACCGTCGTCGTCACCGGGGAGGCGCACACCCTCGACTTCGCCGCGCGGCTCGAGGGCCTGGAGGCGACCGACGTCGACCTGGCCGACCTGCTGGCCGCCGACCCCACCGACCGGCACCTCGACGCCGGGCTCGACCCCGCCGCCGACCTGGCGCACCTGGCCTACACCGGCGGCACGACCGGGGTCAGCAAGGGCGTCGAGCTGCCGCACCGCAACGTGGTCACCAACGTGCTGCAGTCCTCGTGCTGGACCTCGGGCTCGCTGCCGGAGCTCGACGAGGCCGGGGACGTCACGATCCGCCAGGTGCTCGGCGAGGACGAGTGCCCGACCCGGCTGGGCGAGGCCACGCTGATCAACCTCACGCCGTGGTTCCACGCCATGGGCGCGATCGGCTACCTCAACGGCATGGTCATGGGCGGCACCACCACCGTGATCCACATGCGCTTCGACCCGGTGAGGTACGTCGAGGACGCGAAGCGCCACCGGGTCACCAGCATCGGCGGCGCCCCGCCGGTGTTCGTGGCGCTGCTGCAGGTGCCCGGGTTCGCCGAGCAGGACTGGTCGCACGTCCGCGGCGTCTCCAGCGGCGCGGCGCCGCTGCCGGTGTCGCTCATCGAGCGGCTGCAGGCGCTGCTGCCCAACGCCGTCATCGGCGAGGGCTACGGGCTGACCGAGGTCACCATGATGGCCACCGGCAACCCGACGTTCCGCTCCGGCACCCGCAAGGCCGGCACGGTCGGCGTGCCGATCTTCGACACCGAGATCACCGTCCGGCCGCTCGGCGGCGGCGACCCGCTGCCCACCGGCGAGCGCGGCGAGGTGTGCATCCGCGGCCCGCAGGTCATGCGCGGCTACGCGCACCGCCCCGAGGCCACCGCGGAGGCGATCGACGCCGACGGCTGGTTCCACACCGGCGACGTCGGGATCCTCGACGAGGACGGCTACCTGTCGATCGTCGACCGCACCAAGGACATGCTGCTCTACAAGGGCTACAACGTGTTCCCGCGCGAGCTGGAGGAGATCCTCTTCGGCGTGCCGGGCGTGGCCGGCGCCGCCGTCGTCGGCCGGCCCGACGAGGCGGCCGGGGAGCTGCCGGTGGCCTACGTGGTCCGCAGGGCCGACGACGCCGGGGCGGCGCTGACCGCCGAGTCGGTGATGGCCGCGGTCAACGACCGGGTCACCCACTACAAGCGGCTGCGCGACGTCGTCTTCATCGACGCCATCCCCGTGTCGGCGGCGGGCAAGGTGCTCAAGCGGGAGCTGGCCGCCCGCGAGCGCGAGGCGGTGGCCGGCGGCTGACCCGATCGGGGCGGTGCGCGCCGGCATCCCGGTGCGCACCGCCCCCGCTCGCTATCGTCGCCGGACGTGATGGGCGGACACGGGCCGGGCGACGACCCGCACACCGGGGTGCAGATCGCGCACGTCGAGCAGTCCCCCGTGCGCCAGGTGTGGCAGCGGGTCGTCCTGGCGGCGTTCTTCCTCGCGCTGACCGTGTTCATCGTCTGGCTGGACCGCGACTCCTACCGCGACGGCGACGAGGTCGGCATCTCGCTGCTCGACGCCGTCTACTACTCCACGGTCACGCTCTCGACCACGGGCTACGGCGACATCACGCCGATCACCGAGGGCGCGCGGCTGGTGAACATCCTGTTCATCACGCCGCTGCGCGTCATGTTCCTGATCGTCCTCATCGGCACCACGCTCGAGGCGCTCACCGCGCGCTCGCGCGAGGAGTTCCGGATCCGACGCTGGAGGTCCCGCGTGCGTCAGCACGTCATCGTGTGCGGCTACGGCACCAAGGGCCGCAGCGCCGTCCGCTCGCTGCGGGCCACCGGCACTCCGCTGGAGAACATCGTCATCGTCGACGGCGACCAGCGGGCCATCGACGAGGCCAACTCGATCGGCCTCACCGGCATCGTCGGCGACGCCGGGCGCACCGACGTGCTGCGCCGCGCGCACGTCGAGCGGGCCCGTGCGGTGATCGTGGCGGCCAACCGGGACGACGCCTCGGTGCTGATCACCCTCACCGTCCGGCAGCTCAACCCGAGCGTGCCGATTACCACCTCCGTGCGCGAGGAGGAGAACGCGCAGCTGCTGCGCCAGTCCGGCGCCGACACCGTCATCACCACCTCGGCGACGTCGGGCCGGCTGCTGGGCCTGTCCACCGACAGCCCGCGGGTCGTGTCCGTCGTCGAGGACCTGCTCACCGGCGGGCAGGGGCTGGACCTCTCCCAGCGCACGGTGACCTCCGGCGAGGTCGGCCTGGGCCCGCGCGACCTGCGCGACATCGTGCTGTCGGTGACCCGCGGCGGGCGCACGCTGCGCTTCGACGACCCGCTGATCGGCACGCTGCAGAGCGAGGACGTGCTCGTCGTCGTCCGCTCGCACGGCCCCGACGGTCAGGTGTTCGCGCGGACGTAGGTGCGGGTCGGCTCGCCGCGGCCGCGCAGCTCCACCTCCGCGTCGGGCACCCAGTGGGCGGCCTCGCCGCCGCCGGCGGCCCGGACCGCGGCCTCGCTGGCCACCGCCCGCCCCGGCCGGTCCTTGGCCAGCTCGGTGAGCCGGGCGGCCTCGTTCACCGGGTCGCCGATGACGGTGTACTCCAGCCGGCTGGCGGTGCCCACCTGCCCGGCCCACGCCGGCCCGCAGGCCACGCCGACGCCGACGTCGACCTCCCCGGCGCGCGCGACGTCGTCGCAGATCCGGCGGGCGGCGCGCAGCGCGGCGCCGGAGGCGTCGGGGTGCCCGGTGGGCGCGCCGAAGACGCACAGCGCGGCGTCGCCCTCGAACTTGTCCACCAGCCCGCCCTCGGCCTCGACCGCGTCGACGACGACGGCGAAGAACCGGTTGAGCAGGCCGACCATCCCCTCCGGGCCGGTGCGCCGCACCAGCGCGGTCGACCCGACGACGTCGACGAACAGCGCCGCCACCGGCCGCAGCTCCCCGCCCAGCGAGGCGCCCTCGGCCAGCGCCCGCGCGGCGACCGTCGTCCCGACGTGCCGGCCGAACAGGTCGCGCAGCCGCTCCCGCTCGGCGAGGCCGGCGGCCATCGTGTTGACGCCCTCCTGCAGCAGGCCGATCTCGCCGGCGTCGTCGACGGTGACGCTCGCGGTGTAGTCCCCGGCGCCGACCCGCTGCACCACCTGCCGCAGGTCGCGCAGCGGCTGCCCGACCGCGCGGGCGGTGAGCAGGGTGGCCAGCCCGCCGACCAGCACGGCGACGACGGCGAGGAAGACGACGGCGGTGCGGCCGGGCCCGCCGGGGTTGCTCGGGTCGGCGAACAGCAGCACCACGCCGAGCAGCGGGACCGCGCTGGTCAGCCCCCAGGTGAGCAGCAGGCGCGGGCGGACGCCGAGGGCGAGCCGGCCGGCGGGCGGGTGCGCGGCCAGCGCGCGGGTGGTCAGCGCGCGGGCGGCGCGGGCGACGAGCAGGTACACCACACCGGCGGTGACGGCGCCGCCGAGCAGCGCGACGACGCCGACCCGCAGGCCGACCAGCGGGTCGGGGAAGGTGACCGCCGCGACGGCGCCGGCGAGGACCGCCCCCGCCAGCCACACGACGGCGGCGATGAGCGCGGCGTCCACCGGCAGCCGCAGCGCGCGGGCGGCCTCGGCCGGGGTGGGGTCGCGGCCGGCGAGCAGCCAGGCGGTGGTGGCCCGCTGCCGGCGCAGTCCGGCGAGGGTGGCCACGGGCAGCGCGACGAGCAGGTAGGCCAGCGCGGCGAGCAGGGTGGGACCGCGGCCGGCGTCGTCCCCGTCGTCGGAGACGCCGAGCAGCAGCAGGGTGACGGTGCCGACGCCGACCAGGTCGGCGACGACGACCAGCGCGACGATGAGCGGGACGGCGATCCGGCCGCTCGGGGCCCAGGCCAGCACGTCCTCGGCGCGGCGGGCGGCCGTGCGGGCGCTGTCCGGGATCACGGGAGGCTCAACGACCCCGGCGGGGCCGGGACACGGTCAGGCCGGCAGGGCGGCGAGTTCCTCGGCCAGCCGGGCGTCGGACAGCACGAGGTCGGTGGCGGTGGTGTGCCAGCCGGCCACCAGCAACAGCGGCCAGGGGCGCTCGTCGTCGGCCGAGGCGGTGGCCGCGACCAGGCCGGCCTGCGCCACGGCGCGGCACGCGATCGGGTTCACGTCCCGGTCTTCGGCACCGGCGCAGGCCGTGTGCAGCCGGGCGGCGGACCTCACCCCGGGGGATGAGACCGGGGGCCCGGCCCGGTCTGCCCCGCATGGACTCCGACGAGCTGCAGGTCCGCCGGGTGCTGGAGGCGTGGGCACGGGCCGTGCGGCGCGCCGACGTCGACGCGGTCGTGGCCGTGCACACCGGCGACGTCGTGCTGTTCGACGTCCCGCCGCCGATGGTGGTGACCGGGATCGACAGCTACCTGCGGCAGTGGCGGCTGTTCTGGGAGGCCCAGGGCGAGGGCCTGTTCGACGTCTCCGGGCTGACCGTGGTGGCCGGGGACGGCGTCGCGTTCGCGCACGGCCTGCTCCGGATCGGCGCGGCGGGCACCGAGGGCTTCGAGGTGCGGCTGACCGTGGGCCTGCGCCGGGTGGACGGGCGCTGGCTGGTCACCCACGAGCACCACTCGGTGCCCGCGGAATGACCGGGACACGCGGACACGCCCGCGGCCGCCCGGGGAGTGACCCGGGCGGCCGCGCGGCTCAGGCGCGGGCGGCGCGGACGGCGTCGGCGAGCGGGGTCACCGGCCGGCCGAGCAGGGCGGCGAGGTCGGCGTCGCCGGTGTCGAGATCGCCGTTCGCGATGGAGGTGTCGATGGCGGCGACGAACCCGGCGGTGCCGGCGTCGAGGCCGGCGCCCTGCAGGGTCGCGACGAGCTCGTCGGCCGGGAGGTCGCGGTAGCGGACCGTCGTCCCGGTGGCCTCGGTGACGGCGGCGGCGAGCTCGGCGAGGGTCACGCCGGGTCCGCCGACCTCGAGGACGACGGTGCCCTCCTCGTCGGCCAGCAGCGCGGCCGCGGCGGCGACGGCGTAGTCCGCGCGCGGGGCGATCGACACCCGGCCCTCCCCCGCGGCGCCGACGATCTCGCCGGTGGCGAGGTACCGGTCGAGCTGCGCGGTGTAGTTCTCGAGGTACCAGCTGTTGCGCAGGACGGTCGCCGGGACGTCCGCCTTGAGCAGCACCTCCTCGGTCCCGCGGTGCTCGGGGGCGAGCGGGTTGGCCGAGGTGTCGGCGTGCGCGATCGACGTGTAGACGATCCGCTGCACCCCGGCGGCCACCGCCGCCTCGACGACGGCCTGGTGCTGGGCGACCCGCTGCCCCGGCTCGCTGCCGGAGACCAGCAGCAGCCGGTCGACGCCGGCCAGGGCCGCGGGTAGGGTGTCCGGCCGCGAGTAGTCGCCGTGGCGGACCTGCACGCCGCGGCCGGCCAGCTCGGCGGCGGCCTCGGGACGGCGGACGACGGCGACGACGTCGGACGCCGGGACGCCGCGGTCGAGCAGCTCGTCGACGGCGCGGCGGCCGAGGTGGCCGGTGGCTCCGGTGACGGCGTAGGTGGTCATGCGGGCGCTCTCCTCGTGCAGGGGCCGATGTGCTTGCGGGTTCAACAACCCGGCACCCCGGTCGTGTCATCCCGCCCGGCGGCGCCGGTCCCGGATTGCGGCTCCGGCGGGGTGCACCGAGGCTGGGAGCGCGGGCCTGCGTGCTGACCGTGCGCGCACTCCTGCCCGCCGGGGACGCGGTCCCCCAGCAGTCGACCGAACGGAGGGTCGTCCGCGCGTGCGCGGACGCAGACCAGTGAGCCCCACCGCACCGCCCGGACACCCCGACGGAGGGGCGGCCGCACCGGCCGTCGCCCCGCTCCCCACCGACCCGCACCCCGCCATCGCCGAGCCGCCTCTCCCGGCGGCCGACGCGCGCGCCCGGCTCGACCGCGTCGTCTTCACCGTCGCCGCGGTGCTGGCCCTGGCGTTCGTCGCCTGGGGGTTCGTGAGCCCGAGCGGCCTGGGCTCGGCCAGCAGCAGCGCGCTGGTCTGGATCGAGTCCAACCTCGGCTGGCTGTTCGTGACGCTGGCCTCGGCGTTCGTCGTCTTCGTGCTGTGGCTGGCGGCCAGCCGGTACGGCCGCATCCCGCTCGGCCGCGACGACGAGGCGCCGGAGTTCCGCACCGTCTCGTGGGTCGCGATGATGTTCAGCGCGGGGATGGGCATCGGGCTGATGTTCTACGGCGTCGCCGAGCCGCTCGCGCACTACGTCACCCCGCCACCGCGCACGGTGGCCGGCGAGACCCCCGAGGCCGTGCAGACCGCCATGGCCACGACCCTGTTCCACTGGACCCTGCACCCCTGGGCGATCTACGCCGTGGTGGGGCTGGCCATCGCCTACGGCACGTTCCGCCGCGGCCGCCGGACGCTGGTCAGCGCGGCGTTCGAGCCGCTGTTCGGCCGGCGCCGCACCGAGGGCTGGGCGGGCCGGGTCGTGGACGTCCTGGCCATCTTCGCCACGCTGTTCGGCTCGGCGGCCTCCCTCGGCCTGGGCGCGCTGCAGATCGGCAGCGGCGTGGAGATCCTGGGCTGGGCCGGCGACGTGGGCAACGGCGTCCTGGTCGGGATCATCGCGGTGCTGACCGCGGCGTTCGTCGCGTCCGCGGTCTCCGGCGTCGCCCGGGGCATCCAGTGGCTGTCCAACGTCAACATGGTGCTCGCCGTCGTCCTGGCGCTGTTCGTCTTCGTGGCCGGACCGACCGTGCTGATCCTCAACCTGGTCCCCGGAGCGGTCGGCAGCTACGTCGCCGACCTCGCGCAGATGGCCGCCCGCACCGAGGCCAGCGGCGGCCCGGCGACGGCGGAGTGGCTGCGCGGCTGGACGGTCTTCTACTGGGCGTGGTGGATCTCGTGGACGCCGTTCGTCGGGCTGTTCCTCGCCCGGATCAGCCGCGGCCGCACCATCCGCCAGTTCGTCACCGGCGTCCTGCTGGTGCCCAGCGGCGTGAGCCTGGTGTGGTTCGCCGTCTTCGGCGGGGCCGGCATCGCCGCGCAGCGGTCCGGCGCGGACGTCGCCGGGCAGGCCACCTCGGAGGGGCAGTTGTTCGGGGTGCTGGAGCAGTACCCGCTGGTCACCGCCACGACGGTGCTGGTCGTGGTGCTGGTGGCGATCTTCTTCGTCTCCGGGGCCGACGCCGCCTCGATCGTCATGGGCTCGCTGTCCGAGCGCGGCACGCTCAGGCCCCGCCGCGGGACGGTGGTGTTCTGGGGCGTGGTCATGGGCGCCGTCGCGGCGGTGATGCTGCTGGTGGGCGGCGGCGAGGCGCTCACCGGCCTGCAGAACCTGACGATCATCGCGGCGCTGCCCTTCGCGCTGGTCATGGTCGGGTTGGCCGTCGCGCTCGCCAAGGACGTGCGCACCGACCCCATGGTGCTGCGCCGCACCTACGCCGCGGAGGCGGTCGAGCAGGCCGTCGTCGACGGCATCAGCCGGCACGGCGAGGACTTCGCGCTGGTCGTGGAGGCCGGCGGGGAGGGGGCGCCGGGAGTCCCGTCGGTGCGGGTCACCGGGAACACGGTCGAGGACACGGCCGGGCACGCGCCCGTGGGCGACACGGCCGGGCACGCGCCCGCGGGCGACGGCGCCGAGCCCGCCGCCCGGGCGCGGCCGGGCGGGTAGCCGCACCGCGGTGCGGACGCCGGGGGCGGGGGCCCGGACGCGTGAGCTGCTGCGCCGGCCCTGGGTGCAGCGTGCGGTGCGGGCGGCGCTGGCCGCCGCGCTCGCCTGGCAGGTGGCGGTCCTGCTGCCGCCGCCGTTCACCCAGTACGCGTACTACGCGCCGCTCGGCGCGGTCATCGCCGTGCACCCGACGGTGGCCGACTCCGCCGCCGCGGCCTGGCGGACGGTGCTGGCCATCCTCCTGGGCTTCGGCCTCGGCGTCACGGTCCACCGGCTCACCGAGCAGGCGCTGCCCGGCGCGCTCACCATCGCGCTGATCGTCGCGCTGGCGATCGGCGTCGAGCAGTGGCGGGTGCTGCAGGAGCACGCGAGCTGGGTGAGCTTCGCCGCCGTCCTCATGCTCACCGTCGGGACGGCGGCCGACCCCGCGCGCTACGCCGCCGCCTACGCCGGGCTGACCCTGCTCGGGGCGGCGATCGGCGTCATGGTCACCACCGTGCTGTTCCCGCCGATGCAGCTCACCGCGGCCGTCCGGGCGATCGCGACCACGCGGGCGCTGCTGGCCCGGCACCTGCACGGCATCGCCGGCGGGCTGCGGGGCGGCGCGCTCCCGGCGCCGGGCGAGTGGGTGCGGCCCCGGCGGGACCTGGACGCCGCGCTGGACCGGATGCGCGCGGCCGAGGCCGTGGTCGAGCGCGCCCGGCTGGCCAACCCGCGGGCGCGGCGCTGGGGCGGCACCGCCGCGCGGGTCCGGCAGGAGTCGCGGGCGCTCGACCGGGTCGCCGTCCTCGTCGACGACCTGACCACGCTCGTGGCCCACCTCCCCCCGGACCGCCGCGGCATCGACCGCGTCGACGGCGGCACCGGCTGGCTGCTCGCCGACGCGCTCGACGGCCTCGCCCGGGTGCTGCGCGCCGCCGGGTCCACCGACGGCGGGGACGACGCGGTCCGCGAGGCCGGTGCCGCGCTGCGGCGGCTCACCGCGCTGCTCCGCGAGTCGGCGGCGGCCGACGACGAGGGGTTCGTCGCGCTCGGCGCGGTCGCCGTCGGCATGTACCGGTCGCTGGACACGCTGCGCGGCCGGTCGCCCACCGTCGACGCCTGAGCCCGCCGGGCGTGGCGCTCGCGGCGCGTGCCGCCACGCCGCGGAGCCGGAACCGGGGCGGCTCGGGGGCTGGACCGCCGCCGCGTCGTCCCCCTGGGATGAGCCGCGCCGGACTCCCGAGACCGCGGAGGACGCCGTGCGCCCGACCCCGCTGCCCCGCCGCCGCACGCTGGTCGGCACCGTCCTCGCCTCCGGCCTGGCGGCGCTGCTGCCCGCGTCCCCCGCCTCCGCCGCCGCGACGGGACCGACGCCCCCGGCGGCCGCGCCACCGGCGGTCGAGGCGCCGGCCCCCTACGTCGCCCAGGCGGTCTGCGACCCCGCGCCCAAGCCGGGCGCGCGCGACCTGGCCGACGCGCTGCTGGCCCACTACGGCACCGGCAGCGTCGGCATCTCCCGCGAGTGCGCCGTCGGTGGGCCGAGCGAGCACAAGGAGGGCCGCGCGCTCGACTGGATGCTCGACGCGGGCGTGCCGGCGCAGCGGGCGGTCGCCGAGGAGTTCCTGGCGTGGCTGACCGCGCCCGGACCCTCCGGCGAGTCCGCGTGGGCGGCGCGGCGGCTCGGCGTCATGTACGTCATCTGGGACCGCGAGATCTGGTCGCCGGCCCGGGGGTGGCAGCCGTACGACGGGGCCAGCCCGCACACCGACCACGTGCACGTCTCCCTGTCGTGGGCCGGCGCGATGGGCACCACCTCGTGGTGGACCGGCGTCGCCGCCCGCGTCGACACCGGCCCGTGCACGCCCGACCCGGCGCCCGGCGACCTGCCGCCGTGCGCGGCCGGCGCGGAGCAGCCCGCGCCGAGCACCGCCGCGGCCGCCGAGCCGCGGGAGGACGCCGGGGAGCCCGACGCCGAGGCCCGCGCGCTGGCCGAGCTCGCGGCGCTGCGCGAGGAGTCGCTGGCCCGGGTCCCGCTGGACGGCCGGTGGGTCGCCCAGCTCGCGTCCAAGGACGTCGGCATCACCGACCCGCTGCAGACCGCGCAGGACGGCTCGCACACCTTCTCCGCCGTCGACGTCCTCGCCGAGAGCCGGGCGGGGCTCGCGACGGTGACCGACCCGTCGGCGCTGTACGTGCTGCAGGGCACCGACTTCGGCCGGCGCTCCACCGCACCCGACGGCGACCCGTACTGGATCACCGTGGTCGACGCCGCGTTCGGCGGCCGGGCCGACGTCGAGGCCTGGTGCGCGGCCACCTACCCCCAGCTGCACGGCGCGGGGCTGACCAACGCCTGCCTGCCGCGCCGGCTCACCCCGCCGCACGGGTGACCCGGGCCGGTCCCGGGTCCCTCGACCCTGGGCCGGGTGGTGCCGGCTCCCTACGCTGCGCGCGCATGAGCGGTCCGGTGCTGATCGCCGTCGACGACGACCCGGCCCTGCTGGAGGCCGTCGGGCGGGAACTGCGCAGCCGGTACGAGCGGGACTACCGCGTGCAGTGCCGGGGGTCGGCGGACGAGGCGCTCGCCCTGCTGGACGAGCTCGCGGGGGCCGGCGAGGAGGTCGCCCTGGTGCTCGCGGGCGAGACGGTGTCCGGTGCCCCGGGAACGGAGCTGCTGGCGGAGGTGCGCGGCCGGTTCCCGCACGCCGAGCGGGCCCTGCTCGTCCCGTGGGCGCACGTCGGGACCCCGGGCACCGGGGACGCGGTCCTCGAGGCGATCGCCCGCGGCCGCATCGACCACTACCTGGTGCGCCCCGCGCCGCCGCCGGACGAGCAGTTCCACCAGGCCGTGTCGGGCTTCCTGCTGGCGTGGGCGCAGACGCGGCGCCGCGCGCCGCACACGATCGACGTCGTCGGCGAGACCTGGAGCGGCCGGGCCTACGAGCTGCGGGAGGTGCTCGGCCGCTGCGCGATGCCGCACCGCTTCTGCCTGGCCGACTCCGCCGAGGGCCGCGCCCTGCTGGCCGACCGGGAGCGGCGGAGGCTGCCGCTGCTGGTCATGCCCGACGGGACGGTGCTCGAGGACCCCACCGACCTCGACATCGCGCGGTCGGCGGGGACGGCGATCGACCCGTCCGGTGACCGCTACGACCTGGTCATCGTCGGGTGCGGGCCGGCCGGCCTGTCCGCCGGCGTCTACGGCGCCTCCGAGGGGTTGCGCACGATCGTCGTCGACTCCGGCAGCATCGGCGGCCAGGCGACCTCCAGCTCGGCGATCCGCAACTACCTGGGCTTCCCCCGCGGCGTGACCGGCGGGGAGCTGGCGCGCCGCGCCTACGAGCAGGCGTGGCTGTTCGGCGCCCGGTTCGCCTTCATGCAGGAGGTCACCGACCTCGCGCACGAGCCCGACGGCATCGTCGTCTCGCTCGACACCGGCGGGGTCGTGGTGGCCCGCGCGGTGGTCCTCGCGCCCGGCGCCAGCTACCGGCGCCTCGGGGTGGAGTCGCTGGAGGCGCTGCGCGGGGCCGGCGTCTCCTACGGCGCCGCGGCGTCGGAGGCCCCGCTGGTGGCGGGCGAGGAGGTCTACGTCGTCGGGGGCGCCAACTCCGCCGGGCAGGCGGCGCTGCACCTGGCCCGCTTCGCGGAGCGGGTCACGCTCGTGGTGCGGGCCGCGTCGCTCGACGCCGGGATGTCGCACTACCTCGCGCGCCAGGTCGAGGGGACGCCCGGCGTCGAGGTGCGGACCGGCACCGAGGTCGTCGGCGGGGGCGGCGACGGCCGGCTCGACCACCTCGTGCTGCGGGACCGCGCGAGCGGCGCGGAGGAGACGGTGAGCGCCCAGGCGCTCTTCCTCATGATCGGCGCCCGGCCGCACACCGAGTGGCTGCCCCCGGCCGTCGAGCGCGATCCCGCGGGCTTCGTCGTGACCGGGCCGGACGTGAGCGCCGGCGCCGTCCGCGCCCTCGGCCGTCCCCCGCTGCCGCTGGAGACCAGCCTCCCGGGCGTCCTCGCGGCCGGCGACGCCCGGCACGGGTCGGTCAAGCGCGTGGCCTCCGCCGTCGGCGAGGGCTCGATCGCGATCCGGCTGGTCCACCAGCTCCTCGCCGTCTGAGCCGCCGCGCGCCCGTCAGGACGGGGAGCTGCGCCAGCCCCGCGCGCGCAGCCGCTCGGCGCCGTCGAGCAGCAGGTCGAGGGCGAAGGCGAACTCGAAGTCCTCGTCGCAGCCCTGCCCGACCGCGGACAGGTCGCCACCGGTGGCCGCCGTGGCGATCTCCAGCACGTGCGGGAACCGCCGCGCGAACTCCGCGGCCACCGCCTGCCGCTCCTCCGGCGTGGGCTCGGGCGCGTCGTCGTCGCGCGGCTCCTCGAACAGCTCGGGACTGAAGCCCCAGATGCGGTTGCCGAGGGCGTGCATGAGGTGGTGGGTGAGGTCGACGGAGAACCCCCCGGCCCGGAAGGTGCCGGCGACGGCGTCCATGTGGCCGAGGACGGCGGGCGTCCGGTGGGTGCGCGACTCGATCGCCTTCCGCGCCCAGGCGTGCCGCAGCACCGCCCGGCGGGCGGAGAGCAGCCGCTGCCGGACCGCGGCGCGCCAGTCCGCCCCGGGGGCGGGCTCCTCGAACTCCCCGATGACGACGTCGACCATCCCGTCGAGCAGCTCGTCCTTGTCGGCGACGTGCTTGTACAGCGCCATGGGGACGACGCCGAGCTCCTGGGCCAGCCGCCGCATGCTCACCGCACCCAGGCCCGCCTCGTCGGCGAGCGCCACCGCGGCCGCGAGGACCCGCGCCCGGTTCAGGGGCTCCCGTGCCATCCGACCCCTCCCTGCTTGACGGGTGTACGGCGTACACCTTAACGTCCACGCCGTCGGTGTACGCCGTACACCACCATCTCGGAGGAGACAGAGTCATGAGGGAGTCCCGCGGAGCCGCCGTCGTCACGGGCGTGTTCTTCCTGGTCGCCGCGGTCAGCGCGATCGCGGCGCTGGCGCTGTACCAGCCGCTGCTCGGCGACCCGGCCTACGTGCTGGGTGCGGGCGCGGACACGCAGGTGCGCTGGGGCGCGCTGCTGGAGGTCGTGCTGGCCGCGGCCTGCATCGGCACCGCGGTCGCGGCGTACCCGGTCATCGAGCGGCACGGCCGGGCCCTGGCCCTCGGCTACGTGTGCGGGCGGCTGCTCGAGGCGGCGGTGATCGTCGTGGGGATCGTCAGCGTGCTCGCGGTGGTCGCGCTCCGGTCGGCCGGGGACGACGCGTCGTCCGTCGCCGTCGCCCGCGGGCTGGTGGCCCTGCACGACGCGACGTTCCTCGTCGGCCCCGGCCTGGTCATCGGCGTCAACACGCTGCTGCTGGCCGCGCTGGTGCACCGGGGCCGCCTGGCGCCCCGGTGGATCGCGGTGACCGGCCTGGTCGGCGGGCCGCTGGTGTTCCTCTCGTCCACCGCCGTGCTGTTCGGCGTCTACGAGCAGGTCTCGGTGTGGGGCTTCCTCTGCGCCGTCCCGGTCACCGTGTGGGAGATGGGCCTGGCGGTCTACCTCATCGCCCGCGGCTTCCGCACGGCCCCGGCGCAGGCGCCCGGGCGGCGTGACCTGGTCACCGCCTGAGGTGTCACCGGGGGTCCCGCGGCCGCGGGACCCCCGGGGGTGCCGCTACGGGCTCCGGACGGTCTCGCCCGCCGGTGAGCTCGGTCGTCGCGGCGCCGGCGGGGTCACGCCCGGCGCCGGCGGGCCGGCCACCGTCGGGGTCGCGGGGACCTGCTCGCCGGCGCGCTGCATCTCCGCCATGGCCTTGATCATGTCGGCGAACTGCTCGGAGTCCGGTGGCACGAACCTCTCGGCGGTGGGGACCTGCGCCAGCACACGGAGGAACTCCTCCAACTCCGTCCCGCTCGCGACGGGGAGGTGCGAGGAGAAGATCCGCCGGGGCTGGATCTGCCGGACGCGGTCGAGGACCCGGCCGAACTGGACCTCGTCCGTGAGGTGCACCCAGGGCGAGTCCGACGTGGCCCAGCCGATCATGCCGCCGGCGAGGGCCTCCGGGGACACGTCCGACGCGTCCTGCGTGGGCTCCGGGAGCAGCGCCCCGAAGGCGTCGACGGTGAACAGCGCCCCGGTGGACCGGTCCAGGACGCCGAGGGACATCGGGTTGTCGAACAGCGGCGGGGCGACCGCGGTGAGCGTGCGGTCCCCCACGTGGATCTCGTCACCGGCCCGGATGGCGTGCACCCGCTCCATGGGGACCGGCCACCACGTCGACATGCGCAGGGCGGCGAACCCGTGCGTGACCAGCCGGGCGTTCGGCGCCGCCTCCATGATCCGCTGGATGTTGCCGGTGTGGTCGGCGTCGTCGTGGGTGAGCCACACCCACTTCAGGGTCCGCAGGTCGATGATCGAGCCGACCGCGTCGAGGAACTGGTCCGCGTCGACGGCGATGCCGCTGTCGATGAGGACCGGCTCCTCGGACGTGATCAGGTAGGCGTTGATCGGGAGGACGCCGACCCCCGGCAGGGAGATGTTGGTGGGCAGGACGTGGACGTCGTCCTGACCTCGGTAGGGGCTGTCCACGGGACGCCTCCGGTGGTCGCGCTCGGTGGCCGCCTCCTCGGCCGCCTCGAACGTAGGGCGGCTCCCCGGCACCCACCAGGGCCCCTCGTCCTCGGGGGGCCGCCGGCCGGACCCGTGGTGGTCCGGCAGCAGCTCGCACCGCCGGCACCGCCCGTCGGGCGGGACGCCGTACCGGAGGCGGTCGCCGGTCGCTCGACGACTGCCGTCAGCGGCTGACCGACCGGTGCGGACAGCGGAGCTGCGCGAGCGTTTCGCCTCCGCCGCCGTCGCTCGCCTGGCCACCGTCCGCCCGGACGGCGCTCCGCACCTCGTCCCGGTCGTGTTCGCGGCGTCCGCCGACACCGTCTGGCTGGCCGTCGACGCCAAACCCAAGCGGACGACACAGCTGCAGCGGTTGACCGACCTGCGCCACGAGCCCCGGTGTGCCCTGCTGGTCGACCACTACGAGGAGGACTGGAGCCGGCTCTGGTGGGTGCGCGCCGACGGCATCGGCGTCGTCATCGACGATCCGGGCACCGGCCACCCGGGCCTGGCCGCGCTCGTCGATCGGCATCCCCAGTACCGCGACCAGCCGCCGTGCGGGCCGCTGGTCGTCGTCAGCGTCGAACGCTGGAGCGGGTGGTCGAGTACGTGAGTGCAGGCGAAGAGGCCGGGGCCACCGCCGTGGCGGTGGCCCCGGCCTCTTCGCCGAGCGGGTCCCGGCTCTTCGCCAGGGCCTCGGGGTGGGTGGAGGTGGCGGGAATCGAACCCGCGTCCTGCGACGCATCACCAGGGCTTCTCCGAGCGCAGTCCGCTCTGCCTCTGCTCGACCCTCCCGATCGCACGAACACGTCGGGATGACGGGCCCAGTCGCTGTGAGGTGTCCCGTGCACGCCCGCGACCGGCACGCACGGTGAGTCATCTAGCTGATGCCAGACTCCGGGCCGATGACGGAACCCGGGCTGACAGCGTCACCTTCGCTGATCAGGCAGCGAGGGCGTACGCGCGCTGACTCTTGTCGGCGCTTGTGTTGTTTCCGACGCGTGGTTAACGAGCTCATCGTCGGCTTCCTCGGCTCGCTTCCCCTGGTCACCCGACCGCAGTCGAGACCATTCACCCCCTGTGTAGTTGTGCACCCATCGTAACCGGGTCGGCCACCGGGTTGTTCCCTCGGCGTCCCGGCGCGTTGATCATCGGATGACTGCCGCCCGACACGCCGGGCGACGGCGTGTCGTCGTGCACGCGGCCGATGATCAACAGGCGGTGACGGTCGTCAGATCCAGTCGCGGCGCTTGAACACGGCGTACAGCGTCAGGCTCACGCCCAGCATCAGCACCAGCGCGAACGGGTAGCCGAGGTGCCACGACAGCTCGGGCATGTCGTCGAAGTTCATCCCGTAGACCGTGCCCACCAGCGTCGGGGCGAACAGGATGGCCGCCCAGGCGGAGATCTTCTTGACCTCCTCGCCCTGCGCGATCGAGGCCTCGGTCAGCTCGCGGATCTCGTCGTTCTGCCGCTGCGCCACCAGGGTCGCGTTCACCGTGAGGATGTCGCGCAGCTGCAGCCGGAAGGCCTCGATGCGCTCGTTGACCTGGGTGACGTGGTCGGCGACGTCCCGCAGGTAGCTGCGCAGCTCCTCGTCGACGCCGTACTTGTCGAACCCCGCGGTGATGGCGGCGAGGATCCCGGTCAGCGGCTGGGCGGCCCGCTGGAACTCCAGGACCTCCTGCGACAGCTCGTAGATGCGCCGCGAGACGCCGGGGTCCCCGCGGAAGACCTCGGTCTCGATCTCGTCGATGTCGTTGGCCAGGCCCGCGACCACCGGCGAGTACCCGTCGACGACGGCGTCGAGGATCGCGTACAGCACCGCCTCGCTGCCCTTGGCCAGCAGCGCCGGCTCGCTCTCCAGCCGCCGCCGCACGCGGGCCAGGTCCGGCGACTCGGCGTGCCGGACGGTGATCGCGAACTGCCGGCCGAGGAACAGGTGCAGCTCGCCGAACTCGACCTCCTCGGCCGCGTCCAGGTAGCGCGCGGCCTTGAGGACGACGAACAGCGTGTCGCCGTAGCGCTCGAACTTGGGCCGCTGGTGGGCCTGGATCGCGTCCTCGACGGCGAGGTCGGGCAGGTCGTACTGCTCGGCCAGCTCCCCCAGCTCCGCGGGCTCGGGCCGGTAGAGGCCCAGCCACACCAGCCGGTCGTCGAAGCCCTCGGTCAGCCAGTCGTGGCTCTCCTCCGCCGACGGCGGGGTGGCGATGCGCCGGCCGCTCGCGTAGACGGCGTTGTCGACCAGGCGCGACTGGCGCTCGGGCTGCGGTGGCGCCGGCTGCGGGGGCGGCACCGGCCGCAGGACCTGCGGCCGCGGGCGGCGGCCGAGGGTGGACAGGGCGGTGAGGGGCGCGAGGCGACGGTCGGCCATGACGGGGCTCCGGGGGGACGCTGGGTGGCGGGACTCAGCGGAGGCCCTCCACGCGAGCGCTGCCCCGGCGCGCGTGGCGCGACCGGGACCTAGGCGGGGAGGGCCTCGGGACTGGGACTGGGGGGCTCGCTGCGCATGGCTCGCCCTCCTCCCCGTCGACCGGCGCCCGGCATCCCGCGGGCCGTCGTCCATCGTGACACGTCCCCGCGCGGGAGGGCTCCCCGGAGAGGGAGAGTTCCCTCTCCGTTCACTCGTCAGACCGAGAGCACCAGGTCCACCATCACCGGCAGCAGGACCACGATCAGCAGTGCGCCCAGGACGTCGAAGGAGATCCCCGAGCGGATCATCTTGGTGATCGGCACGACGCCGGAGCCGTAGACGATCGCGTTCTGCGGCGTCGACACCGGCAGCATGAACCCGAAGGACGCCGCGAAGGTCGCCGCCAGGGCGGGCACGAACGGGTTGATGCTCGCGGCCACGGCCACCGGGATGATGATCGGCACGACGACCGCGGCGGAGGCGGTGTTCGACGTCGTCTCGCTGATGATGATCGCCAGGATCACCGCGAAGACCGTAATCGCGAAGGTGCTGGTCAGGCCGAGCCAGTCGGCGGAGCTGTTGCCGATCGTCTCGGCCAGGCCGGTGTCGGCGAGCAGCGAGCCGAAGATGATCCCGGTGCCGAACAGCAGGATCGTGCCCCAGTCGATCTTGGCGGCGTCGGACCAGTTGAGGGTGAACTCCCGCCGCTTCCAGTCGGTGGGCAGCAGGAACAGCAGCGACGCCCCGAGGACGGCGATGATGCCCTCGTCCATGCGGTCGCTGATCGTCGTGTAGACGTCGGAGTCGGTGCCCGCGACGAGCGCGATGACGCCGGGGAAGATCCAGCACGCGACGGTGATGCCGAAGGCGATCAGCGTGTTCTTCTCCGCCCGCGAGACGGGACCGAGCTGGGCGCGCTCCTGCCGCACGTACTCGTGCACGCCCTCGATCCGCTTGATCTCCGGCCGGTTGAGCAGCAGCAGGACCGCGGCCAGCGCCACGAACATCAGCGCGCAGATCGGCAGCGCCATGAGCATCCAGTCGAGGAACCCGATCCGCTC
Source organism: Geodermatophilus arenarius (assembly GCF_042654585.1). Classification (NCBI taxonomy): domain Bacteria; kingdom Bacillati; phylum Actinomycetota; class Actinomycetes; order Geodermatophilales; family Geodermatophilaceae; genus Geodermatophilus; species Geodermatophilus arenarius. The sequence continues at coordinate 85,414 of NZ_JBHSGR010000002.1, forward strand.
CCCCGTCGCCTCCTCGATCAGCCCGCGGCCGATCAGGTTCGGCGGCGTGCCGACGGGGGTGATCAGCCCGCCGACGCTCGCGCCGTAGGCCAGCATCAGCATCAGCGCGACGCCGACCCGCAGCCGCAACGGGTCGAAGTCCGGCCGGACCAGCTCCTTGTCCTGCATCAGCTTGGCGATCACCGAGAGGATGCCGATCGCCGTGGGCAGCAGCATCGCCACGGTGGCGGTGTTGGAGACGAACGCCGACAGCACCGCCGTGATCAGCCCGAACGCGATGACGACCCGCGCCGTCGACGCGCCGACCCACTGCATCGACAGGATCGCCATCGCGAACCGCCGCGCGACACCGTGCTTGAGCATGGCCGCGGCCAGGATGAACGCGCCGATGAAGGTGAACACCGTCGTCGAGCCGAGCGGCCCCACCGCGTCGTCCGCCGGCACCACCCCGAGGACGACGATCGCGCCCACGCCGATGAGGCCGCCCACCGGGATCGGCACCGGCTCGGTGATCCACAGGACGATGACGCCCAGCAGGACCGCGGCGAGCAGGTGCTGGTCACGGGGCAGGTCCAGCGGGAGCAGCGCGAAGACGATCGTCACGACCGGGGCGAGGAACAGCCCGACGGTCCGGCGGCCCTTCTCGAAGCGCTCCTCGGCGGGGCTGAGCTGCTGCTCCCCCAGGCTCCGGTAGGTGGCCGAGCCGCGGAAGGCGGCGTCGACGTCGGTGCGCTGCGGAGGACGGTCGGTCGTGGTCATGGCAGCTCCCCGGGTGTGACCTGCAGCACACGATAGGGAGAACCGGGTCAGCCCGGAACCTCTCCCTCCGGCGGGGGGATCTCCAGAGCCACGAGGAACCGGGCGACCATCGCGTAGCCGCCCACGAGCACGGCGAGCTCGACGACCCCGCGGTCGTCGAGGTGCTCACGCACCGCGGCGAACACCGGGTCGGGGACGGTGACAGCGCCGGCCGAGGCGTCGGTGAACGCCAGCACGGCGGCCTGCGCCGGCGTCCACACCGGCTCGGCGGTGGCGTCGTCGGCGCGCAGCACGCGCAGGTGCAGGTCGGTGAGCCCGGCGCGGCGGGCGATCGGCTCGTGCGCGGCCCACTCGAACTCCGCGCCGGCGAGGACGGCGACCCGCAGGACGACCAGCTCCCGCAGGTCGGCGGGGAGCGTGGTGCCGCCGCGCAGCGCGCCGAGCAGCGCGTTCCAGCCCTCGGCCACCGGCGGGCTGTGCAGCAGCAGCCGGTCGAGGGTGGAGAGGACGCCGCCGCGCCGGGCGCGCAGCAGGTCCGCCGTCGGCCCCTCGCCGGGCGCCTCGGGCAGCCGCGGGGTCACCGGCCGGCGAAGACGCCGGAGGGGTAGGCGCCGTTGGCGACGAGCGTGGCCGACATCCGCTTGCCCAGCTCGACCACCCGGGCGGTGCGCTCCGGGCCCAGGTGCGCCCACGGCGTGGTCCCCAGGGCGTCGGTCTCGGCCTCGAGGTCGGCGCGCAGCCGCTGACCGGCCTCGGTGAGCCGGTCGCCGTCGAGCAGGCCGCGGTCGGCCAGGCGCGCGGCGGCGGCAGCCCAGTCCTCGTCGCTCCAGCCGCGGGTGGCCTTCGCCGACGCGGGCAGGAACCCGCGGCCGGTGGCGGTGTGGGTGACCAGTGCCTCCAGGCCCGACAGGCCGTGGTGGACCAGGACGGCGACGTGCCCGTCGCCGCGCCACTCGCGCAGCAGCGTCGCGGCGTGCCAGAGCCGGGTGACCGGGTCCTCCGGCCAGGGCAGGTCGGCGTGGCCGGCGTACAGCGGACGTCCCTCGGCGGGGAGCACCGAGCACGCGTCGGCGAGCAGGTCGCCGAGCTCGGTGACCTCCGGTGCGGCGGCGGCCTCCTCACCGCCGAGCAGCCGGGTCAGCGAGGCGCGGGCGGAGGCGGAGCGCGCCTCCACGACCTGCGCGGGCGAGGCCAGCGTCCACGCCCGCGGGACGTGCCGCGCCACGAGCTTCGGGGAGAAGTTGGAGAAGGTCGCCGTCACCACGCCCGGGCCGACCGCGCCCATCGGGGCCGCGCGGCCGGCGAAGTAGACCATCCGCCCGGGCCGCAGGCCGATCGCCGTCAGGTGCTGATCGGTCTCCGGCACGAAGTACACGTGGTTGTGCAGCGGCTCGACGGCGCGGTGCGCGCGGCCGACGAGGGCGGGGTCGAGGACGGGCTGATCGGCGGTGACCATGCCGGCGACCCTAGCGAGCGGCCCGGGCCACCCGGCGGTACAGCAGGTACTCGCCGTCCTCCCCCGCCGGCACGAAACCCGCGGTCTCGTAGAGGGCGCGGGCCGGGTTGTCCCGGTGCACGCCGAGCCGGACCTCGGCGTGGCCGGCGGCCGCGGCGTCGGCGGCGCACGCCTCGAGCAGCCGCCGCCCGTGGCCCCGCCGGCGGTACGGCGGCAGCACCTGCACGGTCACCACCAGCCCGGCCCCGTCGTCGGGCGTCCACATCACGAACCCGGCGGGGTCCCCGTCCACCTCGAGCACGGTGGTGCGGGCCAGGTCGTCCCGCCACAGCGCCCGGTTGCGGTCCAGCGCCGCGGTCCAGGCCGCCTCCTGCGCGGGCTCGACGTCCCGGATGTAGGCCCGCTCGGCCGCCTCGACCAGCGGCAGGTCCGCCTCCCGCGCCGGGCGCATCAGCCGGCGACCGGCGGGACCGGGAACGCCCAGGCGTGGTGGGTGCGGGCGACCCGGAAGCCGACGCGCTCGTAGAGGGCGAACGCGCCGGTGGTGTTCTCGGTGTCGACGTCGAGGCGGGCCGCGCGGCACCCGTCGGCCGCGGCGCGGGCCAGCGCGGCGGCGATGGCCGTGCCCGCCACGCCGCGCCCGCGGGAGCCGGGCAGCACGCCGATCTGGCCGAAGTGGACGGTGGGGATCCCGGTGGCGCGGGTGTCGGCCTCGTACACGTAGGCGAGGACGTACCCGGCGACGGCACCGTCGCCGTCCAGCGCCAGCACCGACAGGTCGGGCCGGAACGCCCGCACGCCGGTGAACCAGGTGCGCCAGGCGGTCTCGTCGCGCTCGGTGGAGCCGTGGTGCTCGGTGAACGCGGCGTTGTGCGCGCGGCGCACCTCGTCGTCGCGGTCCCAGGTGAAGGGCGCCAGCTCGATCCCGGCGGGCACGACGACGGCGGGCAGCTCGTCCAGCGGGCGCTCCATCGCGGCGAACAGCCGCTCGACCGCGAAGCCCCGGCGCCGCAGCAGCCGCTCCAGCGAGGTCATCGCGGGCCAGGCGCTGGCGACGAGCCGGCCGGGCAGCCCGGGCGGGGCGAACGCCGCGTGCTGCGCGGTGCCGCGGCGCACCTGCCAGTCGACCAGCGCCCGGCCGATGCCGCGCCCGCGCCAGTCCGGGTGCACCCGGCCCTCGGCCCAGACGCGCAGCGCCTCGCGGCCGCCGCGCTGGGAGATCGACGTCGCCCAGGCCACCAGCCGCCCGTCCCCGGTCACCACGGCCCGGCCGTCGGACGGCAGGTCGACCAGCTCGCGGCCCCACCACTCGGCCAGGTCGCCGGCGTCCTCGTGCTCGCCGGTGTCGTCGACGGCCTCGGCGGCCGCGAGCAGGTCGGCCGCGGCGGGGGCGTCGTCGAGGGTGAGCGGGCGGGCGGTCAGCCCGCCGGGCAGGCCGGTCACGTCGGCGGGGAGCACGTCGGTCACGGGCGGTCAGGCTAGGCGGGCTCCGCGGGCGCGGGCGACCGGTTTCAGACCCGCACGAACAGGCAGAACGGGTGGCCGACGGGGTCGGCGTAGATCCGCACGAGCTCGTGCGGGTCGTCGTAGCCGCCGATCCGCCGGGCGCCGGCCTCCTCGGCGAGCGCGCAGGCCGCGTCGAGGTCGTCGACCTCCAGGTCGAGGTGGACCTGCACCTGCTGGGTGCCCGGCTCCGGCGGCCACACCGGCGGCACGTGGTCGCGCTCGAGCTGGAAGGACAGGCCGGTGCCGCCGTCGTCGGGGCGCAGCGTGGCCCACTCGGGCCCGTCGTCGCGGACCGGCCAGCCGAGCAGCCGCTGGTAGAAGCGGGCCAGCCCGCGCGGGTCCGGCGTGCCGAGGACGGGGGCGGTCAGCCGGATCACCGGGCACCGATCCCGAACAGCCGGGCGCCGTTGTCGTGCAGCACCGCGCGCAGCCAGTCGTCGCCGAGGTCGAGGCGGGACAGCGCGGCCAGCTGCTCGGCGTAGGGGTACGGGATGGACGGGAAGTCGCTGCCGAGCAGCACCTTCTCCCGCAGCGCGGCCAGCCGCGGCAGGTCGGCGCGGTCGAAGGGCATGAGCCGCTCGGTGAAGTCGGTGGCGAACATCGTGGTGTCCAGGTGCACCCGCTCGTACCGCTCGGCGAGGTCGAGGAAGTCCCGGTACTCGGGCATGCCCAGGTGCGCGATCACCAGCTGCAGCCGCGGGTGCCGCTCGAGCAGGCCGGCGGCGGGCCCGGGGCCGGTGTGCTCGCCGCGCAGCGGGCCGGAGCCGCAGTGGACGACGACCGGGGTGCCGGTCTCCTCCAGCCGGGCCCACACCGGGTCCAGCAGCGGGTCGCGCGGATCGAAGGCGCCCACCTGCACGTGCACCTTGAACACCCGCACCCCGCGGTCGAGCGCCTCGGCGACGTAGTGCGGCGCCTCCGGCTCCGGGAAGAACGTGGCCGACCGCAGCACCTGCGGGTGCGCGTCGGCGAACCCCGACGACCAGTCGTTGAGCCAGGCGGCCATCCCCGGCTTGTGCGGGTAGGGCAGGGTCGGGAAGGCACGGACGCCGAGCCGGTCGAGGACGGCGAGCCGCTCGTCCTCGGGCAGCGCGTAGTGCACCGGCCACCCGGTGCCGTAGTGCGTCTCCGCCGCCTCGAAGTACGACCACACCTTCGCCTGCACCCGCGGCGGCAGGAAGTGCACGTGCACGTCGACCAGGCCGGGCAGGCCCAGCTCGCGCCAGAACCGCGGGACGTCGTCGTCGTCGACCGGTGGATCGCAGCTCACCCGAGCGAACGTAGCGCCGGCCCGGGGACCGGGCTCACCGGTGTCCGGCGACGGCCGCGCAGGTGGCCAGCTCGAACACGGCGCGCAGCCGCGGGAACAGCTCCGGCGCGCTGCCCGGCGTGAGCTGCCCGGTGACCGAGACGGTGACCGTCCTCGCGCCGTCGGCGGTCGCGGCGGCGAACTGGGTGTAGCCCGCGGTGTTGCCGGTGTGCCCGAAGACGGTGCCGCAGCGGGTGTCGTACCGGAACACCCCGAGGCCGGCGGAGTTCTCCCCCGGGCCGGGCGGCTCCGACGACCCCGGCCGGAAGGTGGACTGCTCGGCCCGGGTCGCCGGGTCGGTGAGGTCGCCGCGGACGTGGACGCCGACGAACCGGGCGAGGTCGGCCGGGGTGGACACGACCCCGCCCGAGGCCCACGACCAGCCGGCGGCGATCGCCGTGCTCACGTCCTCGGGCGGCTGCTCGGAGACGTCGTAGCCGTGCAGGTACGGGGTCGGGAGGTCCGGCCCGGCGGGGAGGCCCGTGGCGGTCAGGCCGGCGGGCCGCAGCACCAGCGCGGCCAGCACCTCGGCGTAGGGACGGCCGGTGACCGCCTCGACCACCAGGCCGGCCACCACGTTGTCGGAGTTGGAGTACCGGTACTCCGAGCCCGGCGCGAACAGCAGGGGCTCGTCCTCGGCGTAGGACAGCAGCTCCCGCGGCGGCGGCGGGTCCTGCAGCGACGACAGCAGCGCGTCCGCGAAGGCCTCGCTCCGGCTGAAGTCGGGGATGCCGCTGGTGTGCCCGAGCAGCTGGCGCAGGGTGACCGGCTGCCAGGCCGGCGGCAGGTCCGGCCGCCAGGTGCCGACGGGCTCGTCCAGGGAGAGGACGCCGCGGGACACCAGGGCCAGCACCGTGGCGGCGTTGAACGCCTTGGCCACGCTGGCGACCCGCACGGCGTCCCCGGCCGCGGGCGGGCGCCCGGTGGCGAGGTCGGCCACGCCGGCGGGGAGGACGTCGAGGTCCCCGTCGCGCCCCAGCGTCACCACCGCCCCGGGCGGGCCGCCGGGCTGCTGGACGAGGTCGGTCAGCGCGGCCTGCAGCGCCGCGGTGTCCCGCGCCGGCGCGGTGTCGGCGACCGCCGTCGCCGGGACACCGGCCAGCGCCACCGCCGTGACCAGCGGGACCAGCAGGGACAGCGCACGCCGTGGCCCGGGCATGCGGGCAGGCTGCTCCGCGCCCGCGCACCCCGGAAGGCCGCGACCCGGAGCGCCGGCCGCCACGCCGGGTGCGCTCAGCGGAGCGTGACGACGACCTTCCCGCGCACGTGCCCGCCGGCCACCAGGTCGTGGGCCTCGGCGGTGCGCTCGAGCGGGAACGCCCGGGCGATGGAGACCCGGAGCTGGCCGGCGTCGGCCATCCGGCCGAGCTCCTCGAGGTCGTGCCGCTCGGGCCGCACGAACACGTACCGCCCGCCCATCTCGTTGACCGCGGGGTCGACGACGCTGGTGACCCGGGCGACGCCCCCCGGGCTGTCGCGCACCTGCTTCGGGGCGTCGGTGAGCGCGTCGCCGCCGTTGAGGTCGAGGACGGCGTCGACCGGCTCGGACAGCTGCGCGCTGATCGGCCCGGCCGAGTAGTCGAGCACCTCGGCGGCGCCCGCGTCGCGGAGGAAGCCGTGGTTGCGCGGGCTGGCGGTGCCGATGACGTGCGCGCCGAGCGCGACGGCGATCTGCACGGCGAAGAAGCCGACCCCGCCCGCCGCGCGGTGCACCAGGACGCGGTCCCCCTCGCCGACGTCGAGCGCCTCGGTGAGCGCCTGGTAGGCGGTCAGCCCGGCCAGCGGCAGCGCCCCGGCCTCGGCGAACGACAGCGACTCCGGCTTGCGCGCCACGCAGCGCTGCGGCGCGGGCACCAGCTCGGCGGCGGTCCCCCACTGGACGTCGTCGCGGCGCAGGTAGCCGAACACCTCGTCGCCGGGGGCGAGGTCGTGCACCGCGGGCCCGACCGCCTCGACGGTCCCGGCGAGGTCCCAGCCCGGCACGATCGGGAAGTGGTGCGGGAAGGCCCCGGCCAGGTGGCCCTCGCGGATGCCGACGTCGACCGGGTTGACCCCCGCGGCGTGCGTGCGGACGAGCACGGTGTCCGGGCCGACCGGCGGCTCGGGCAGGTCGTCGCGCAGCTCCAGGACGTCGGGACCGCCGAACCGGTCGTAGGCGATCCCCCTCACCGCGTGCCCCTCAACGACGCCCCTTCACGTAGCGGCCGAACGCCTTCTGGATCTCGCGGCGGGAGTCCCGCTCGGCGAGGTCCTGGCGCTTGTCGTAGGACTTCTTGCCCTTGGCCAGCGCGAGCGTGGCCTTGACCTTCCCGTCCTTGAAGTACAGGTCCAGCGGCACGAGCGTCAGGCCGCCCTCGCGGGTCTTGCCGATCAGCTTGTCGATCTCCTCGCGGTGCATGAGCACCTTGCGCTTGCGGCGCGGGGCGTGGTTGGTCCAGGTCCCCTGCGTGTACTCGGGGATGTGCACGTGCTGGAGCCACACCTCGCCGTCGTCGACGGTGGCGAAGCCGTCGACCAGCGACGCCCGGCCGGCGCGGAGGCTCTTCACCTCGGTGCCGGTGAGCACCAGGCCGACCTCGTACGTGTCGAGGATCGAGTAGTCGTGCCGCGCCTTCTTGTTCTGGGCGATGAGCTTGCGCCCCTGTTCACGCGGCATGTCCCCAGGTTACTGCCGGTGCCCGGCCGCGGTGATCTCGCGGCGGAGCTGCGCGTACGTGGGCGCCTGCACCGGCAGGAACGCCACCTCGCGCACCCGCCGGGCGGTGTCGCTGGCGGCGAGGTAGCCCGGCCCGCCGCTGACCGCCGACTCCAGCCGCACGGCCTCGGCGGCGACGTCGAGGGCGGCCAGCCGCAGCCGCGCGAGGTCGCCGGGGCCCACGCCCACCCGGTCGCCGGCGAGGTCCTCCAGCCGCCGGGCGGCGTCGTCGCGGCGCTCGGACAGCGCGTCGGCGTCGGCCCGCAGGACGCCGGGGACGTGCTCGGCCGCCGCGTCCAGCGCGGCGTCGGCGACGCCGAGGGCGAGCGCGGTCTGCAGCAGCAGCATCGCCGGCCGGCACACCGCCATGAAGGAGGCGAGGTCGTCGCTGAGCACCCGCCCCGGCCCGACGGCGACGCCGTCGAGGTGCAGCCCGCCGGTGCCGGTGCCGTTGAGGCCGAGCAGGTCGAAGTGCCCGGTCGGCGTCACGCCGGGGTCGGTCAGCCGGAACAGCACGACGACGCGGCCCTCGTCCGGGGTGCGCGCGGGGGCCACGACGACGGCGTCGTCGAAGAGGTTCGACGCCCAGCCGACGGTGCCCGACAGCCGCCAGCCGGCGCCGTCGCGGGTGGCGGTGACCGGCAGCGTCCCGGTGCCGGCGAGGTCGGCGACCGCCGGGGCGAGCGCGGTGGCGCCCGGGACGGTGCCCGCCCGCAGCCCCGCGACCAGGTCGGGCTGCGGCTGCGGCGGCGGGCAGCAGCGCAGGTACTCGAGCACCATCCGCTGCGACCAGGCGGCGAACGCGGTGGCCAGCGACACCGACGCGAGCTCCCGGACCATCCGCACCGAGGCCAGCAGCGCCTCGGTCGGGTCGTCGTCGTCCCGCTCGAACGCACCGATCGCGCCCAGCCGCCGCAGCGCCGGCCGCACGTCGGCCCGCCCCGCGTCGACGTCGGCGGCCCGCCCCAGCGCCTCGCTCGTCGTCGTCATGCCCCGTCCCTACCCCGGGATCCGCCTTTCGCGCGCGGATGTCGGACCCGGTGCGGGGCCCGGAGGGCTCCCGCCGGGTCCGGCGGTGAGGCTGTGCGCGACCGGGGAGGGCACGTGGTCACGCCGTCGGCCGGTGGGCCGACGGCGTCACAGCCGGACGTACAGGCGCAGCGTCACGTAGGCGGCGACCGCGGCCAGGCCGACTCCGGCGGCGGCGATGACCGGGCTGATCGTGGCGATCGCGCCCCAGTCGACCGGCGGGATGATCCCGGCCTTGATCGGGCCGGCCAGCGTCTTGTCGACGAACAGCACCTTGGTCAGCACCAGGCCGCCGACGGCGAGCAGCGCACCGATGAGCCCGGCGAGCGCCGCCTCGAGGATGAACGGCAGCTGGGTGTACCAGCGGGAGGCGCCGACCAGCCGCATGATGTTCGTCTCGTTGCGGCGGTTGAACGCGGCCAGCTGGATCGTGTTGGAGATCAGCAGCAACGCCGCGAGGGCCTGCACCACCGCGACGGCGATCGTCGCGTTGCGGGCGCCGTTGAGCAGGCTGAAGAGGCGGTCGAGGAAGTCGCCCTCGTCGCGCACCTGGTCGACGCCGTTCTGCCCGTTCGGGAACTCCGCGGCGATGACCTCGTAGCGCTCGGGGTTGACCAGCTCCACCCGGAAGCTCTCCGGCAGCGCGTCCGGCGGGGTGTTCTCGACCAGCTCGGGCTGCTGGGAGAACTGCTGCCGGAAGCGCTCGTAGGCCTCCTCCTTGGACTCGTAGATGAAGCTCTGCACCTCCGACGAGTCCGACAGCTGCTGCTCGATCGCGCTGCGCTGCTCGTCGGTGACGCCGTCGGCCAGGAAGATGGAGACCTGCACCTTGTCGTAGTAGATCTCCTTCATGTCGGAGATCATCCCGGCGATGAGCAGGCCGGTGCCCATGAGACCGAGCGAGATGGCCGTGGTCAGGATCATCGCGACCGTCATGGTCAGGTTGCGACGCAGCCCGGTGGCCACCTCGGAGAGGACGAAGTTGACGCGCATGGGTTCCCTGTCGTGAGGTGCAGGTCGTAGCGGGGCGGAGGACCGTCAGCGGCCGACGCCGTAGACGCCGCGCGACTGGTCGCGGGTGATCACGCCCCCGTTGAGCTCGATGACGCGGCGGCGCATGGAGTCCACGATGTGGTAGTCGTGCGTCGCCATGATCACGGTGGTGCCGGTGCGGTTGATCCGCTCCAGCAGCAGCATGATCCCCTCGCTGGTCTCCGGGTCGAGGTTGCCGGTGGGCTCGTCGGCGAGCAGCACCAGCGGCCGGTTGACGAACGCGCGGGCGATCGCGACCCGCTGCTGCTCACCACCGGAGAGCTCGTGCGGCAGCCGGTTGGCCTTGCCGTCGAGGCCGACCATCTCCAGCACCTCGGGCACGACCCGCTTGATCGTGCGGTGCGGCTTGTTGATGACCTCGAGGGCGAAGGCCACGTTCTCGGCCACGGTGCGGTTGCGCAGCAGCCGGAAGTCCTGGAAGACGCAGCCCATGGTGCGGCGGAGCTTGGGCACCTGCCACTTGCTCATGCCGTTGAGGGTCTTGCCGTTGACGGTGACCGTGCCGCGGGTGGGGTCGTCCTCCTTGAGCAGCAGCCGGAGGAACGTCGACTTGCCGGAGCCGGACGAGCCGATGAGGAACACGAACTCGCCCTTGTCGATCTCCGTCGACACGTCATCGAGGGCCGGCCGGGAGCTGGCCGGGTAGAGCTTGGTGACGTGTTGCAATTCGATCACGAGGCGCCACGGTACCTGCCCGGCGACCCACCATGGTCGGTTCGCGCGGAGACGCACCGGGAGCACTTTCCCGGCCTGTGGGCCTACCCAGCGGGATCGCCCGGCGAACCGCGCCGCGGTGTGACCGACCCGACGTCTCAGTTCGCGGCGACGGCCTCCTGCTGACGGCGCCACCGGATGCCGGCCTCGATGAACGAGTCGATGTCGCCGTCGAGGACCGCCGAGGTGTTGCCGGTCTCCTGCTCGGTCCGCAGGTCCTTGACCATCTGGTACGGGTGCAGCACGTAGGAGCGCATCTGGTTGCCCCAGCTGGAGCCCTCGCCCTTGAGCGCGTCCATGGCGGCGCGCTGCTCCTCCTGCCGCTTGGCCAGCAGCCGCGCCTGGAGCACGCGCATCGCCGCGGCCCGGTTCTGGATCTGCGACTTCTCGTTCTGGCAGGACACCACGATGCCGGTGGGCAGGTGGGTGATCCGGACGGCGGAGTCGGTGGTGTTCACGCTCTGCCCGCCGGGGCCCGACGACCGGAAGACGTCGATGCGGATCTCGTTCTCCGGGATCTCGACGTGGTCGGTCTGCTCGACGACCGGCAGCACCTCGACGCCGGCGAACGACGTCTGGCGGCGGCCCTGGTTGTCGAACGGCGAGATCCGCACCAGCCGGTGGGTGCCCTGCTCCACCGAGAGCGTGCCGTAGGCGTAGGGCTGCTTGACCGCGAAGGTGGCCGACTTGATCCCGGCCTCCTCGGCGTAGGAGGTGTCGTAGACCTCGACCGGGTAGCGGTGCCGCTCCGCCCAGCGCAGGTACATCCGCATGAGCATCTCGGCGAAGTCCGCGGCGTCGACGCCGCCGGCCTCCGAGCGGATGGTCACCAGCGCCTCGCGGGCGTCGTACTCCCCGTTGAGCAGCGTGCGGACCTCGAGCTCGTCGATCTCCTTGCGCAGCGCGGCCAGCTCGCGCTCGGCCTCGGCCGCGGTGGCCTCGTCGGACTCCTCCTCGGCCATCTCGTGCAGCACGCCGACGTCGTCGAGCCGGCGGCGCAGCTCCTCGACCCGGCGCAGGTCGCCCTGCAGGTAGGACAGCCGGGAGGTCAGCGCCTGGGCGGCCTCGACGTCGTTCCAGAGGTCCGGCGCGGCGGCCTGCTCCTCGAGCTCGGCCACCTCGCGGCGGAGCCGGTCGACGTCGAGGACGGACTCGATGCTCGAGAGGGTCGTGTCGAGTTCGTCGAGGACGACGGAGAAGTCTGCGGCCACGTCGATCCAGGGTAGTGCGCCGCCCGTCCGGGAGCGCCGGGCGTGCGGTCAGCCGATCCGCTCGGCCATCCAGCGGGGGACGGCGTCCGGCGGCCGCGGGTGGTCGCGCAGCTCGGCGACCAGCGCCTCCCGCGGCAGCGGCGGGCCGTCGGGCTCGGCGTCGGCGTTGAAGATCGGCAGCAGCCGGCTCGTGGCCCGGTCGAGGGTCATGTCCGTCTGCAGCCAGGTGCCGCGCTCCGGCGTCCACATGACCCGCTTGAGCTCCTCGACGGCGGTCCGGACGGCGGCGGTCGCCGGCACCGGGACCGGCTCGCCGTCGGCGGGCCCGGCGGTGAGCAGGTCGCGCCGGACGTCGCCGACCACCGTGGCGCGGTAGCGGACGCGGGCCGCGTCGGCCGGGACGGCGGCGAGCAGGGCGGCGCCGAGGTCGCGGAGGACGGCGGTCGTGTCGCGGGCGGGCGGGGTCACGCCCGCCATCCTCGCAGCGGCCGCCCGGGTGACCGGGCCGGCACCGGGTACCCCTCCCCCATGAGCGAGCCGCGGCGCCGGCGCACCCGCGAGGAGTACGCGCGGGGCCTCCCCGACCACCACGACCCGACGGCGGGCATCGGCGGCGCGGCGCCGGCGCAGTCGGCGCTCACCCTCCGGCTGGTGCTGGCCGCCTTCGGGCTGGTCGTCTGCACGGTGTTCGGTGTCCTGTGGTGGCGCACCGACCTGCCGACGTGGCCCGCGGTGGTGCTGTTCGTCCTCGCCGCGGTCGCGCTGGTCGACCTGGTGGTCGTCGCCCGGCGCAAGCTCCGCGGCGAGCCGGGCTGACGGCGGGAACGCGCGCGCGGTGACGGCGGTTGCAGCGCGACGTCGACCGCCGAGCGGGAGGAGCGCGGCATGCGCGCCGTCGTGTACGAGGAGTACGGGGAGCCCGAGGTCCTGAACGTCGCCGAGGTGGCGGAGCCGCACGCCGGGCCGGGGCAGGTCCGGGTCGCCGTCCGCGCGGCGAGCGTGAACCCGTTCGACTGGAAGCAGGTCACCGGCCTGGTGGCCCGCGGCGACCGGCCGGCCGGGCCGACCGTGCCCGGCGCGGACGCCGCCGGGGTGGTGGACGAGGTCGGCGAGGGCGTGACCGGGGTGCAGGTCGGCGACGCGGTGTTCGGCCTGGGCCGGCGGACCGCCGCCGAGCACGCCGTCCTCACCGCGTGGGCGCCGAGGCCGCCGGAGGTGTCGTTCGAGGTCGCCGCCGGGTTGGGCGTGGCCGGGGAGACCGCCGTCCGGGTGCTCGACCTGCTCGGGCTGGACGCCGGCCGCACGGTCGTCGTCGACGGCGCGAGCGGCGGGGTCGGCGCGACGACCGTGCAGGTCGCCGTCAGCCGCGGGCTCGGCGTGATCGGGACGTCGTCGCCGGCCAACGCCGACTTCGTCCGCTCGCTCGGCGCGCTGCCGACCGCCTACGGCGAGGGCCTGGCCGACCGCGTGCGCGAGCTCGCCCCCGACGGCGTGGACGGCGCGGTCGACACCGCCGGGCGGGGGTCGGTGCGCGACCTGGTCGCGCTCACCGGCGACCCGGGGAGGGTGGTCACCATCGCCGACTTCGGCGCCGGCGGGCTCGGCGTGCACGTGACGACGTCCAGCGCCGGCGCCGCGCCCCGGCTGGCCGAGGTCGCCGGGCTGGCGCGGCAGGGCCGGCTGCGGCTCCCGGTCGCCGGCAGCTACCCGTTCGAGCGGGCGGCCGAGGCGTACCGGCGCAGCCGCGAGGGCCACGTCCGCGGCAAGCTCGTGCTCGTGCCCTGACCGGGCCCCCGCCCGGGCCCCCGACTAGGGCTCGCGCGTCTCGGCCACCACCCAGCGCAGGTAGTCGGGGCCGCCGCCGACCAGCGGCAGCGCGATGACGCACGGGACGTCGTAGGGGTGCAGCTCGGCGGTGCGGGCGACGATCGCCGGCACCAGCGCGGCGCGGGTGTGCAGCGCGACGCGGGCCTCCGGGTCGTCGTGCACCTCCCCCGCCCACCGGTACACCGACCGGATCGCGGCGAGCTGGTGCCCGCAGGCGGCCAGCCGCTCCTCCACCAGGGTCCGCGTGTAGCCGGCCAGCCAGTCGGCGTCCGGCCCGGTGACCACCACCTCGACGACGTCCACGGCGGTCATCCTCCGGGTGCGTGCGCCGCCCCGCGCCGGGTAGGGGCCGCCCATGAGCGACGACCTGACACTCGAGATCGACGGTGAGACGTACGTGGTGCGGCAGGGCGCCGAGGGGCTGCAGGTGGGCCGCCGCAACGGCGGCGACGTGAGCTGGCTCGACGACGTCGACCCGGCCCTGCTGCCCGAGGACGCCCGCGCGGCGCTCGCCGAGGGCGACACCTCCAACGAGGCGCTGCGCACCGCGCTCGGCGGCATCGTCCAGGCCGAGGTCGAGCGCGGCGGCTGACCTCCGCCCGGGACGGCCGCCCGGTCCCCCCGGCGGCCGTCCCGGTCAGCGGTACGCGTACGGCGCGAGCGCCCGCGCGACGGGCGCGCGTCCCCGGGGACGTGGGTGCCGCCCGGTGTCCGAGGCGCCGCTCACCCCCAGGGCGCCGCGTAGTACCAGGCGGCGTCCAGGTCGGCGACCGTGTGGCCGGCCCACTCGATGTGGATCTCCATCAGCCGGCGCTCGGGCTCGACGGGACCCCACGCCTCCCAGGCCGGGTCGACGCCGGGTGGGCTCTGCCGGTACCACCCGCCCTCCGCCGTGGTGGTGAGCGCCGGGTCGGCGAGCCCGTCGAGCTCGGCGATCCGCGCGTCCAGCGCCGCCTGGTCGGGGTACTGGACGAACGTGGCGTAGATGCCCGAGGGGAGCGTGCAGACGATCACCGCGACCGCTTGCACCGTGCTGCGCGGCTCCGAGAGGTCGCACGTGGCGTCCCCCCAGCCCCCGGGACCGGGCGCGGGTGGCACCAGGGCGTTGAACGCGGCTGCCAGGTCCGCGGCCGCCAGCCAGGGGCTGACCTCGAGGGGGACGGTGGCGCTGGACGACGGGGCGTCGCCGGAGTCGTCGACGGCCACGACCGTGTAGTCGTGGCGCCCCGGCGGCGGGTCCTCGTCCAGGAAGGTCGTGCCCGCGGCCTGCGCGTCGAGCACCTCGTCGTCGCGGCGGACCTCGTAGTGGCCGGCGTTGTCGACCGGCGTCCACGACAGCTCCACGCCCGAGATCAGCACCTCGGCGGACAGGTCGCCGACGGGGTGCAGCGCGCTGACCACCGGTGCCGCCGTCGTCAGGTCGGAGCGTTCGCCGTCGTCGGCGACGGCGGCCACCGAGTACTCGGCGCGGACGCCGCTGCCCACGTCGGTGTCGAGGTACGACGTCCCGTCGGACCGGCCGAGCGGGACGCCGTCGCGGTGCACCTCGTAGCCGGCGGCACCCTCGACCTGCTGCCAGCGGAGCTCGACGCCGCCGGCCCGGACGTCGGCCGTCACGGAGGCCGGGCGGTCCAGCGCCCACGGACGCCAGAGCACGACGCCGACCGCCGCCGCGGCGAGCAGCAGCACGACGGCGGCCGCCACCGGCCACAGCCACCGGCGGCGCGGCCGGGAACGGGACCCGCCGGCGGGCGGCGGGAGGGGAGGCGGGCCCTGCGGGCCGGTCGGCGGCGGGCCCTGGGGACCGGTCGACGGGCCGGCGCCGTACGGCCCGCTCGGGAGGCCGGTGTCGTACGGCCCGCTCGGGGGGCCGGTGTCGTACGGCCCGGCCGGCGCGCTCCGCGGGCCCGGGACCCCGGCGACGGTGGGCGCCGTCCACGCCGGGACCCCGGCCTGCCCCGGGCGCGGCGGGACCGGTCCCGGCCCGGGCGGTGGCGGTCCCGGGTACGCCGCGACCGGTGCGCGGCCCGAGGACACGGTCGTGGGCGCCGGGGCGAACACGTCCCGGACGGCGGCGGCGAGGGCGGCGCAGGACGCGGGGCGGTCGTCCGGGTCGGGCGCCAGGGCCCGCCGCAGCACGTCCCGCAGCGCCGGCCGGCCGGGCGGGAGGGCGTCCCACGCCTCCGGCCGCGGCCCGGCGAGGACCGCGCCCATGACGGCCAGCGAGGACTGCTGGTCGAACAGCCGCCGCCCGGTGAGGAGCTCGTAGGCGACACAACCGAGGGCGTAGACGTCGACCGCGCCGGTGATCGGGCGGTCGAGCAGCTGCTCGGGCGCGGCGTACGGGAGGCTGGCCAGCAGGGCGCCGGTGTCGGTCAGCGGGCGGGAGGAACTGCTGTCGCGGGCGATGCCGAAGTCGGTGAGGATCGCCCGCTCCCCGCCGGTGCCGCCCCGGGCCAGCAGGATGTTGGCGGGCTTGACGTCCCGGTGCACCAGCCCCATCTCGTGGGCGTGGTCCAGGCCGCTGCCCACGGCCTCGAGGACCCGGACCACGCGTTGCGGCGCCAGCGGGCCCTCCTGCCGCAGCACCGCGTCGAGGTCGGGGCCGTCGACGAACTGCATGGTCAGCCACAGCCGGCCCTCGTCGCAGCCGCGGTCGTGGACCCGCACGAGCGCCGGGTGGTCGAGCCGGCAGGCCAGCTCGGCCTCGCGCTCGAAGCGCGCGGCGAAGGACGGGTCGGCGGAGAGGTGGGCGTGGATGACCTTCATGGCGTCCTGCCGCGGCAGCCGCGGGTGCTGCACGAGCAGGACCGACCCCATGCCGCCCGACCCGAGCGGCCGGATGACGCGGTACCCCGCGAAGACGTCCCCTGGCGCGAGTTCCATCCCCGCCCCCCGTCGCCCCGCCCCGGTCCCCGCCGTCCGCCTCGGAGGCGACCCGAGGAGGCGGACCGTAGGCCCGCCCGCCGCCCCGGCCGGGACCCGTTCCCGCCGGCTCCGCGCGGCCGGCGCGGGGCCCGTGCGTGGCGTGACCCTCGCGGCCGCCTCGAGGGCGCTCCGTCACCGGCGCGGAGCGACGACGCCCCCGCCGGGAGCCCCGGTCCGGCAGGGCCCTTCGACCCTCCGCGGCGTCGCGCGGCGGTCCTAGCGTCGGCCCCGGACGCCGATCACGCGGCGCCCGAGGCGCCACCCCGGGGAGTCGCCATGACCACCTCCACCGAACGGCCGCCCACCGCGGTCGAGCAGCCCGCCGCCGCCGGACCGCCCGCCGCGGCCGAGCAGTCCCAGCGGCCCGCCGACGACGCGGCCACCCCGCTCACCCCGGAGAAGCGCGGCATCGAGGAACGCGGCTGGCTGCTGTTCGCGATCGTGGTCACCTTCATCGTGCTCGCCTTCGCCGGGATGATCGTGCTCACCGCGCTGGGTGGCGGCACGACCTACGTGCCCTGGAACGGCTGACCGCCCTCACCCCGACAGCGCGCCGTCGGGCGGCCGCACCGCCCGCCGGCGCACCTGCTCGCCCAGGCCGAGGACGTCGAGCGCGTCGAGCAGCACGTCCCGGCACGCCTCGAACCGCTCGTCGCCGACCGCGGCGCGCACCCGCGCGTCGACGTCGGCGCGGGTCTCGCGGGCCACCCGGACCACCCGCCGCCCGGCCTGCGTGAGCGCCACCGGGCGCCGCCGCCGGTCGTCGGCGTCGCCGGCCGGACCGACGTAGCCGAGGGCGGCCAGCTCCCCGAGCGCCTTCGACACCGCCTGCTGGCTGACGCCGAGTTCGACGGCGATCTCCGTCGCGGTGGCCGGCCCGGCCAGCAGGCGCTGCACGAGGTAGCCGTGCCCGCGGCGCAGCCCGGTGCCGGCGAGCGCCTGCAGGACGGTGTCGTCGACGGCCGTGCCGAGCAGGGAGAAGACGGAGGCGAGGTCGAGCTCCGGAGGCCTGGACACACAACCATGGTTGTGCAACTTTGCGTCCATGACAACCACGACACCGGACACGGACGTCGCCACGGTCGTCCGCCGCTACTACGCCACCGTCGCCGACCTCGCCGCGAGCGAGGACGACCTGCGCCCGCTGCTCGACGCGCGGCTGCGGGTGGTGGAGCACCCGAACGCCGTGACGCCGCGCGGCGCCACCCGCGACCTCGCGGGGACGCTCGCCGGGTTCCGCGCCGGGAAGGCACTGCTGGGCGAGCAGTCGTTCGAGGTCCACGAGGTGCTCACCTCCGGCGACCGCGCCGCCGTCCGGGCCACCTGGCGCGGCACCGTCGGCGTCGACGCCGGCCCCTACCGCGCCGGCCAGGAGCTCCTCGCGCACGTCGCCGCGCTGCTCACCGTCCGGGACGGCCGCGTCGTCCACCACGAGACCTTCGACTGCTACGAGCCCCTGCCCTAGGCCGGTCAGTCCATCTGCCAGCCGATCAGCGCCTGGGACGTCGGTCCGAGGAACCACGCCAGGACGAGGACGCACGCCACGGCGACGGCGGCGTACGCGAGCGCCGTGCGCGGTGCCGGGCGGAGCGTCCGCCCGACGCTGAAGCCGCACGCCACCAGCACGAACACCAGCGTCAGCGGCGCGAGGGCGATGGACAGCACCGCGGCCAGGCGGAGCCACCCGCCGAGGTGGGGGATCGTCGCCGGCCACAGGTCCTTCGGGTCGTGGGATCCGGAGGCCAGCTCGGCGAGCGGCAGGTGGTGCAGGCCGTTGGCGACGTACGGGGCGACGACGCCGAGCACGTAGAGGAGGACGGCGCCGAGGGCGACGGCGCCCAGGCGGACGGCGCCGCGCGTCGTGGTCACCGCTCCTCGCCCTCCGCGCTCGTGCGGCGTGACGGGTCGATCCTGAGCTCGCCGTCGAGGATCCGCAGCTGTCCCTCCGTCAACGGCTCCTGGTCTCGGTCGGCCTCTCGGTACACCGTGTGCTTCTCGGTCAACTCGTCCAGCACGCGGCGCTCCTCGCGGGCGTCGGCCGTGTCCTGACGGTCCCGATCCGTGAACCGGACGATCGCCACGGGTCCCCCTCGGCCGGACGGCAGTCCCTGCGCACGAGTAGACACCCGACGGCGAGCCGGAGCCGGACGTCCCGGGCTGCGGGGCCCGCGCCGCCCTCGTCGGGCGAGGCGCCCCTCGCGGCGGGTCACTGCTGGGCCGCGAACCGCTCCTCGAGCAGACGGTTCACGCAGGCCTCCGCCTCGTCGACGGCGCGGGCGTTCTCCCCGCTGGGGCACCGGTCCCACGAGGTGCGGGCGACGCCGAGCGCGATGTAGGCGACCGAGATGTCGTAGTCGAGTTGGTCGATGCTGGTGATGGACGGGCTCATCACGACCTCCGCGATCCGTGCCTGTGAGCTGCACGTTAGGCCGCGGGTGTGACGGTTCCGTTGCCCCGAGGACGCCGGCGGATGCCGATCCGTCCCGTCCGGCACCTCCTCCTCACCGGCGTCGCCACCGACCCACCGGAGGACGACGGACGGCGGTCCCGTGACCGACCCCCCTCACGCGCGAGCGGGCCGATCCACTGGCACCCCGAGCGCGGGGAGTCGTCGGGGAGCGTGCCGGCGGGTCACGAGGAGGTGCGGGACCGCGCAGCACACCGGCCACGCCGACGTCCTGCGGGAGTCGATCGACGGCCGGAAGGCGATCGGCTGACCTGCCCTCCGTCGGGACGACCGGGGCCGGTCCTCAGCGGTCGACGTAGCGGTCGGTCTCGACGACGAACCGGCCGGTGGCGGTGTTGGCGTCGACGAACTCCGGCAGCAGCGGGATTCGCACGGTCACCGTGGCGCAGACGGAGAACTCCTCCCCCGGCGCGAGGGTGGGCGCGTACGCCGCCGCCCCGCACTCGGCGCCCGCGGGGGCGAAGGACAGCCGCACGTCGGTGGCGTCGACCGACTGGTCGGCCACCGCCAGCTGCGCCGCCCGCTCCGCCCGCGCCAGCCCGGTGCCGACATCGGGAGCGGTGGCCAGCGCGCGGCCGGCCTCCCGCGCGGCGGCGGTCGCGGCGAACACCCCGCGCTGCACGGCGGAGAACCCGGCGACGACGTAGACCAGCGGCACGAAGACCACCAGCGCGACGAAGACGAACTCCACGACCGCCGACCCGCGCTCCCCCGACCCCAGCCGGGCGCGCAGCCACCTCACGCGGCCTCCTCCACCGCGCGGCCGGTGACGTCCAGCGGCAGCAGGTCGCCGAGACCGGCCAGCAGCGTCGGCACCGCGCCGCTGCAGCGCACGCTCACCAGCGCCAGCCCGGTGTCGTCGACCTCCTCGGCGGCGGTGCACACCAGCCCCTCGGCGGTGCCGGCCGTCGTCGCCCGCGCCACCGCCTCCAGCGCCCGGCCGGTCGCCGCGTCGGCGGGCACGTCGGCGTTGGCCGCGTACCGGGCGCCCTCCTGCGCGCTCGCCGTCACCACGTTGCGGACGTGCACGTAGACGGCGACCTGCAGCACCGCCAGCAGCAGCACGACGACGAGCACCGACACCAGCACGAAGTCGACGACGGCGCTGCCCCGCTCCCCGTCGACCGGTTCAGCCGCCATTCGTGACGGAGGCCAGTGCGTTCTGCACCGCCGACACGATCGCCTCGCGGAACGGCACGAGGATGGCCAGCACGAGGGCCGCCGTCATCACGGTGATCATCACCCAGCCGGGGACGTCGCCCCGCTCGGGATCCTCGTCCCGCAACCGCGCGGCAGCCGCCCTGCTCAGGGCCGTGGTCAGGGTGAGCAGCCAGGTCAGCGCCCGCATCCGTCGTCCTCCTCCGTTGTGCACCGGCGCTCACCGCGCCAGCGAGACGATGCTGATCAGCCCCGGGAACAGGGCGAACAGGACGGTGACCGGAAGCACCAGGAAGACGACCGGCACCATCATGGCGATCTCCTTGCGGCCGCCGGCCTCGAGCAGCCGGCGCTTGCCGGCCTCGCGGACGTCGGCCGCCTGCGCGCGCAACACCTCGGCGAGCGGGGTGCCGCGCTCGATGGCCACCAGCAGGCCGTCGACGAAGCGGGCGAGCGCGTCCACCGAGGTCCGGTCGGCCACCTGCTGCAGCGCCGCCGTCAGCGGGACGCCGGTCCGCGCCCGCCCGAGCGCGCCGCCGAGCTCGCGGGCCAGCTCGCCGCCCGAGAGCCGGGTGACCCGGGCGATCGCCGCGGCGGGCCCCTCCCCCGCCGTCACGGCCAGCGCGAGCAGCTCGGCGACGACGGGGAACTCCGCGAGCAGCAGGTCCTCGCGGCGGCGCACCTGCTGGGTCAGCCACCAGTCGCGCCCGAGCACCCCGCCGAGCAGGCCGGCCAGGCACAGCAGCGCCACCGACAGCACGTTGACGCTGCCGGCCAGCAGCGCACCGAGTGCCGCGAGCAGCGCCGCACCGAGCAGGCCGAGCCCGCCCCAGACGACCTGCTCGACGCGCAGGTCCTCCACCGTCTGGTCGCTGCCGAGCGCGTCGAGCCGGCGCCGGACGGCGGAGCGCCCCCCGAGCACGCGGTCGACGAAGCGGGCGCCGTCGGTCACGACCGGGCCGAACACGCGGCGCGCGGCGGTGAGCAGGCCCGGCTCGGTCGCCGTCCCGAGCAGTCGCGACGGCGGCGGGGTGTCGTGCACGTAGGGCGCCAGGCGGTCGACCAGCCGCACGGAGCGGAACGGCGGCGCGAACGTGACGACGAGCAGCAGACCGGCCGCGGCCGCACCGCCCAGCAGCATCCCGAGCAGCGTCACCGCGACACCCCGCCGCTCCGCGGCCCGTTCGCTCCGCTCCTCGCTCGCCGGCGCTCGCCGCGGTGCTCGCTCACTGGAGCACCCGCACGTCCTGCGGCAGCCGCCCGATCCGCATCATCAGCCGGTAGGCCACGAGACAGACCACGCCTCCGCCGAGGAGCAGCGCGGTGCCCAGCGGTGAGTCGTAGGCGGCCAGTGTCGTCGACTGGGTGGCCAGCAGCAGGAGCACCGCCCACGGCGCGGCGACGGCGAGCCGCGCGGCCTGCACGACCCAGCCCTGCCGCGTCTCCAGCTCGGCGCGGGCGCGGGCGTCCTCGCGGAGGAAGCCGGCCAGTGTGCGCAGGACCCGGCCGAGGTCGCTGCCGCCGACCTCCCGGGCCACCCGCAGCGTCTCGACGATCCGGTCCCCCACCGGGTCGGCGAGGTCGGCCTTGAGCCGGTCGAGGCTCTCGCCGAAGCGGCCGGTGGAGCGGTGGTCGGCGGCGAACCGGGCGAACGGCGGGCGCAGCACCTCCGGCCCGCGCGTGGCCAGCGCGGCCAGCGACTCCGGCAGCGACAGCCCCGCGCGGACGGCTGAGGCGAGGTTGTCGACCACCTCGGGCCACACCTCGCGCAGGTCGGCCCGGCGACGGGCGGCCAGCCGGCGCACCTGCACGGGCGGCAGGGCGGCGGCGAACACGCCGAAGGCGAGGCTGACCGTCACCGTGCCGGTGGTCAGCAGGACGACGACGAGGGCCAGCAGCCCGAGGCCGGCCTGCAGCGCGACCAGCTGCGCCGGGTTGATCCCGGTCAGGCCCGCCTCGGCCAGCAGCCGCGCCCGGCGGCCGGGCCGGCGCGGGACGGCGCGCCGCTGCGGTGCCCGCGGCCCGCTGCGCCAGACGAGCAGCAGGCCGACGCCGAGCAGCAGCCCGAGCAGCGCGCCGGTCAGCTCCACGCCGGCGTCCCGAGGAGCGCGGCCAGGTCGTACCCGGCGGCGGCGAAGCGCTCGGCGTGCGGCGGGAAGCCCTCGGCGCGGACCAGCCGCCCGTCCCGGGTGGTGAAGACGTCGGCCAGCTCGATGACGCCGTCCTCGGCGCGGCCGGGCACCGCCACGACCTCCTGCACCCGGCGCTGGCCGGAGGCCTCGGTGGCCACGTGCACCACCAGGTCGACGCTGGCCGCGACCGTCGGGACGACGAAGGCGTGCCCGATGTTGTCGCCGGCCAGCAGCGGCAGCGTGCACATCTTCACCACGGCCTCGCGGGCGCTGTTGGCGTGCAGCGTGCACATCCCGGGCAACCCGCTGTTCAGCGCGATGAGCAGGTCCAGGCACTCCTCCTGCCGCACCTCGCCGACGACGATCCGCGAGGGCCGCATCCGCAGCGCCTCCTTGACCAGCCGGCGCAGCGGGATCTCCCCGGCGCCCTCGAGGTTGGGCTGGCGGGTCTGCATCGCGACGACGTCGGGCAGCGGCACGCGGAGCTCGAAGACCTCCTCGCAGGTGATCACCCGTTCCCTCGCCGGGATCGCCGCGCACAGGCAGTTGAGCAGGGTGGTCTTGCCGGCCTGGGTGCCGCCGGAGACCAGCACGTTCAGGCCCGCGGCGACGGCGGCCTCGAGGAAGCGGGCGGCCTGCGTCGTCACCGTCCCGGTGGCGACCAGCTCGTCGAGGCCGTGCGCGCGCAGCACGAACTTGCGGATGTTGACCGCCATGTGCCGCCGGGTGATGTCCGGGATGACCACGTGCAGCCGCGAGCCGTCGGGCAGCACCGCGTCGACGAAGGGCTGGCTCATGTCGATGCGCCGCCCGGAGCTGCGCAGCATCCGCTCGACCAGGTCGGCCAGCTCGCCGGCGCCGAGGATCGTCGTCGTCAGCTCGCTGCGGCCGCGGCGGGCGACGAACACCCGGCCCGGCTCGTTGACCCAGATCTCCTCGACCTCGGGGTCGTCCAGGTGCCGCTGCAGGGGACCGAACCCGGCCACCCGGTCGAGCACGTCGCGCACCACCGACTCGGGGTCCCCGATCGGCGGCAGCGCCGAGGTCAGCGACCGCTCGGAGTAGTCGGCGACGACGTCGCGCACCAGCACGCGGACCGGCGCGGGATCGGTGAACGGGTCGAGCCCGCGGCGCCGGATGAGCTCGCGCACCTCGCCGTCGACGACGTCCAGGGCACTCGTCGCAGTCGGCACCGCACCCCCGTCTTCCCTGTCCCGACCCCGTTCGGGACGTCGGGACGATAGGGAGACGGAGGCGTTCCGCGGGAGGGCGATCAGCCGATCTGTGGACAGCGCGTGCGCGGCCGCGGTCGCACGCCACCCGGCCAGGTGACACCCGTCAGGGCTCGTCGGAGCGGCAGGATCGAACCGCCGAGAGGGCGGATGCCCTCCGTCGCCAGACCTCCGGGATGCCGGGCTCCGCCCGGCGGGAACTCAGCGCTTGCGGAAGATCAGGTAACCGATACCGAGGATCACGTCGACGGCGACCCAGAGGAAGACGATCACCATGACGCCGATGCCGGCGCCCACCGCCGTGCCGGCCTGGCAGGCCGTGAGGGCGTCGCCCACCTGGCCGTCGCAGTTGTCGGCGGCGCTGGAGGCGCCCCCGATGATCCAGATGAGGAACAGCGCCTGGATGGCGAGGAAGACCCAGCGGAAGACGTGGCGCTTCTTCTTGACCGGGGCAGGGGCCGTCTGGGACATCGACTCTCTCCGTTCGGGACGTCTCGGTGCGAGACACGCACACCGGGACCGAGGCACGGTCGCCGGTCACCCGCCGTCGTCGGCGAGCGCCGGAACGCTAGGTCGGCAGGTCAGCCGCGCGTGGGATTTCCGGAACGACGCGGTATCGCTGTCCACAGTCGTTCGATCAGGTCCCAGGGACCTCAGCCGTGACGGCCGGCACAGCCGCTCCTGACGGCGGCGCCGCCGAGCGGGTGCGCCGACACAGCGTTCCGGCGCCCCGGGTGCGGCGCGAGCGCACACGCTCGGCGGGAACAGAACCGGCGGGCGGGGTGCTGTACGGCACACCCCCACGACCGCGAGGAGATCGCGCGCATGCCGGTCCTGCTCCAGTCCCGTGTCCCCGCTCCCTCCGCCGCGCCGGTGCGCCGGCGCCGCCGCGGATGGCTCAGGGCGGGCATCGCCGCCGCCGTCGTCGTCCCGGTCGGGGTGGTCGTGGCCGACAGGGTGGGTGACTGGACGCCGCCGTTCGAGCAGGAGACCGTCGACCGCAGCACGAGGCCGCTGCTGCTGGCCATGGCCGACCTCGACGAGTACCACGCCGCAACCGGCACCTTCCAGGTCGTCGTCGACCAGGAGACCGACACCGCCTGGGTGCCGTCGGCGATCAGCGGCGAGCGGGTGCAGTTCCTCGCCACCGGCGACGTCGACGCCTACGTGGACTTCGGCGCCCTCGGGGAGGAGAGCGTCGACCTCTCCCCCGACGGCACGGCGGCCACCATCACCCTCCCCGCCCCGCAGCTGGCCGAGGCGCGGATCGACCCGGACGAGAGCCGGGTGCTCGACCGCGACCGCGGCCTCGTGGAGCGGCTGGGCGACGCGTTCGCCGACGACCCGACCGACGAGAGCGAGCTGTTCGCGCTCGCCGAGCGCCGGCTGGAGTCCGCCGCCGCGGACAGCGACCTGCTCGACCGCGCCGAGGACGGCACCCGCGACATGCTCACCACGCTGGCCCGGTCCCTCGGCGTCGACGACGTCACGGTCACCTTCGAGCCCGCGCCCGGGGCGGCCGGCTGACCTCCCCCGGCGTCAGACCGGGGACCTGAGCGCCCGCGGCGCGCGGGGCAGCGGCACGATCGCGGGCACCCCGCCGCGGGCCGTGGCCTGCTCGAGGAGCAGCGCCTCGGCGTCGCAGCGCTCCAGCGGCCTCGCGAACAGGTAGCCCTGCGCGGTGTCGCAGCGGCCCTCGGCCAGCAGCCGCGCCTGGTGCTCGTGCTCGACGCCCTCGGCGAGGACCTCCAGGCCCAGCGTGCGGCCCAGGTCGATGGTGCCGCGCACGATCGCCGGCAGCGGCTCGCCCTCGGCGATCGCGCCGACGAACGAGCGGTCGACCTTGAGCACGTCCACGGTGAACTGCCGCAGGTGGGCCAGCGACGAGTAGCCGGTGCCGAAGTCGTCCAGCGCCAGCCGCACGCCCAGCGCCCGCAGCGCGCCGAGGCACGCGGCCGCCCGCTCCGGGTCGCCCACCAGCGCCGTCTCGGTCACCTCGAGCACCAGCGCACCGGCCGGCAGCCCGCTCCCGGCCAGCGCCGCGGCGACGCAGCCGACCAGGTCCGGCGAGGTCAGCTGCGAGGCCGACACGTTGACCGCCATCGTGGTGTCGCCGAGGTGCCGCCAGGCCGCCGCGGTCGCGCACGCCTCGCGCAGCACCCAGCCGGTGATCTCGTCGATGAGGCCCGCCGCCTCGGCCACCGGCACGAACCGGTCGGGGCCCACCGGGCCCAGCCGCGGGCTGTCCCAGCGCAGCAGGGCCTCGAAGCCGGTCAGCCGCCGGTCGGCCAGGGCGACCACCGGCTGGTAGACCAGCCGGAACTCGCCGCGCGCCACCGCGCCGTGCAGCTCCTGCTCCAGCTCGCGGGCGGCCTGCGCCGCCGCGCGCATGCCGGGCTCGAACCGCCGCACGCGGTTGCGCCCGTCGAGCTCGGCCGCGTACAGCGCGAGGTCGGCGTCGCGGACCAGCGCGTCACCGGCCACGGCCCCGCGGCCGACGGCCACGCCGATGCTGGCCGACACGGTCACCGTGCCGCCGGGCAGCGCCACCGGCCGGGAGAGCACCTCGAGCACGCGGGAGGCGGTCACCAGGGCCTCGTCGTCGCCGACGCCGGCCTGCTCGACCAGCACGGCGAACTCGTCGCCGCCCAGGCGGGCCACGGTGTCGTCGGCGCGGACGGCGCCGCGCAGCCGCGCCGCCACCTCGCGCAGCAGCGCGTCGCCGGCGGCGTGGCCGAGGGAGTCGTTGACGGCCTTGAAGCCGTCGAGGTCGAGGGAGAGCACGGCGGCCGAGCCGCCGCCGCGCACGGTGCGGCGCAGCGCCTGTCCCACGCGGTCGCTGAACAGCGCGCGGTTGGCCAGGCCGGTCAGCCCGTCGTGCAGCGTCGAGTGGGCCAGCGCCTCCTCGGCGCGGCGGCGTCCGGTCACGTCGGTCACGTGGACGACGACGCCGCCGACGTCGGGGTCGTCCCCGAGGTCGACCAGCCGGATGCCGATCCAGCGGTCCCCGCCGCGGTGGCGCGCGGGCAGCTCGGCGTCGACGACGCCACCGCCGGCGGCCAGGGCCCGCGCGAACAGCTCGCCCGTCAGCTCGGGGTCCACCCCGGCCAGGCGGACGGCGTCCGCGGCGGAGGTGACGCCGCCGGCCACGGTCCCGAGCAGTGCGGCCAGCGGCGCCGGGTCGCTGAGCAGCCGCCCGTCACGGGAGACGACGAGGACCGCGTCGGAGGAGTGCGCGGTGAGCTTGGCGGCGAACCGCTCCCGCGAGCGCACCAGCGCCCGGGCGGCGGCCTCGCCGCGCAGCAGCAGCGCGGCGCGGACGAAGACCAGTGCGGTCAGCGAGACCACGGCCAGGAACACCACGCCCGAGTCGTGACCGTGCCCGCGGACGTGCAGGACCGCGTCCACACCCGGCGGCACCAGCAGCGCACCCAGGCACACGGCCAGCCGCGCCAGGCCCGTCCGGTCGTCCTCGCGGGGGCCGGCGACGGCGACGCCGGCGGCGCAGTGCCGGACGGCGAGCGCGAGCAGTGCGCTGCCCAGCAGCCAGCCGGAGTCCAGCCATCCGCCGAAGCCCTCGGCGTCGGCGTCGAGCAGGTAGGCGACGTCGGAGACCAGCCAGCAGGCGCACGCGGCGGCCACCGCCAGCGACGTCCGCTCCCCCTGCCGGCGGGTGACCAGCAGCCGCACGACCAGGCCGATCAGCGCCGCGTCCAGCGCCGGGTAGAGCGCGAGGACGACGCGGTCGAGCAGGGGGAGGCCGGCGTCGGCGACCGTGGTGGCGATCGACAGCTCCCACACGACGAGCAGCGCGGCCACGAACACGACCAGCGCGTCGATCCAGCCGGCCAGGCGCTGGTCGCGGTCGGGGTGCCGGTCGCGGGCCAGTAGCGCGAGCGAGGCGAGGAGGGAGACGTAGCTGCCCAGGTACACGGCGTCGGCGATCCCGACGTCCGTGCCGGACCCGGTCAGCGACACCTGCACCTGCCAGACGACGTCCGCGAGCGCGGACAGGCTGACGCCCAGGGCGAGCAGGACGGCGACCGGCCGCCGCCCCGCGCGCTGCATCCAGGCCCACGCGGCGACGACGGCCAGCCCGACGACGGTGAAGTAGAGCGCGGTGCCGGCGGCCGTCCCGTACAGCAGCCCCTGCAGCGCGACCACCGCGAGCAGGAGGGTGCACGCGACGACGGCCCCCGGCCGCCTGCCCACGACGCCGGCGTCCACGCCGACGCCCCCGGTCCCCTTCGACACACGCCGGACATCGACGCGAAACGAATGCGTCTGGAACAGGGACAGCGAGTGTTCCCCCGCGAGGGTGAGCCGGGCCTACTCCCCGGGCCGCAGCACCGCCTGCACCAGGTGCGGACCCGGCTCGTGCAGCGCCGTGCGCAGCTGCTCGGCCAGCTCCTCCGCGGTCTCGGCCCGGGTGGCCGGCACGCCCATCCCGGTGGCCAGCGCGACGAAGTCCAGCGCGGGGCCGCCCAGGTCGAGCAGCTGCCCGGCCCGCTCCCCGCCGCCGGCGGCCCCGACCCGCGCCAACTCCCCCTGGAGGATCGCGTAGGACGCGTTGTCGTAGAGGACGACGGTGACGTCGAGCTGCTCGCGGGCCATCGTCCACAGCGCCTGCAGCGTGTACATCGCGCTGCCGTCGGCCTGGAGGACGACGACCGGCCGGTCGGGGCAGGCCACCGCCGCGCCGACCGCCATCGGCAGGCCGTCGCCGATCGCGCCGCCGGTCAGGGCCAGCCAGTCGTGCTGCGGTGCGCCGGCGGTCTGCTCGACGACGCCGATCCCGGAGGTGATCGCCTCGTCGACCACGATCGCCCGCTCGGGCAGCAGCGCGCCCACCACCGCCGAGATCCCCCGCGGCGTGAGGCGCCCGGTCGGCAGCTCCGGGCGGGAGGCCTCGCGCAGCTCCGGCTCGGCGCCGGCGGCCACCTTCGCGGCCAGCTCCTCGAGCGCCGCGACGCCGTCCTCACCGGGCGCGGACAGCACGTGCACGGTGCAGTCCTCGGGCACCGGGGTGCCCGGCGTGCCGGGGTAGGCGAAGAAGTGCACCGGCGAGGTCGCCCCGGCCAGCACCAGGTGCCGGGTGCCGGCCAGCGCCTTGATCGCCACCTCCGGCGGGTAGGGCAGCTTGCCGACGGCGGGCAGCCCTGCGCCGCGCACCATCCGCGCCGGGAACGTCTCGGCCATCAGCCGGACGCCGGTGCCGGCGGCCACCCGCGCCGCGGCCACGAGCCCCGCCTCCGAGGCGACGACGTCGTCGCCGAGCAGCAGCACGGTGGCCTCCCCGGCCCGCACCACCGCGGCGGTGTCGTCCACCACCGCCGGCGGCACCTGCGGCCGCGGCCGCACCGGCCGGGGCTCGGCGACGGCCGCCCCCTCGGACCAGGACACGTCGGCCGGCAGCACCAGCGTGGCGATCTGCCCGCGCGCGGCTGCGGCGACGGCGTCCGCGGCGTCGGCGGCGAGGTCCTCGGGGGCCAGCGACCGGCGCACCCAGCCGGACACCGTGCCGGCCAGCGCGTCGATGTCGGACTCCAGCGGCGCGTCCAGCCGCTTGTGCGAGCGGCCGTGGTCGCCGACGACGTTGACCACCGGCGTCCGGCCGCGCCGGGCGTTGTGCAGGTTGGCCAGGCCGTTGCCCATGCCCGGGCCCAGGTGCAGCAGCGTGGCGGCGGGCCGGCCGGCCATCCGCGCGAAGCCGTCGGCGGCGCCGGTGGCCACGCCCTCGAACAGGGTGAGGACGCCGCGCATCTCGGGGACGTCGTCGAGGGCGGCGACGAAGTGCATCTCGGACGTGCCGGGGTTGGCGAAGCAGACGTCGACCCCGGCGTCGACGAGCGTGCGGATCAGTGCCTGGGCGCCATTCACCGGGAGACGTGCACCTCGTTCACCTCGTAGTGGGCCATGGTCACGCCTCCGCTGGCGAAGTTGCGGAGGTCGGCGGCGCCGGCCCTGCCCGCCTCGGAGGCGAACGCGGCCCCCATCGCCTGCTCGGAGTCGAAGTCGAGGTGGGCGACCAGGTACGGCGCGGGCTGGCGCGGGTCGAGCGCCTGCGGGCTGCCGGTGGTGAACCGGACCAGGCCGGGCATCTGCACGGTCAGCGGGACGTGCGTGTCGCGGTAGTGGGCGTCGAACGCCGCCGGGTCCTCCGGCTGCCCGTAGCTGACCACCAGCCTGTGCACCATCTGCCGCTCCTCCGCGCTCCTCCCCGGGCACCGTTGCCGGGGGCTCCCCCACCCTGGCACACGGGCCCGGGCGCGCGACCTCAGAAGGTGATCACCAGCCGGCCGCGGACGCCGCCGGCGGCCAGCACCCGGTGCGCCTCGGGCGCCTCCTCCGGCGCGAAGGTGCGGGCCACCCGCAGCGTCGCCGCACCCGACTCCACCTGCTCGCGCAGCCGGTCGAGCGCGGCGCCGTTCTCGGCGTAGCGGCGCACCATCGTGGGCAGCACCTCGACCCGGCCGGTCCCGTCGCCGCGGTAGCCGCGCACGGTGGCCACCTTCCCGCCGTCGCGGACCGCGGGCAGCACCAGCGCGTCCTGCACCGAGCCGTCGGCCAGCCCGTCGACGCCGTCGGGGAACTCCGCGCGGATCCGCCCGGCGACGTCGTCGCCCCGCCGCACGACGACGTCGGCGCCGAGGTCGCGCACCAGCTGCTCGTCGGCCTCGGAGGCGTCGGCGACGACGGTGTGCCCGTCGGCCTTCGCGAGCTGGACGACGTAGCCGCCGAAGGCACCGGCCGCGCCGGTCACCGCGACCACCGAGCCGGGCGGCAGGGCCATCTGGTCCAGCGCCAGCCGGGCGGTGAGCGCGTTCATCGGCAGGGTGCAGGCGGCGACGGCGTCGGCGCCCGCGGGCACCCGGGCCACCGATCCGGCGGGCAGCACGAGGTCCTCTCGGTAGCCGCCGTGCGCGCCGGTGGGGACGACGATCGCCATGACCGCGTCGCCGGCGGCCACCCGGTCGACGCCCTCGCCCACCTCGACGACCTCGCCGGCGGCGTCCATGCCGGGCACCCACGGCGGGGTCTTCACCGGGTCGCGGCCGGCGTAGGCGCCCTCGCGCAGGTGGGTGTCGGTCGGGCTCACCGCCGCGGCCCGCACCCGCAGCCGCACCTGCCCCGGCCCGAGGGGCTCGTCGGGCACGTCGACGACGGTGAGGGCATCGGGCCCGCCGAACTCGGTCACTCCCACGGCTCGCACGCGACCGAATGTAGTGACCTGCCACTCACAGTCGATCTCCAGCGCCCGCACCGGAGCACCCCAGGAGCGGGCCGGACCGTCCTCCCCATGCCACCGCTCCTGCTCGGCGCGCACGACCGCGCCGGTGCCGCCGGCCGCGGGCGCCCCGTCCTCGACGTGGTCGTCCCGGTGCACGACGAGGAGACCGACCTCGAGCCGTGCCTGCGCCGCCTGCACGCCCACCTGACCGAGTCCCTGCCCTACCCGTTCCGCATCACGGTCGCGGAGAACGCCAGCACCGACCGCACCCTGGAGGTCGCGCACCGGGTCGCCGCCGAGCTGCCCGGGGTGACGGTCCTGCAGATCCCCGAGCCCGGCCGCGGCGGGGCGCTGCGCACCGCCTGGCTGGGGTCGGACGCGCCGGTCCTCGTCTACACGGACGTCGACCTCTCCACCGACCTCAACGCCCTGCTGCCCCTGGTCGCCCCGCTGATCAGCGGCCACTCCGACCTCGCCGTCGGCACCCGGCTCTCCCGCTCCTCGCGGGTGGTGCGCGGCCTCAAGCGCGAGGTCGTCTCCCGCGGCTACAACCTGCTGCTGCGCCGCACGCTGGCCACCTCGCTGTCCGACGCCCAGTGCGGCTTCAAGGCCATCCGGGCCGACGTCGCCGCGCGGCTGCTGCCGCTGGTCGAGGACACCGGCTGGTTCTTCGACACCGAGCTGCTGGTGCTCGCCGAGCGCGCCGGGCTGCGCATCCACGAGGTGCCCGTCGACTGGGTCGACGACCCCGACAGCCGCGTCGACATCGTGAGGACGGCGCGCGCCGACGTCGCCGGCATCGTGCGGATGCTGCGCGCGCTGGCCACCGGGCGGCTGCCGCTGGCGCAGCTGCGCGCCACCATCGGCCGGCAGCCGCTGCCCGACCCGCTGCCCGGTGTCTCGTCGTCACTGGCCGGCCAGCTCGTGCGCTTCGCCGTCGTCGGCGTGCTGTCGACGCTGGCCTACCTGCTGCTGTTCGTCCTGCTGCGCGGCGTCGTGGCCGCCCAGCCGGCGAACCTGCTCGCCCTGCTGGTGACCGCGGTGGCCAACACCGCGGCCAACCGGCGGGTCACCTTCGGCATCCGCGGCGGTCCGGGCGCCGGCCGCCACCAGCTGCAGGGCCTGGTCGTGTTCGGCCTCGCCCTGGCGCTGACCAGCGGGTCGCTGGGCCTGCTGCACCTCGCCGACCCCACCCCGGCCCGCGGCCTCGAGCTCACCGTGCTCGTCGGCGCCAACGCCGTCGCCACGCTGCTGCGCTTCGTGCTGCTGCGCGGCTGGGTCTTCCGCACCTCCCCCACCTTTGCCCGGCCGGCTCCCGAGGCCGTGACCGCCCCCGAGACGGAGACCGCCCGATGACCGCCACCGCGACGCCCCCGGCGGCGCCCGCCGCGCCCGGGGCCGCACTCCCCGCCCCGGCCCGGTCCGGGCGGGCCGCGCGCCTGCTGCGGGGCCGCCCCGCCGACCCGCGCTGGGTCCGCCCCGCGCTGCTCGGGCTGCTCGCCGCCACCGGCGTGCTGTACCTGTGGGACCTCTCGGCGTCGGGCTGGGCCAACGCCTTCTACGCCGCGGCCGCGCAGGCGGGCTCGCAGAGCTGGGAGGCGTTCTTCTACGGCTCCTCCGACGCCGCCAACTCGATCACCGTGGACAAGCCGCCGGCCTCGCTGTGGGTGATGGCGCTGTCGGTGCGGCTGTTCGGGCTGGACTCGTGGTCGCTGCTGGTGCCGCAGGCGCTCATGGGCGTGGCCACCGTCGGGCTGCTGTACCTGGCGGTGCGCCGGGTGAGCGGCCCGGGTGCCGGGCTGGTCGCCGGCGCGGCGCTCGCGCTCACCCCCGTCGCGGCGCTGATGTTCCGCTTCGACAACCCCGACGCGCTGCTCGTGCTGCTGATGACCGCGGCCGCGTACGTGCTCACCCGGTCGCTGGAGCGGGCCTCCACCCGCGGCCTCGTCGGCGTCGGCGTGCTCGTCGGCTTCGCGTTCCTCACCAAGACGCTGCAGGCGGTGCTGGTGGTCCCCGGCTTCGCGCTCGTGTGGCTGGTGGCCGCGCCCACGACGCTGCGCCGCCGGGTCCTGCAGCTGCTCGGCGCCGGCGCCGCGATGGTCGTGGCGGGCGGCTGGTGGGTCGCCGTCGTGGAGCTGGTGCCGGAGTCCTGGCGGCCCTACGTCGGCGGCTCCCAGACGAACTCCGTCTGGGAGCTGATCTGGGGCTACAACGGCCTGGGCCGGCTCACCGGCGAGGAGACCGGCAGCGTCGGCGGCGGCGCCGGCGGCGGCTGGGGCGAGACCGGCCTGACCCGGCTGTTCGACTCCGAGATCGGCGGTCAGATCGCCTGGCTGCTGCCCGCGGCGCTGGCGCTGCTGGTCGCCGGGCTGGTCGCCGTCGGCCGGGCACCGCGCACCGACCCGCGCCGCGCCGCGCTGCTGACCTGGGGCACCTGGCTGGGCGTCACCGGGCTGACCTTCAGCCTGATGGCCGGCATCTTCCACGCGTACTACACGGTGGCGCTGGCCCCGGCGGTCGCCGCGCTGGTCGCGATCGGCGGCGCGCTGCTGTGGCAGCGGCGCGGCCGGGCGTGGGCGCGGCTGGTGCTCGCGGGAACGCTCGCCGGCACCGTGCTGTGGGCGTGGGTGCTGCTGGGCCGCTCGGCGGAGTTCCTCCCCTGGCTGCGGTGGGTCGTGCTGGTCGCCGGCCTGGCCGCCGCGGTCGCCCTGCTCGCCGTCGGCCGGCTCGGCCGCGCCGTGGCCGCCGCCGTCCTCGCCGTCGGCCTGCTGGCCGGCGTCGCGGGGCCCGCCGCGTACGCGGTGCAGACCGTGGGCACCGCGCACACCGGGTCGATCCCGAGCGCCGGCCCGACGGTCACCGGCGCCGGCTTCGGCGGCCCGGGCGGGACCGGCGGCCGGGGCGAGTTCCTCGGCGGCCGGCCGCCGGCGGGCGGACCCGCGGCCGGCACGCTCCCCGCTCCCGGCGGCACCACCACCCCCGGCAACGTCACCCGCGGTGCGGGCGGCGGCACGGGCGGCCTGCTGGGCACGGCCGACGTCGGCGAGGAGATGGTCGCCGCGCTGACCGAGGACGCCGCCGGCTACACCTGGGCGGCGGCCACGGTCGGCTCCAACAGCGCCGCCGGCTACCAGCTGGCCACCGGGCTGCCCGTCATGGCGATCGGCGGGTTCAACGGCAGCGACCCCTCGCCCACCCTCGAGCAGTTCCAGCAGTACGTCGCCGACGGCGAGATCCACTGGTTCATCGGCGGCGGGACGGGGATGGTCAGCGACGGCGGCAGCTCGGCGTCGGCGGAGATCGCGGCCTGGGTGGCGGAGAACTACACCGCCCGGACCGTCGACGGCGTGACCGTCTACGACCTGAGCCGGCCGGCGAGCTGAGTCCCGCCCGCTCGTGCTCCGGACACCGGTGTGTGCAGAGCACGAGCGAGCCGGAGACGACGAGCGGCCCGGGACCCGTGCCGGTCCCGGGCCGCTCGCGTGCGGTCCGTCAGCGCTTGAGGCCGTACTCCTTGAGCAGGCCGCGGCTGATGATCGTCTTCTGGATCTCGCTGGTGCCCTCGCCGATGAGCAGGAACGGCGCCTCGCGCATGAGCCGCTCGATCTCGTACTCCTTGGAATAGCCGTAGCCGCCGTGGATGCGGAAGGACTGCGTGGTGACCTCGGCGCAGTACTCGCTGGCGATCAGCTTGGCCATGCCGGCCTCGACGTCGTTGCGCTTGCCGGCGTCCTTGAGCCGGGCGGCGTTGACCATCATCAGGTGCGCGGCCTCGACCTTGGTGGCCATCTCGGCGAGCTGGAACGCGATCGCCTGGTGCTGCACGATCGGCTTGCCGAAGGTCTCCCGCTGCTGGGCGTACTCCACGGCCAGCTCGAACGCGCGGATGGAGATGCCGCAGGCGCGGGCGGCGACGTTCACCCGGCCGACCTCGACGCCGTCCATCATCTGCGCGAAGCCCCGGCCGGGCTCCCCGCCCAGGATCATGTCCGCGCCGATGCGGTAGCCGTCGAACACCAGCTCGGTGGTGTCGACGCCCTTGTAGCCCATCTTGTCGATCTTGCCGGGGATGGTCAGGCCCGGGGCCACGGTGCCGAAGCCGGCCGGCTTCTCGACCAGGAACGTCGTCAGGTTCTGGTGCGGCTTGTCCGCCCCCAGGTCGGTGCGCACCAGCGCCGCCACCAGCGTCGAGGAGCCGCCGTTGGTCAGCCACATCTTCTGGCCGTCGATGACGTACTCGTCGCCGTCCCTGACGGCCTTGGTGCGGATGCCGGCGACGTCGGAGCCCAGGCCCGGCTCGGACATCGAGAAGGCGCCGCGGACCTCGCCGGTGGCCATGCGCGGGAGGAAGTGGTCCTTCTGCTCCTGCGTGCCGTGCTGGCGGATCATGTAGGCGACGATGAAGTGGGTGTTGATGACGCCGGAGACGCTCATCCAGCCACGGGCGATCTCCTCGACCACCAGCGCGTAGGTCAGCAGCGACTCCCCCAGGCCGCCGTACTCCTCGGGGATCATCAGCCCGAAGATGCCGAGCTCCTTGAGCCCGTCGACGATCTCCTGCGGGTACTCGTCGGCGTGCTCGAGCTCCTGCGCGTGCGGGATGATCTCCTTGTCCACGAAGCTCCTGACCGTCGACAGGATCTCCTGCTGGATGTCGGTCAGGTCGGCGGTCTGCGCCAGTCGGGCCACGCTCACTCCTCCGGGACTCCGGTGTCCGTTTGCTACCGGGGAGTATGGGCGACCTCCCCGCACCGGTCGCCGTGTCCCCGGTCACTCGGGCCCGGTCGCCCCGGGAACGACGACGGCCCGCCCGGGAGTCCCGGGCGGGCCGCCTGTGGGTCGGGGTGGATCAGGCGTCGGGCGGGGTGAAGGACGACGTCCGGGACATCCCCGCGGCGCGGCCCTTGCCCGCGATGACCAGCGCCATCTTGCGGCTGGCCTCGTCGATCATCTCGTCGCCGAGCATCGCCGAGCCCTTCTTGCCGCCGGCCTCGGACGTGTACCAGTCGTAGGCGTCGAGGATGAGCTCGGCGTGGTCGTAGTCCTCCTGCGACGGCGCGTAGATCTCGTTGGCGGCGTCGATCTGGCCGGGGTGCAGCACCCACTTGCCGTCGAAGCCGAGCACGGCCGAGCGCTTGGCGACCTCGCGGAAGGCGTCGACGTCGCGGACCTGCAGGAAGGGGCCGTCGATGGCCTGCACGCCGCGGGCGCGGGCGGCCATGAGGATCTGCATGAGGATGTAGTGGAACGGGTCGCCCGGGTAGTCGGGGTGCAGGGCGCCCACCACCAGCGACTTCATGTTGATGCTGGCCATGAAGTCGGCCGGGCCGAAGATGATCGTCTCGATCCGCGGGCTGGCGAACGCGATGTCGTTGACGTTGATCAGGCCCTGCGCGGTCTCGATCTGCGCCTCGATGCCGATCCGCCCGACCTCCAGGCCGTTGGCCTTCTCGATCTGGGTCAGCAGGAAGTCCAGCGCCGCGACCTGGGAGGCGTCGACGACCTTCGGCAGCATGATGCAGTCGAGGTTCGCGCCGGCGCCCTCGACCACCTCGATGACGTCGCGGTAGGTCCACTCCGTCGTCCAGTCGTTGACCCGGACCGTGCGGATCTTCTCGCCCCAGCCGCCCTCGTTGAGCGCCGCGACGATGTTCTTGCGGGCACCCGGCTTGGCCAGCGGCGCGCAGGCGTCCTCGAGGTCCAGGAACACCTGGTCGGCCGGCAGGCCCTTGGCCTTCTCCAGGAAGCGCGGGTTGCTGCCCGGCACGGCGAGGTTGGAACGACGGGATCGGAGCTCGGCCACGGTGCCTCCGCTGGTGATCGGGATCTTCGGCTACCGGAGGGTAACGACGGTCAGGTGACCGGCTCGACCGGCACCTGCGGCCGGCCGGCCCGGACCACCAGCGCCACTCCCGCGACCACGGCGACCATCCCCGGCAGCGCGAGCAGCGGCGGGGTCTGGCCGAGCAGCACCAGCGCGACCAGCAGCGCGCCGGGCACCTCGAGCAGCACCGCCAGCCCGACGACGGTGGGCCCCACGGTGGACAGCACCAGGTTGAGCAGCGTGTGCCCGAGGATCTGCGCGCACACGGTGATCGCCAGGATCAGCCACCAGTCGCGGGCGGGGAAGCCGGCGAGCGGGGTGGTGGTGACCAGCGCGGCGACGGCCAGCACGGCCGCGCAGGTGGAGTAGCAGACGACCGAGTACGCCGACGTCGCCAGGCGGGCGCGGGCGCGGGCCCCGGCGAGCATGTAGCCGCCGGCGCAGATCGCCCCGAGCAGCGCCAGCCCGTCCCCGGCCAGCGCCTCGAGGCTGACCGCCACGTCGACCCCGGCGATCAGCGCGGCGCCGACGACGGCCAGCGCGAGCCCGGTCCACACCTGCGCGGGCAGCCGGACGCCGGACACCCGCGCGGCCAGCGCGGTCCAGATCGGCGTGGTGGTGACCAGCGCCGTCGACGCGGCGACCGTGGTCATCGACAGGCTGGGCAGCCACGCGGCGAAGTGCGCGGCGAGGAACAGCCCGGCCACGACAGAACTGCCCAGGTCCCGCGGCCGCAGCCCGGTGAGGGTGGCGCGCTCGCGGCCCAGCAGCACCGGCACCAGCAGCGCGGCACCGGCGGCGTTGCGCCAGAACGCCAGCGCCAGGAACGAGGCGCCGACCAGCGCGGTCAGCGGGCCGGAGAAGGAGACCCCGACGACGGCGACCGCCATCAGCGCGACGTCGCGGGAGCCGGGCCGGTGGACCGCCCACGGGGAGACGGCCGCCGTCGAGCCGGCGCTCACGGCACGCGGATGCGCCCGGAGGCCACCGGCACCACCGCTCCGGACACCGTGGCCGCCGTCGCCCGGCCGCCGTCGGCGGTGACCGTGCACGACAGCACCGACGGCCGGCCCATCGCCTCGCCCTGCCGCACCGTGTACGACGACGTCCCGTCCGGGGCGACCAGTCCGGTGGCGACCAGCCAGACGCCGGCGCCCAGCGCCGCCGAGCCGGTGGCCGGGTCCTCGCCCCAGCGCAGGTCGTTCGCGAACACGCGGGCGTACGCGGTGGAGCCGTCCCACGACAGCACCGAGACGCCCTCCCCCACCCCGAAGGCGGCCAGCGCGGCGGGGTCGGGGGCGGCGCGGTCGACGACGTCCGGGTGCACCGCGAGGAAGGCGAAGGGCAGGCCGCAGCCGGCGACGTGCGCGGGCAGCCCGACGACGTCGGCCGCCGACAGTCCCAGCGCCTCGGCCAGCGCCGCCGGGTCGGGGCCGTCCTCCAGCGTCGGCCGCCCGCCGGTGAGCGTCGCCCCGTCGCCGGTCACCTCGATCGGCAGGACGCCGGCGCCGCACTCCTGGTGCAGCGTGCCCGCGGCCAGCCGGCCGGTGCGCACCAGCGTGTGCGCGGCACCGACGCTCGGGTGCCCGGCGAAGGGCAGCTCGGCGAAGGGGGTGAAGATCCGCACCCGGTAGGAGGCGCCCGGCTCGGTCGGCGCGCAGAGGAACGAGGTCTCCGACAGCGCGAACTCGTTGGCCAGCGCCTGGCACTGCCCGGTGGTCAGCGCGTCGGCGTCGAACACGACCGCGAGCGGGTTGCCCGCGAACGCCCGGGGGGCGAACACGTCGACGACCTCGTACTCGACGGACGCCGATCCGACGGACACAGGGCTCGCCACGACCCCGACGGTAGCCTCACCGAGTGTGAGCACGGTGACCAGGGCGTACGTCTCGCGGCTCGCCGGCCTGCCCGTCTTCGACCCCAACGGGGACCGGGTCGGGCGGCTGCGCGACGTCGTCGTGGCGCTGCGCGTGGACACCGCCTCCCCGCGGGTGCTGGGGCTGGTCGTGGAGGTCGTGGCCCGCCGCCGCATCTTCGTGCCGATGGGCCGGGTGACCAGCATCGACCCGGGCGCGGTGGTGCTCGCCTCGGGCACGCTCAACCTCAAGCGCTTCGAGCAGCGGCGCGGCGAGACGCTGGTCCTCGGCGAGCTGCTGGACCGGACCGTGACCGTCCGCGAGTCGGGCCGGCGGGCCACCGTCGTCGACGCCGGGATCGAGCAGACCCGCACCGGCGAGTGGCAGGTCACCCGCCTGGCCGTGCAGGAGCCCGGCCGGCTCGGCCGCCGCGGGCAGCTGCACCAGCTGGCGTGGGACGAGGTCGCCGGGCTCGCGCTGCCGGAGAGCGGGCAGGGCGCCGAGACGCTGATCGCCACCTACCGCGAGCTCAACGCCGCCGACCTCGCGCACGCCCTGCAGGACCTGCCGATCAAGCGGCGGCACGAGGTCGCCGAGGCCCTCGACGACGAGCGGCTGGCCGACGTCCTCGGCGAGCTGCCCGAGGCCGAGCAGGTCGTCATCCTCGGCACGCTGGACGAGTCCCGGGCCGCCGACGTGCTCGAGGTCATGGACCCCGACGACGCCGCCGACGTGCTCGCCGAGCTGTCCAACGTCGACCGCAACCGGCTGCTCGAGCTGATGGAGCCCGACGAGGCCGAGCCGGTGCGCCAGCTGCTGCAGTACTCCGAGGACACCGCCGGCGGGATCATGACCAGCGAGCCGGTGATCCTCGCGCCGGACGCGACCATCGCCGAGGCGCTGGCCCGGGTCCGCGAGCCCGAGCTCACGCCCGCGCTGGCCAGCCAGGTGTACGTCTGCCGGCCGCCGTCGGCCACGCCGACCGGGCGCTACCTGGGCCTGGCGCACATCCAGCGGCTGCTGCGCGAGCCGCCGTCCGGCCTGGTGAGCGGGGTGCTCGACGACCTGGACCCGCTGCGCCCGGAGGCGCCGCTGGCCGAGGTCACCCGGTACTTCGCCACCTACAACCTGGTGGCCGCGCCGGTGGTCGACGAGCAGGGCCGGCTGGTGGGCGCGGTGAGCGTCGACGACGTCCTCGACCACCTGCTGCCGGAGGACTGGCGCGAGCGGGCCCGCCGTGGCTGACGGCCGCCGGCTCGACGTCCCCCGCGGCTCGTCCCGCGGGATCACCGGCTACCTGCGGCTGGACCCCGACGCGATCGGCCGGTTCGCCGAGGGGATCGCCCGCTTCCTCGGCACGGGGCGCTTCCTCGCCGTCCAGACGGTGATCGTGGTGCTCTGGATCGCCCTCAACGTCTTCGCCGTCCGGCTGCGCTGGGACCCCTATCCCTTCATCCTGCTCAACCTGGCCTTCTCCACCCAGGCCGCCTACGCCGCGCCGCTGATCCTGCTGGCGCAGAACCGGCAGGCCGACCGCGACCGCGTGCAGGCCGAGGAGGACCGCGCCCGCGCCGCGCAGACCCGCGCGGACACCGAGTACCTGGCCCGCGAGCTCGCCGCGCTGCGGGTGGCCATCGGCGAGCTGGCCACCCGCGACTTCATCCGCGGCGAGCTGGGCCGCCTCGCCGAGAGCCGCTCGCCCGAGGAGCGGGAGAAGAAGCCCAAGAAGAAGCAGAAGGACCCCGTCCAGCCGGCGCTCGCGGACCCGACGGCGTAGCGCACCGGGCCGCCCGGGCTGTCGTCCCCCCGCGGCACACTGCCGGGCATGCGCGCGCACGCAGTGGTGGCCTCGCCCATCGGGCCGCTGACCGTCGTCGCCGACGACGGCGTGCTCGTCCGGCTGTACCTCTCACCACCGGACCCGCAGGCCGATCTGGGCGCGCGGGACGACGCCGCGCTCGCGGACGTGGCGGGCCAGCTCGGCGAGTACCTCGCCGGGGAGCGGGAGGCGTTCGACCTGCCGCTGCGCCCGCGCGGCAGCGACTTCGAGCTGGCCGTCTGGGAGCAGCTCACCCGCATCCCCTACGGCCGGACGACCACCTACGGGGCGGTGGCGAGAGCCGTCGGCGAGCCGGGCGGCGCGCAGGCCGTCGGCCTGGCGTGCGGGAGGAACCCGCTGGCGATCGTCGTCCCGTGCCACCGGGTGGTCGGCGCCGACGGCAGCCTGGTCGGTTTCGGCGGCGGGCTGTCCCGCAAGCGCTTCCTGCTCGACCTGGAGCAGCGGGACGCCCGGCTGTTCTGAGCCTGCGCCGGAGGGCCCGGCGGCCGGGGGCTCAGCCCAGCACCGCGCGCAGCACGTGCAGCCCGGCGGCGGCCGCCTGCACGGGGCGCGGCCCGCAGCGGCGTCACGCGGTCAGGACGTGCACCAGCGCACCGGTGGCGCCGGCCAGCACGAGCACCACGATGAACGGCGCGCGCAGCGCGAGGGCGACCGCCGCGACCGCGACCCCGGCCAGCCGGCCGTCGACCACGAGGGCCTGTCCGGAGGTCAGCGCCTGCACCGCGACCAGGGCGGCCAGCAGCGCCGCGGGCACGAAGGTGACCAGCCGGGTCACCCACGGCCGCTCGACCCAGGCCGCGGGCACCGACAGCCCG
Source organism: Geodermatophilus arenarius (assembly GCF_042654585.1). NCBI lineage: Bacteria > Bacillati > Actinomycetota > Actinomycetes > Geodermatophilales > Geodermatophilaceae > Geodermatophilus > Geodermatophilus arenarius. The sequence continues at coordinate 126,456 of NZ_JBHSGR010000002.1, forward strand.
GCCAGCTTCAGCAGGTAGCAGCCCAGCGACCCGACGACGACCACCGTCCACAGCGTCCCGCTGCTCACGCCGCCTCCTCCCGCGGCCGGCCGGCCAGCACCACCGCGACGACGGCGGCCACCACCTGCACGCCCGGCGGCACGAACGGGGTCAGCGCCAGCGCCACGGCCGCGCCGCCCAGCGCCACCCGGCGGGCGACGGCCGGCTCCTCGGCGCCGGCGCGCAGCCGCGGCCACAGCAGCGCGAGGAAGGCGGCCGGGACGACGGCGTCCAGCGCCGCCTCGGCGGTCTCCCCCAGCGCCCCGGCACCGAGCGCGCCGGCCAGGGTGGTGGCGTTCCACACCGTGAAGATCGACGCCCCGCCGGCGAGGAAGGCCAGCCGGGACAGGTCGCGGTCGGGGGCGGCCACGGCCAGCGCCGTCGTCTCGTCGATCACCCAGTGCGCCAGGACCAGCCTGCGCAGCAGCCCGCGCGGGGCCAGCAGCGGCGCCAGGCGGACGCCGTAGACGGTGTTGCGGGTGCCCAGCAGCAGCGCGCTGCCGATCGCGGCCGCGCCCCCGCCGCCGGCTCCGAGGACGCCGACCAGCGCGAACTGCGAGGCGCCGGTGAACATGAGCAGCGACATGGTCAGCGCCTGCCAGGGGTCCAGGCCGGCGGCGTCGGCGGCCGCGCCGAAGGCGACGCCGTAGAGGCCGACGGCCACCCCGAGCCCGATCGCGTCGCGGAGGACGGCGGCACGCGCGGGAGCGGACACGTCGCCGCAGCCTACGGCCCGGCTGCGTACGGTCGGGCGCGTGACCGGAGCCGCGGGCGACCGCCGGGTGGTGCTGCGCGACGACCGGGGGCCGCGGGGCACCTGGTCCGAGTGGGCCACGCTGTCCGGCGCCGGCCTGCGCGTCGAGGGCCAGAGCCTGAGCGGGGACGACGAGTACGAGTTCGCCGTCGACGTCGCCCCCGGGCAGGTCCCCGCCCTGCTCGCCGCCCTCGGTGCGCCCGCGGCCGCCGACGTCCTCGACGCGCTCGTCGCGTACTCGCGGGGTGGCGGCCGCGGGTTGACCCGGCTCCTGCGGGACGCCGGCGTGGAGCACCGCCGCTGGAACCGCGTGGGCGGCTGACCGCCCGGTACGGCGCCGGCCGGGTGCGCAGCACATCACCTCCGCAGCCGGCGGCACCGGGTGCCCGCCGCCGTACAGTGGCAGGTGGACCGGAGTGCAGGTCGCCGACGTGTGGTGCCGCGGACCGGGTCCCCCGTCGAAGGAGACACATCCCCCCATGTCCGACACGCTGACCGGCTCGCCGGCGCTCGACGCCGTCAACGCCGCTCTGGCCACCGTCCAGGACCCGGAGATCAACCGTCCGCTGACCGACCTCGGGATGGTCAAGGACGTGCAGATCGGCGTCGGCGGCGACCCGGGCGCCGTGCGCGTCGAGGTCTACCTCACCGTGGCCGGCTGCCCGATGCGCGAGACGATCACCAACCGGGTGACCGCCGCCGTCTCCGCCGTCCCCGGCGTGACGTCGGTGCAGGTCGGCCTGGACGTGATGAGCGACGAGCAGCGCGCCGAGCTGCGCCGCACCGTCCGCGGCACCGACGCGGCCGACCCCGTCATCCCCTTCGCCCAGCCCGGCTCGCTGACCCGCGTCTACGCGGTCGCCTCCGGCAAGGGCGGCGTCGGCAAGTCCAGCGTCACGGTCAACCTCGCCGCGGCGCTGGCCAAGCGGGGCCTGTCGGTCGGCGTCGTGGACGCCGACATCTACGGCCACTCGGTGCCGCGCATGCTGGGCGTCGACGACAAGCCGACCCAGGTCGACAACATGATCATGCCGCCGCAGTCGATGGGCGTGAAGGTCATCTCGATCGGCATGTTCACCCCGGGCAACACCCCGGTCGTGTGGCGCGGCCCGATGCTGCACCGCGCGCTGCAGCAGTTCCTCGCCGACGTGTGGTGGGGCGACCTCGACGTCCTGCTGCTCGACCTGCCGCCCGGCACCGGCGACGTCGCGATCTCCATCGCCCAGCTGCTGCCCAACGCCGAGATCCTCGTGGTGACCACGCCGCAGCAGGCCGCCGCCGAGGTGGCCGAGCGGGCCGGCGCGATCGCCACCCAGACCCACCAGCAGGTCGTCGGCGTCATCGAGAACATGTCGTGGCTCGAGCTGCCCGACGGCTCCCGCATGGAGGTCTTCGGCTCCGGCGGCGGCCAGGCGGTCTCCGACGCGCTCACCCGGCTGCTCGGCGCCACCGTGCCGCTGCTCGGCCAGGTCCCGCTCGACACCCGGCTGCGGGAGGCCGGGGACGCCGGTGCGCCGATCGTGCTCGCCGACCCCGAGACCCCGGCCGCCAAGGCGCTGACGAAGGTCGCCGACTCCCTCGCCGTCCGCCAGCGCGGGCTGTCGGGCATGTCGCTGGGGCTCACCCCCGTCCGCCGCTAGGACCCGCTCGGACCGAGGCCCGGCCCCCGCGCGGGGGCCGGGCCTCGGCGCGTCTCAGCCGCGCGGCGGCTCGTGCGGGCGCCCCTCGAGCCCGTGGGAGCCGCCGGTCCCGGAGATGAGCACGACGCCGTCCCACAGCCGGCCCGCCTCCTCGCCGACGGGCACGCGGGAGAGCACGGGACCGAACCAGGCCGACGGCGTCCCGGACCCCGTGGCCACGGTCGGGGTGCCGACGTGCGGGCCCACCGGCTCGACGCCCAGCCGGTGCGAGGCCCGCACGAGGTCGTCGTGGGCGGACGTGTGCGCGGCCCCGGCCAGGGCCTCCGGCAGGCCGACCGCGCGCAGCAAGGTCCCGCGTGTCCGGCCACTCGCCGCGCCCGTGCACGGCCTCGCCGTGGGCCCGGTGGAGCGCAGCCAGGGCTCGGGTGACCCCGCGGAGCCTGCCGCGACCGCCGCCGTGGCGGGACCCGCTAGGTCGCGTCGACGTCGAACGGCGGCGGGGCGCTCCGGTCGTGCTCGACGACGGCGGGGCGCGTCGCGGGCTTCACCCGGCTCGCCGCGGTCGCGCCCGCGGCAGCGGCGGCGCCGCGGCGCACCGGCGGGGCGTCGTCGTCCTCGAACAGCTGGGCGCGGATGAACGTCTTCGGGTGGTACTTGCGCAGGTCCAGGTCACGCAGGCCGGCGAGGTCCTCGCCGAGGGACTCGTCGACCTGGGCGCGCACCCCGGTGATCGCCTGCTTGACCTTCTTCAGCCCGGCCGCGGCGTCCCGCGCCAGGGTCGGCAGTCGCTCGGGCCCGAAGATGAACAGCGCGGCCAGCGCCAGGACGACGATCTCGCCCCAGCCGATCGAGTCGAACACGCGCCGCTCCCTCCTCCGCGGGTCCCAGGGTATTCGGTGCCCGGGCCGGGTCAGGCCTCGGCGAGGGTGGCCTGGACCGTCGTCGACGACCCGTTGCGGACCAGCTCGATGGTCACCACGTCCCCGGGGTCGTGGGCGTCGACGGCGACGACGAGCTCCTCGGAGCTGCCCACGGCCTGGTCGTCGACGGCGATGACGACGTCCTGCTCGCGGATCCCGGCCTGGGCCGCGGGGCTGCCCGGCTCCACGTTGAGGACCAGCGCGCCGTCGCGGGTGCCGTCGGTGACCGACCGGGTGTTCACCCCGAGGGTCGCGTGCACCGCGCTGCCGGTGGCGATCAGCTGCTCGGCGACGTCGCGGGCGGTGTCGATGGGGATGGCGAAGCCCAGGCCGACGCTGCCGCCGCCCAGCGAGGCGATCGCGGTGTTGATGCCGATGACCGCGCCGGTGGCGTCGACCAGCGCGCCGCCGGAGTTGCCCGGGTTGATCGGCGCGTCGGTCTGCACCGCGCTGATCACGGCGTTGGTGTCGCTGCCCTCCCCCGCCAGCCGCACCGGCCGGTCGAGGGCGGAGACGATGCCGCTGGTGACCGTGCCGGCCAGGCCCAGCGGCGAGCCGATCGCCACCACCGGGTCGCCGACCACGACGTCGTCGGAGTTGCCCAGCGAGGCGGTGACCAGCCCCGGCCTCTCCACCTTGACGACGGCGATGTCGCTCGCCGGGTCGCGGCCGACGATGCGCGCGGCCGAGCCGCTGCCGTCGCTGAACACCGCCCGGATCTCCGCGCCGTCCACGCCGTCGGCGCCGGAGATGACGTGGTTGTTGGTGACGATGTAGCCGCCCTCGCCGTCGATGACGACGCCGGAGCCGGTCGCGCCGGCGTCGCCGATGCGCACCTCGATCGACACGACCGCCGGCGTCACCCGGCCGGCGATGTCCGACACCGACCCCGGCTCGCGGCTGATGCCCTCGTCGGTCTCGGACAGGGTGGTGCCCGGCGCCAGCAGCGGGGTCTCGCTGGCCTCGCGGGTCAGCAGGTAGCCCACGCCGCCGCCGAGCGCGCCGGCGAGCAGCACGGCGAGGACGACCAGGAACGCCACCCGCACCGACAGGTCGCGCAGCCGCAGCTTCTTCCGGCCCTTCCGGTCGACGACGACCGGGCCCTCCTGCTCGGACTCCTCCTCGAACACCGCCGGGCCGGTGAGGCCGGCCGGGGCGTGCGGGTCGCGCCAGGGGTCGCTCTTCGCGTCCGGCTTCCACCACGGCCCGGCCGAGGTGCGGCGGCGCCCGGGGCGGCCGCCGGGCGGCTCCTGCAGCCCGGCCTGCCCGGCCCGGGCGCGGAAGGCGCGCAGCACGGCCTCCGGCGGCGGCGGCGCCACCGGCCGCGGCGGCGGGGTCGGGCGGTCGCCGGCGAAGCTGCCCGGGACGGCCGGCGGGCGGCCGAACGCGGCGGCCTGGGCGGGACTGGCCGGCGGCTGCGCCGGCACCGCGGCGGGGCGTGGCCGCTCCGGCGGCGCGAAGGAGCCGGTCGCCCCGGCGGGACGGGCGAAGACCACGTCGTCGCCCCCCGTGCCGGCGGCGGCCGGCGGGCGGACGACCGCCTCCACCGTGCGCTCGCCGTCGCGGGGAGCGGGCTCCGAGGGACCGGTCTCGCGGGCGTCGTCGGGTGCGGTCACGGGTTCAGGGTCCTCCCGGACCTGGCGGCGGACGTGGACTACGGGTGCCGGCGCGACGGTACCCGCCCGCGGGCGCGGGGGTCCGGGGTCAGGCCCCCGGAGTCACGGCCCCGGGATCAGGGCCCGGTCGTCACGGCGTGGCGCCCGGCGCGGCCGACGGGCCGCTCAGCGTGCGGACCACCGGCGGCACGACCTCGGTGCGCTCGTCGGGCGAGGAGGGGCCGGCCACCGACGACGGCGTCCGGGTCACCCGCTCCCCCGGGTCCGGCAGGTTGAGCGCCAGGACGGCGACGCCGAGGCCCAGCCCGGCCAGCGTGCCGGCGACGCTGCGGCGCAGCCACCGCGCGTGGTGCGGCGACGCGGGACGGGCCGGCGGGTCGTCGAGCGACACGGTCCAGCGGCCGGAGGACCCGGTGACGGTCAGCTCCCCCGCCGACGCGGTGACGGTGCCGAGCCCGCCGCCGCCGGGGACGTCGGCGGTGAACGGGATGGCGCACAGCCGGGAGAGCAGGTCGCCGGGGACGGCGACGTCGGCGGCGGCGTGCAGCGCGTCCTTAGCCTCGCGCTGGGCCTGCACGAGCATCCGGCACTCGGAGCAGCCGGCCAGGTGCCGGGCGGCGCGCGCGGCCGGGCCGCTGGCCAGCTCGCCGTCGACCAGCGCGGCGATCGCCTCCTGCGCCAGGTGGCTCTCCGGCAGGCTCATGCGGGAGCCCCCGGGGCCGGGACGCTGCGCGGGGCGAGGTGCGCGAGGGCCTGGCGCAGCTGCACGCGGCCGCGGTGGATGCGGCTGCGCACGGTGCCGAGCTTGATGCCGAGGGTCGCCGCGATCTCCTCGTAGGTCAGGCCCTCGATGTCGCAGAGGACGACGGCCACGCGGAACTCCGGCGGCAGCGCGTCCAGCGCCGCCTGCACCTGCGGGTCGAGGTGGGTGTCGGCGTAGACCTGCTCGGGGCTCGGCGCGGTGCCGGGCAGCCGCTCGGTGTCCTCGGGCAGCGCGTCGAACCGGATCCGCTGGCGGCGGCGGACCATGTCGAGGAACAGGTTCGTGGTGATGCGGTGCAGCCAGCCCTCGAAGGTGCCCGGTGAGAAGTCGGCCAGCGAGCGGAAGACCCGGACGAACGTCTCCTGGGTGAGGTCCTCGGCGTCCTGGGCGTTGCCCGACAGGCGGTAGGCCAGCCGGTAGACGCGCGCCGAGTGGTCCCGCACGACCTGCTCCCAGGTCGGCGCCACCCACACCTCGCCGGCGCCGGACGCGGCCGACTGCTGGTCGGCGGCAGGGGGGACGGCGGCCTCGGGCACGTCCTCAGTATCGCGGACGCGCACGCTGCCGACCTCCCCCGCGGGATGGACGGGGACGGCGGCACGCTCGGGTGTCACGTCCGGACCAACGGCCCTGACGCCATTCCGTGTTCCCGTCGTCAGTTCTTGCCAGGTTCCTCACAGGAACGCCTCCCGGAACGCGGGCCGCGGTCCCCTTACCCTCGGCCGGTGATGAGCGCCGAGGAACCGTCGCGCGCCGGCGGGACCGGCGCTGCCGCCTGGTCCGACCGCTACGCCGCCGAGGACCCCGCCGTCGCCGCGGCGCGCGCCCGGGCCGTGGCGCTCGGCGGCCCGCCCCCGCCGGGCCCGGCCGCCGGCGCCACGCTCGCCGTGCTGGCGGCGGGTGCCGGCGCCCGCGCGGTCGTGTCGATCGGCAGCGGCGGCGGGGTGGTCGGCCTGTGGCTGCTGCGCGGCATGCGGCCCGACGGCGTCCTCACCGCCCTGGACGCCGACCCCGAGCAGCTGCGCGGCGCGCGGCGGGCGTTCGCCGAGGCCGGCGTGCCGCAGTCCCGGACCCGGCTGATCTTCGGCACCCCGGCCGAGGTGCTGCCCCGCCTGTCCCCCGGCGCCTACGACCTGGTGGTCTGCGCCGGCCCGCCGACCGAGTACGCCCCGCACCTGGCCGCGCTGCTCGGGCTGGTGCGCACCGGCGGGACGCTGGCCTGCCACGGCCTGCTCGAGGGGGACCGCATCGGCGACCGCGCCGCCCGCGACCCCGACACCGTCGCCTGGCGCGACCTCGCCCACAACGTCCGCGAGGACGAGGGGCTGACCTCCGCCGTCCTGCCGATCGGCGCGGGCCTGCTGGTGGCGACCCGCCGGCCCTAGGGGAAGGACCTCCCTGCCCCCCCACCGCTCGCACGCTCGCGGCGGGCCCCTGCAGGGAGGCCGGTCAGCGGAAGAGGTGCTCCACGAGCGGCTCCCACGGGCCGCCGAGGTAGCGCCACAGCCCCAGCCCGCGGGCGGGCACCTCCCCGGGGACGAACTCCGCGGTCAGCCGGTCGCGCAGCGTCCGGGCGACGGCGGGCTCCACCTTGTTCTGCACGGTGACGTGCGCCGACAGCCGCTGGCGGTCCTGCCGGGTGAGCCAGGGGTCGAACTCCGCGGCCAGCCCCGCGTGCAGGGCCGACAGCTCCGGCGCCGCCAGCCGGTAGGCGACCCCGCGGCCGAGCAGCTGCAGCCCGGTCACCGCGACGGCGAACGGCGGCCGGGCGGCGGCCGCGGCCAGGGCGGCGTCGACGTCGTCGCGCCGGTCGCCCGGGAGGGCGTGGAACAGCGTGACGTGCGCGGCCAGGTGGTTGCGGTCGGCCGGGAAGTGCTCGGCGCGCAGCCGGTCGAACCGCGCCTGCGCCTCCGCCCCCAGCAGCAGCGTGACGACCAGTGGGGAGGTGCTGGAACCGCCCTCGTGCAGGGGCCCGACCCGAGCGGAGCGAGGGGTGGGGGGCACGAGGGTCCTTCGTCAGACGATCGCCCGGGCGCCCTTGCCGAGGACGGTCACGCCGCCGGCACTCACGTGGTAGCGCTCGCGGTCGGCGTCGGAGTCCACCCCGATCCGCGCCCAGGCCGGGACGACGACGTTCTTGTCGAGGATCGCCCGCCGGACGTAGGCGCCCTCGCCGATCTGGACGCCGTCCATGAGCACGCTGTCCTCGACCCGCGCGCCGCGCTCGACCCGCACGCCGGGCGAGACGACCGAGCTGTGCACCGACCCGCCGCCGATGATCGCGCCGGCGCTGACCATCGACTCCTCGGCCCGCCCGCCGAGCACGAACTTCGCCGGCGGCTGCTGCGGGGGCAGGGTGAGGATCGGCCAGCGGTCGTTGTAGAGGTTGAAGACCGGGGTGACCGACACCAGGTCCATGTGGGCGTCGAAGTAGGAGTCGATCGTCCCGACGTCGCGCCAGTAGCCGTGGTCGCGCTCGGTGGCCCCGGGGACGATGTTGGTGGAGAAGTCGTAGACGTACGCGTCCCCGGTCTCGGCGAGCATCGGCATGATCGAGCCGCCCATGTCGTGCGCCGAGTCGGCGTCCTCGGCGTCCGCGCGCAGCGCCTCGAGCAGCGCGTCGGTGGTGAAGACGTAGTTGCCCATGGAGGCGAAGGACTCCTCCGGGCTGTCGGGCAGGCCCGGCGGGTCGGCCGGCTTCTCGAGGAAGCCGCGGACCTTGCCGTCGGCGCCGGCGTCGATGACGCCGAACCCGGTGGCCTCGCGCCGCGGCACGCGCAGCCCCGCGATGGTGACCCCCGCGCCGGTCCTCACGTGCTGGTCGATCATCTGCGCCGGGTCCATGCGGTAGACGTGGTCGGCGCCGAACACCACGACGACGTCGGGGCGCGCGTCGTAGATGAGGTTGAGGCTCTGGAAGATCGCGTCGGCGCTGCCGGTGTACCAGCGCGGCCCGAGCCGCTGCTGCGCCGGCACCGGGGTGATGAAGTTGCCGAGCATCTGCGACAGCCGCCACGTCGTGGTGATGTGCCGGTCGAGGCTGTGGCTCTTGTACTGGGTGAGGACGGCGATCTGCCGGATGTCGGCGTTCACCAGGTTGGACAGCACGAAGTCGATGAGCCGGTAGTTGCCGCCGAACGGCACCGCCGGCTTGGCGCGGTCCTGGGTCAGGGGCGCGAGCCGCTTGCCCTCGCCACCGGCCAGGACGATGCCGAGAACTCGAGGACCGCCACGCATGGAGGGAACCTAGCCGCTCCACGCGTCCGCCGTCGCCCCGCCTCCGCACTCCCCGCCCCCTAGGGTGACCGCCGTGCGGATCGGCATCGTCACCCGTGAGTGGCCACCAGACGTCTACGGCGGGGCCGGCGTGCACGTCGAGCACCTCGTCGCGGCCCTGCGCTCGCTGCCCGCGGGCCCGGACCTGGAGGTGCACGCGTTCGGCGGCCCCCGGACCGACGCCCGCGGCTGGGCGGTGCCGCCGGGCCTGGCCGAGGCCAACGGCGCGCTGCAGGCGCTGGGCACCGACGTCGAGATCGCCGCGGCCCTGGCCGGGGTGGACCTCGTGCACAGCCACACCTGGTACGCCAACGGCGCCGGGCTGCTCGCCGGGCTCGTGCACGGGGTGCCGCACGTGGTGACCGCGCACTCGCTGGAGCCGCGGCGGCCGTGGAAGGCCGACCAGCTCGGCGGCGGCTACCGGCTGTCGTCGTGGGTGGAGCGCACCGCCTACCTCGCCGCGGACGCCGTCATCGCGGTGAGCCACGGCATGCGCGCCGACGTCCTCGACGCCTATCCCGACCTCGACCCGGCCCGCGTGCACGTCGTCGGCAACGGCGTGGACGCCGAGGCCTACCGGCCCACCCCCGCGCCCGACGTCGTCCGCTCGCTCGGGGTCGACCCCGACCGGCCCTACGCGCTGTTCGTCGGCCGGATCACCCGGCAGAAGGGCGTCGTCCACCTGCTGCGGGCGGCCGAGCAGCTGCCGGCCGACGCCGGCCTGGTGCTGTGCGCCGGCGCCGCCGACACCCCGGCCGAGCGGCAGCAGGTCGCCGACGCCGTGGCCGAGCTGCAGGCCCGCCGGCCGGGCGTCGTCTGGATCGAGGCGATGCTGCCGCGCGAGCAGCTGGTGCCGCTGATCACCGGGGCGACGGTGTTCGTCGTCCCCTCGGTCTACGAGCCGCTGGGCATCGTCAACCTCGAGGCCGCCGCCTGCGGCACGGCCGTGGTCGCCAGCGCCGTCGGCGGGATCCCCGAGGTCGTGGCCGACGGCGTCACCGGGCTGCTGGTCCCCTACGACCCCGACGACGTCGCCGCCTTCGAGGCCGGGCTGGCCGCGCGCATCGCCGAGCTGCTCGCCGACCCGACCCGGGCCGCGGCGATGGGCGCCGCGGGCCGGGAGCGCGTGCTGTCGGAGTTCGGCTGGCCGGCGATCGCCCAGCAGACGGTCGGCGTCTACCGGGCCGTCCTCGACGCCCGGGGCTGATCCCCGCGACCCGCTCCCCGCGCCCGCCGCGGGCCGGGATGCGATCCTGACCCCTCGTGGCCACCGATCCGCGCCCGTCCGACCGGGACCCCGTCCGGGCGCTCGTCCGTGCGTCGCACCACCTGTCCGCCGACGACCTCGGCGCCGTGGTCGCGGAGCAGGCGCGGCGGCTGGGCGTCCGGGGGGCGGTCGTCTACCTCGCCGACTACGCCCAGCACGTCCTGCTGCCGCTGGGCGGCGAGGGCGTGCCCCTCCGGCACGAGGTGACCATCGACGGGTCGGTGGCCGGGCGCGCGTTCCGGCGGGTCGAGCCGGTCCCCGCGCCGGCCGGCGACGGCCCGGCCAGCCTGTGGGTGCCGCTGCTCGACGGCGCCGAGCGGATCGGCGTGGTCGAGTACGTCCTCGACGGCGACCCCACGCCGGAGCTCGAGGACGACGCGCGGTCCTTCGCCTCGCTGGTCGCCGAGCTGGTCGTCACGCGCGACGCCTACAGCGACCTGTTCGCCCGGCTGCGGCGGCGGCGGGAGCTCACGCTGGCCGCGGAGATCCAGTGGGAGCTCCTGCCGCCGCTGACCTACGCCAGCGACCGCGTCGTCATCACCGGCGCGCTCGAGCCCAGCTACGAGATCGGCGGGGACACCTTCGACTACGCGGTCAACGGCGCGCTGGTGGACCTGGCCGTGCTCGACGCCGTCGGCCACGGCCTGCCCGCCGCCCTCCTGGCCACCGCGGCCGTCGGTGCCTACCGGCACGCCCGGCGCACGGGCCTCGACCTCCCGGCGATCGCGGCCGCGATGGACGCCGTCGTCGCCGGCCAGTTCGCCGGCAGCCGGTTCGCCACCGCGGCCGTCGCCCGGCTCGACCTCGACACCGGACTGGTGACCTGGGTGAACTGCGGGCACCCCGACCCGATCGTCGTGCGCGACGGCGCCCTGATCCGGCCGCCGGCCTGCCCGCCGGCGCGCCCGCTGGGGCTGCTGGCGGCGGCGCCCGCGGTGTGCCGGATGCAGCTGCGCCCCGGGGACCGCGTCCTGCTCTACACCGACGGGGTCGTCGAGGCGCGCTCGCCCGAGGGCGCGTTCTTCGGCGAGGACCGGCTCGCGGACCTGGTGGTGCGCGCCGAGCTCGCCGGCGACCCGCCGCCGGAGACGATGCGCCGGCTCATGGGCAGCGTCATGCAGCACCAGGACGGCCGGCTGCAGGACGACGCGAGCATCGTCATGGTCGAGTGGCAGACCGGACGCGAGGAGCAGTTGAGGCTGTGAGCACGGCACCGGAGAGCCCCCTGACCGGCGAGGCGGCGGGGCCGGCCGACGTCGTCGTGGGGCTAGTCGCCGCGCCCGGCGCGCCGGTGGAGGTGGCCGACGAGCTGGCCGGCGACCTGGCCGGCGCGCTGCGCGAGCGGCACCCCGACGTCGCGTGGGACGTCCGCGTGGTCGAGGACGGGCTGGTCCAGCCACCGGCCGACGACGCGGAGATCGTCGCCGCGGCGCGCGACCGGCTCCTGTCGGAGGAGTGGGACCTCGCCGTCGTCGTCACCGACCTGCCGCTGGCGGTCGACCGGCGCACCGTCGTCGCGCACGCGAGCCCGGTGCACGGCGTCGCGGTGCTGTCCCTGCCGGCCCTGGGCGCGGTCGGCCGGCGCCGCCGCGCGCTGCAGACGACGGTCGGGCTGGTCCGCACGCTGCTCGGTGACGCCGAGGGCGACGACGACCCGGCCGCGCTGCGCCGCCGGGTGCGCGAGCTGGCCACCGACCCGGCCGACACCGCCGAGGGCGTCCGGTTCACCGCCCGGGTGCTGTCGGGCAACCTGCGGCTGCTGGTCGGCATGGTGCGCGCCAACCGGCCGTGGCGGCTGACCATCCGGCTGTCCCGCGCGCTGACGGCGGCGGTCGCGGCCGGCGTCTTCGCCCTGGTGACCGCCGACATCTGGCGGCTGGCCGACCGGTTCGGCTGGCTGCGGCTGTCCACCGTCGGGCTGGGGTCGGTGGTGGCCATCTGCGCGACGCTGGTCGTCGGGGCGGGGCTGTGGGAGCGGGCCCGGTCGCGCCGGGTGCGCAAGCAGGTGGCGCTGTTCAACCTGGCCACCGTCGCGACCGTGGTCATCGGGGTGCTCACCCTCTACGCCGCGCTGTTCACCCTCGCGCTGGTCGGCTCGCTGCTGCTGGTGCCGTCCGCGCTGTTCGCCGAGGGGCTGGGCCACCCGGCCGCGATCGGCGACTACCTGGAGCTGGCGTGGCTGACCAGCTCGCTGGCGACGGTCGGCGGGGCGCTGGGCGCGGGCCTGGAGGACGACGACGCGGTCCGCGAGGCGGCGTACACGCACCGGCCGGACGCGACGGGGTGACCGGGATGGCCGCGGGGGCCGCAGCGGGTGAGGATGACGTGTGACCATCGCCACACGGTTCGCCGCGGCGCTGGACGCGGAAGCCACCCGGGGCCCCGGGTCGGCCGAGCTGCTGCCGGTCCGCCTCTCCCGGGCGTGCGTCACCACCCTCGGGGTCGACGCGGCGGGACTGTCGGTCGTCGACGCGTCCGGCCTGCGCATCCCGATCGGGGCGAGCACCACCGTGGCCGCCTGCGCCGAGCGCCTGCAGTTCACCGTCGGCGCGGGGCCCTGCTGGGAAGCCCAGGAGACCCGGCAGCCGGTCTTCGCGCTGCTGGCCGACCTGCGGCGGCGCTGGATGCCCTTCGCCGACCTGCTCACCGCGCAGACGCCGTTCCGCGCGGTGGTCGCCCTCCCGCTGCGCGAGGACCTCGCCGGCGCCGGGGCGCTCGACCTGTACTTCACCGACGAGGCCGCCGTGCCGAGCCTGGACGTCTTCGCGGCGATGGCCGTCGGCGAGCTGGTCACCGCGGCGCTCAGCGACGCCGCCGTCTGGTCGGACTGGCCGGCCGAGCGCGGCCCCGACTGGCTGCACGGCCCCGAGGCGCGCCGGCGGGCCGCGGTGGTGCGGGCCGCGGGGCGGGCGGCGATGGCGCTGGAGACCGACCCGGCCACCGCCCTGGACCTGCTGCGCGCCGAGGCCTACGCCGGCGGACGCGCCGTGGAGGACGTCGCCGAGGACATCGAGCAGGGCCGCCTCGACGTCCACGAGCTCGCCCCGGACCGGCACCGCTGATCCGCACCGTGTGACCGTCCCCGCAGGTCAGGGGCGGAATCCGGGCTCGCGCGCGGGCGCTGTACCCCGCGTGACCGCAGCGCCTCCGCCGTCCGCCGCGCCCGTCCCCTCCCCCACCCGCCTGCTCGACGTCCGCACGGTCTACGCCGAGCCGGCCGCCCTGGACTCCGCCCGCGGCCGCGAGGTGCTCGCCCGCTTTCCCGGCGCGGAGGTCGTCGAGGTGCCCTCGCACTGGAAGATCCCCGAGCTGCACGGCAACGAGGGCAACGTGGACCGCTGGGTGCGGGTGAAGACCGAGACGCTGGTGCTCGGCGTGAAGAAGTCGCTCACCGCCCGCCCGAACGGCCGCTCGGCCGACTGGATCGCCCCCTCGACGGCGAACGGCTGCGCGATGGCCTGCGCCTACTGCTACGTGCCGCGGCAGAAGGGCTACGCCAACCCGATCACCGTCTTCACCAACATCGAGCAGATCACCGGCTACCTGCGCCGGCACGTCGCCCGGCAGGGGCTCAAGACCGAGCCCGACCAGGTGGACCCGGTCAGCTGGGTCTACGACATCGGCGAGAACAGCGACTGCTCGGTCGACGCGCTGGTCAGCGACAACGTCGCCGACCTGGTCGCCACCTTCCGCGGGCTGCCCACCGCCAAGGCGTCGTTCGCCACCAAGTACGTCAACCGGCAGCTGCTCGACCTCGACCCGCAGGGCCGCACCCGCATCCGCTTCTCGCTCATGCCCGACGCCGACTCGAGGGTCGTCGACGTGCGGACCAGCCGGATCGCCGAGCGCGTCGCCGCCGTCGACGACTTCGTCGAGGCGGGGTACGAGGTGCACCTCAACCTCTCGCCGGTGGTGCTGCGCGACGGGTGGGAGGCCGACTGGGCGCAGCTGCTGCGGCAGCTCGACGACACCCTCTCCCCCGCGGCCAAGGCCCAGGCGGCCGCCGAGGTGATCATGCTGACCCACAACCGGGACCTGCACGAGGTCAACCTCGGCTGGCACCCGAAGGCCGAGGACCTGCTGTGGCGGCCGGACCTGCAGCAGCCCAAGCGCAGCCAGAACGGCCAGTGGAACGTGCGCTACCGCAACGACGTCAAGCGGGCCGGCGTCGAGCGGCTGCGGGAGCTCATCGCCTCCCACGCGCCCTGGCTGCGCGTGCGGTACGCGTTCTGATGCGCCTCTCGCTGCTCGACCGCTCGCGCACCCGCGCCGGCGAGCCGGACGCGGCGGCGCTGCGCGGCACCGTCGAGCGGGCCGTGGCGGCCGAGCGGCTGGGCTACGGGCGGTTCTGGGTCGCCGAGCACCACGGCGTGCCCGGCATCGCCGGGGCCGCGCCCGCCGTGCTGCTGGCCGCGGTCGCCGGCCGGACGACGACGATCCGGCTGGGCTCGGCCGGCGTCATGCTGCCGCACCACCAGCCGCTCGTCGTCGCCGAGCAGTTCGCCACCCTCACCGCCTTCGCGCCCGGCCGCGTCGACCTGGGCCTGGGCCGCTCACCGGGCTTCACCCCGCCCGTGCGCCGGGCGCTGCGGGAGGCCGAGCGCGACTTCGCCGCCGACCTCGCCGAGCTGCGCGCCCACCTCGACGGCACCGCGGAGATCACGATGCACCCGCGCCCGGCCGGCGACGTGCCGATGTGGGTGCTGGCCACCGGGCGCGGCCTGGAGGTCGCCGCGGCACTCGGCCTGCCGGTCGTCGTCGGCGGGCCGCTGCTGGGGGTGGCCGGCGACCCGGAGCCGGGGCGGCAGGCGCTGGCCCGCTACCGCCGCGCCTACCGGCCCTCGGAGCAGGCGCCGGAGCCGGAGGTCGCGATCAGCCTGGACGTGCTCGTCGCCGACACCGCGGCCGAGGCCGCCGACCTGCTGCTGCCCGAGGCGTGGGCGATGGCGCAGGCGCGCACCACCGGCGTCTTCCCGCCGCTGGAGCCGGTGGCCGCGGTGGAGGCAGCGCCGATGACGGCCGTGCAGCGGCGGCACGCGGAGCGGACGGCGGCCACGGCGGTCGCCGGCACCGCCTCGCAGGTGGCCGCGCGGCTGGCGGAGCTGGCCGAGCGCACGGGCGCGACCGAGCTCGTCGCCGCGGGCAGCACGCACGACCGGACGGCGCTGGCCGCCTCCGACGCGGCGCTGGCCGGGCTGCTCGCCTGAGCGGTCCTCACCCCGTGGCGCCGGTGTCGGAGTGGGACGCGCCGACCGGCTTGGACTCCGGCGACCCCCGCTGGCGCAGGTAGACGGCGAACACCGCCATCGAGCCGACTGCCAGCATCTCCGACTGCCAGTTCTGGAAGCTGCGGTTCCAGAAGTCGGCGTGGCCGAGGTAGGCCACCCAGCTCACCGGGTCCGCGTGCGACTGCAGCTGCCCGGTGTTGTACGCCGCCCAGCCGGCGACCGAGGTCGCCGCCCAGGTCAGCAGGAAGATCCCGGCGAACAGCAGCCCCAGGGACCGGGAGAACAGCGCGCTGCGCCAGCCGCCCGGCCGCGCCCACGCCGGCGAGTCGTCGCGGGCGTGGGCGCCCGTCAGCTGGTCCTCGTCGCTCTCGGTCCCGGCGTCGTCCAGCTCCTTGGACTCCGGCGACCCCCGCTGCACCAGCCAGACGGTGGCGAACACGTAGAGGAAGAACTGCAGGTACTCCGACTGCCAGTTCTCCATGACGTCGACGGCGAACGACGACGAGGTCACGTAGTGCGCCAGGGTGACCGGGGCGAGGCCCTCGGCCTGGCGGTCCTCGCTCGTCTGGGCCGCCCCGGCCACCGCCTGCCCGGCCAGGCTGAGCAGGAACAGCAGTCCGAAGCCCAGGCTCAGCGAGTTCTCCCGGACGAACCGCCGCACTCCGCTCACCGCCCGAGCAGGGCGAGGACCAGGCAGTAGGCCACGCCGCCGAAGACGACCAGCAGGTAGGCCAGGAACACCCCGCGCACGGATCTCACGAGCCCTCCACCAGGCAGTCGTAGCGCCCCTCGCCGGAGGGCCGGCAGCCGGCCGCGGCCACCTCCCAGCCGTCGGGCGCGCGGGAGAGGAAGAGCGTGTCGTCGGTGAGCCGCACCTGGGCCTCCTGACCCCAGACCTGCGCGGTGACGACGCCGCCGGTGCCGAGCGGGAGCTCCTCGAGCGCCACGGGGCAGCCGGTCGGCTCCTCGTGCTCCAGCGCCTGCACCGCCGCGTCGGTGAGCAGGTCGCAGCGGGTGGCGGGATCGGCCGTCGCGAAGTCCCCGGCCACCTGCTCGACGTCGGGCAGGTGCACGTCCGAGCACCCGGTCAGCACCACCACCAGCACCGCCGTCGAGCACACCGCCGTCCGCACGGGTCGTCCTCCTGTCGTGCTCCCGCGTCGGCTCCGCAGGTGTGCCGATCGTGGGCCGGGGAGCCGGGCCCCGCCACCTCGGGTGATCACCCGATCGGGCGGTGAGCCGCGGCACTACGGTGACGCTGTGGCACGGGTGGTGGTCGTCGGCGCCGGGCTGGGCGGCCTCGCCGCCGCGGCGCGGCTCGGCGCGCTCGGGCACCGGGTGACCGTGCTGGAGCAGTCCGGCGCCGTCGGCGGCAAACTCGGCTGGTACGCCCGCGACGGCCACGCCTTCGACACCGGCCCGAGCCTGGTCACGCTGCCGCAGGTGCTGCGCGACCTGTTCGACGCCACCGGCGGCCCGCTGGAGGAGTCCGTCGACCTCGTCCGGCTCGACCCCGCCGTCGACTACCGGTTCGCCGACGGCACCCGGCTGGCCGTCCCCGGGCACCTCGAGGCGGTCCCCGGCGCGCTCGACGCCGCCCTCGGCGACGACGCCGGCACGCAGTGGCAGGCGCTGCTCGAGCGCGCCGGCGCGATGTGGGCGATCACCGAGCAGCCGTTCCTCCGCTCGCCGCTGCGCGGCGCGGCCACCCTGGCCCGGCTGGCCCGCGACCCGGCCGACGTCGCCGCCGTCGCGCCCTGGCAGACGCTGCGCGGCCTGGGCGCCCGCTACCTGCGCGACCCGCGGCTGCGCGTGCTGCTCGACCGCTACGCCACCTACTCCGGCTCCGACCCGCGGCGCGCGCCCGCCGTGCTGGCCACCGTGCCCTACGTCGAGCAGGCGTTCGGCTCCTGGTACGTGCGCGGCGGGCTGCACCGGCTGGCCGAGGCGGTGGCCGAGCGGGCCCGCGAGCACGGCGCCGACGTCCGCACCGGCACGCCGGTCCGGCGGGTGCTGCGCGACGGCGGCCGGGTGGCCGGGGTGGAGCTCGCCGAGGGCGGCGAGGTGACCGCCGACGTCGTCGTCTCCGGCGCCGACGCCACCGCCCTGTACGCCGGGCTGCTGCCGCCGGACCGGCGCACCCGCGCGGTGCGGCGCGGCCTGACCCGGGCGACGCCGTCGCTGTCGGGGTTCGTGCTGCTGCTCGCGCTGCGTGGCCGCACGCCGGGCCTGGCGCACCACACCGTCGCCTTCCCCGCCGACTACGACGCCGAGTTCGACGCGGTCTTCGGCACCGGACGCCACCGCGGCCTGCCCTGCCCGGTGCCCGACCCGACCGTCTACATCAGCGCTCCCGACGACCCCGCCACCCGGCCCGACGACGACAGCGAGTCGTGGTTCGTCCTGGTCAACGCGCCGCGGCACGACCCCGAGTGCGGCGTCGACTGGGACACCCCGGGCCTCGCCGACCGCTACGCCACCCGGGTGCTGGAGGTGATGGCCGCGCGCGGGCTCGACGTCCGGTCCCGGCTGCGCTGGTCGGTGACCCGCACGCCGGCCGACCTCGCCCGCGAGACCGGCAGCGTCGGCGGCTCGATCTACGGCACCTCGAGCAACGGCGCCCGCGCGGCGTTCCTGCGCCCGGGCAACGCCGCCCCGGTGCGCGGGCTGTACCTGGTCGGCGGCTCGTCGCACCCGGGCGGCGGGCTGCCGCTGGTCACCCTGTCGGCGGAGATCGTCGCGGGGCTGGTCGGCCCGGCCTGACGCGCCCCGGCGTGCGAGGGTCCCCCGGTGCGCACCGACCCGCCGGAGACCGCCGACGAGACCACCACGCTGACCGGCTACCTCTCCTACCAGCGCGAGACGCTGCTGCTGAAGACCGAGGGGCTCAGGCGCGAGCAGCTGGCCCGGGCGCACCCGCCGTCGTCGCTCACCCTGGCCGGGCTGCTGTACCACCTCGCGCTGGTGGAGGAGACCTGGGCGGTGGAGCGGTTCGCCGGGGAGCCGGAGCCCGCGCCGTGGGACGGCGTCGACTGGGACGCGACCCCCGACTGGGAGTTCGACGCCGCCGTGGACCTCGAGCCGGAGGTGCTGCGCGAGCGCTACCGGGAGGCCGGCCGGCGCACCGACGCGGTGGTCGCGGCGGCCGGGTCGCTGGACGCGCTGTCGGTGGTGCCGCTGCGCAACGGCAACCGGTTCAGCCTGCGCTGGATGCTGCTGCACCTGGTCGAGGAGACCGCCCGGCACAACGGCCACGCCGACCTGCTGCGCGAGGCGGTGGACGGCGTCACCGGCGAGTGAGGCGCTACCGCGCGAGCTCCGTCGCCCAGGCGGCGACGGCGATCTCCCCGGTGGTGCCGGCGTCGACCCACACCGGCAGGACTTGACCCGGGTCACCGGGCACCGGGACGACGCGCAGCGCCTGCCCCTCGGTGAGCCCGCCGTCGGTGACCGTGGCCGACCAGGAGACGCCGGTGACCGCGCTCTGGCCCGGCTGCAGCACCAGCGGGGCCGGCCCCGGGTCGATGACCGTGTAGCTCGACTCGTGCGCCACGGTGAACGGCATCGGCCGGCCCGTCCCGTCGAGCACCTCGACTCCGGCGTAGCCGGTGACGTCCCGCGGCGCGTCCCCGCAGTTGGTCACGGTGACGACGACGCCGCGGTGGCCGAGCCCGGCGTCGACCGGGCCGGCGGTGACGAGCAGGCCCAGCGGCGAGCATGTCGGCGTCACCGGCTGCGGCACCTCCGGCGCGCCGGGTGCCGGGGTGGGCCCGGTCGGCTCCGCGGCCGGGGTGGGTCCGCCCGGCACGCCGGTGCCCGCGGCCTCGGCGCCACCCGGGACGCGGGCCGCCAGCACCCCGGCCGTCACCGCGACGACGGCCAGGGCCACCAGCAGCGGGACGAGCCACCGGGCCCGCGGCGTCCCAGCCCCGCGCGGGGTGTCAGCCCCGCGCGGCACCGAGGCCCAGCACCGCGGCGAGCCCGAGCGCGCTGCGCGGGGCGTAGGCCGCCCGCCACAGCCCGCCGTGGACGGCGGCGTACGCCTCGTCCTGCCACGGCTGCTCGTGCCGCGGCCCGCCTCCGGTGTGCAGGTCGTGCACCAGCAGCGCGGCCATGAGCACGTTCGACGTCGCCGGCTCGAACACCTCGACGCCGAAGCGGTGCGCCCCCGCGTAGGCGGCGGCCAGCGCGCGGTTCTTCACCACCGAGCGGGTGCGGGTGGGCGGCGCGACGTTCATCGACACCGTCGTCCCGGCCGCCCGCGCGACGGTCGCCCGCCACCGCTGCAGCCGCTTGGCCAGCGCGTAGTTCGGGCCCTGCTGCGCGACCAGGCTGTCGCTGATGCCCGGGTCGGTGCCCGGCACGTACGCCCGCTGCAGCAGCCGCCCGGCCGAGAGGGTGCGCAGCGGCCGGCCGAGGAGCTTGCCGGCGCGGGAGCGGCCGGCGTAGGCGCGCGCCGACTGCTCGACGGCGTCGCCGGGGACGGCGAAGACGTCGGTGGGCGTGGCGAGGAAGGCCAGCGCGAGGTCGGGACGGTCGCGCTGCAGGCGGAGGGTGAGCGCGTCGACCGCCGCCGACACCCGCACGTTGGTGGCGCCGTCGGCGTAGACGTAGTCGCCGAGCACCGGGTCGCCGGGCAGGCCGGCCACCCAGTCGCCGACGGCGGGCACCTCGCGCACGAGGTCGGCGCCCGCGGTGCCGGCGAGGTCGCCGTCGTCGGCGGTGGCGGGCAGCAGCAGCCGTCCGGCGCCGCGGCGGGCGGTGTCGAGCACCCGCCGCCACAGGTCCGGCCGCGGCAGGTCGACCCCGGCCACGGTGGCGCCCCACCGCAGCAGTGCTGTCAGCGGGCCCATCTCCGCGCCCGCGCCGAGCACGACGACGGTCCGGCCGGGCAGCGACAGCCACTCCGGGTGCGCGGCCACGGTGCGCACCGCCTCGCCGAGGCTGGGTTCGGCGATGCCGCCCTCGACCCAGGTGTCCACCTGGCGCAGCAGGTCGTCGCCGCGCAGCCGCCGGCCGTGGAAGGGCAGCGTGAACTCGCGCTCGGGCTCGGCGGTGCCGGCCACCTCGCGGGCCCGCAGCACCCGGCCGGCCGGCGCCGCGGGCAGCGCGGCCAGCGGCTGCTCGCCGTCGTCGGCGGCCACCCGCAGCCGGGCGTGCACGGCGTCCAGGCCGGCCGCGGCGATGGCCCGGGCCGCGTCCGGGGAGGCCAGCCCCGCCTCGACCAGGCGGCGGAAGTGCACCAGGTAGCCCGCCCGCCAGTTGGTCTCGGACTCGGCGGCGCGGGCGCCGGTCGGGTCGACCGGGCGCAGCGCGTCGGCGACGACGGCGCGCCCGACCGCCGCGGTGCTGCGCCGCCCGTCGGGGCCGGCGGGGAAGACGACTCCGGTGTCGTCGGTGCTCATGGGCTCCTCAGTCCGTCACGGTCGGCGGCGGGTCGAGCGGGGCGCCGGCCTCCAGCCAGCGCAGCAGCGTGCGGACGCCGAACCCGGTGCCGCCCTTGACCACCTCGGCGTCGTCGGAGCCGGCCCGGGCCGGGCCCGCGATGTCGAGGTGCGCCCACGGCAGGTCGCCGGCGAACGGGCGCAGGAACAGCGCGGCGGTGGTGCCGCCGGGGTTGCCGGGGGCGTTGTTGGCGTCGGCGACGTCGCTGTCGAGCAGGTCGGCGTACTCCTCGGCCAGCGGCATCCGCCAGACCCGCTCGCCGGCGTGCAGCGCGGCGGTGGACAGCGCGCCGGCCAGCCCGTCGGTGGTGGCGTACAGCCCGGCCGTGCGGGCCCCGAGCGCGGTGCGCATCGCGCCGGTGAGCGTGGCGACGTCGACCAGCGCGGTGGCGCCGAGGTGCAGCCGGGCGTGGGCGAGGCCGTCGGCGAGCACCATCCGGCCCTCGGCGTCGGTGTTCCTGACCTCGGTGGTGCGCCCGCCGACGTGCCGGACGACGTCGGAGGGCCGGTAGGACGACCCGGACACCGCGTTCTCCGCGGCCGGGACGACGGCGGTGACCGCGACCGGCAGCTCCAGCCGCGCGGCGGCGTCGACCGCGGCGAGCACCGCCGCTCCCCCGGCCATGTCGGTCTTCATCTCGCGCATGCCGGGGCCGCGCTTGATCTGCAGGCCGCCGGTGTCGAACGTGATGCCCTTGCCGACCAGAACCGGCCGGCCGGGCCCGGCGCCGGGCGGCTCGTACGCGGCGACGACGACCCGCGGCGGGGACGCCGAGCCGCCGCCGACGGCGAGCACGCCGCCGAAGCCGCCCGCGGCGAGCTCCTCGGGGCCGAGCACGGTGACGGTCACGTGCGGCAGGCCGGAGAGCCGCTCGACGGCCTGCGCCGCCAGCCAGGCCGGGTCCTCGGTGTTCGGCGGGGTGTTGACCAGGTCGCGGGCCCAGGCGACGGCGGAGCCGGTGACCTCCCCGGCGCGGGCGGCCGCGACGACGGCCGGGTCGTCGGCGTCGGTGGCGACCACGGTGACGGTGGCCAGCCGCGGCGGGTGCGGCCGGGAGGTCTGGCGGAACCGGTAGCCGGCCAGCAGCGCGGCCTCGACGGCGGCGCGGACCTCGTCGGCGCCGGCAGGGGCGGCAGCGCCGTCGAGGGGCAGGACCAGCCGGGTGGCGCCGTGCTCGGCGAGGGTCTGCGCGCGGCGCACCGCGGTGGCGACGTAGCCGCGCAGGTGCGGCAGCGTCCCGTCGCCGAGGCCGGCGGCGACGACGCTGCGCGGGGAGCGGCCGGGGACGGGCAGGTCGGTGACCTTGCCGGGCCGGCCGGTGTTGCCGGTGTCCTGCAGCGCGCCGGCGAGCAGGCCGGCCGGGACCGGCGGGGCGGTGCCGGGGGCGGGCGAGGTCAGCCAGGTCGGCAGCGTGCCGCCGGAGCCGACCGGGACGGCGAGGACGTCGTCCTCGGTGAGGCGCGGCAGGCGGGCCAGCAGTTCGACCCGCGGCAAGGGTGCGGCCCCGGTCGCCGGCGTGCTGCCGGCGGCCGGGGCCGCGTCGTCCTGCGCGGTGCTGCCCGAGGGCGAGCTCGCGGGGACGTTCAGCTGGTCGCGCCCTTCAACGCCTCGGACAGCGCCGCGGCCTCGTCGGGGGACAACTCGACGACCAGGCGGCCGCCGCCCTCGAGCGGCACCCGCATGACCAGGCCGCGCCCCTCCTTGGTGACCTCCAGGGGACCTTCACCCGTGCGCGGCTTCATGGCCGCCATGCGTGCCTCCTTCGCCGGCCACCCGTCGCCCCTGTGCGGCTGCGGTGTGGCTGTGTCTCGGTGCAGTGAGCTCCGCTACCCATGATCCCGTATGACCGCCACGGAACCAACCGGAGCCCCCTCCCGGGTGGCGCGGAAGCACGTCGCGACGTGGTCGTCGACCATGCCGGTGGCCTGCATGAGGGCGTAGGCGGTGGTCGGTCCGACGAACGCGAAGCCCCGCCGCTTGAGCTCCCTGGCCATCGCGGTGGACTCCGGACTGGTGGCCGGGACGTCGGCGAGGGTGGCCGGTCGCGGACGCTCTCCCGTCGGCGCGAACGACCACAGCAGCGCCGAGAGGCCCTCCGGGACCTCCTGCGCGGCACGGGCGTTCCGGATCGCGGCGGCGATCTTGGCGCGGTTGCGGACGATGCCGGCGTCGGCCATCAGGCGGGCCTCGTCGTCGGCGGTGAAGGCCGCGACGGCGTCGATGGAGAAGCCGGCGAAGGCGGCCCGGAACGCGGGGCGCTTGCGCAGGATGGTGATCCAGGACAGGCCGGACTGGAACGCCTCGAGGCAGAGCCGCTCGAACAGGGCGTCGTCGCCGTGCAGCGGGGTGCCCCACTCCTCGTCGTGGTAGGCGACGTACTCGGGGGCGCTGTCGCCCCAGGCGCAGCGCACGCGGTCGGTGGTCGGCACGGGCTCCACGACGGCGACGCTAGTGCCGCCGTCCGACAGGTCGGTCGTCATGGACACCTCCTACGGCCGTCCGGCCCGGCTGCACGACGGCGATCGGAGATCTGTGGACGGACCGCTGACCTGGGGATTCAGGGTGCAGGCGGTCGTCGGACCCACTAGACTTCGATCATGTGTTCGGGTGAGCCGGGAAGCGGTGACGTCCTCGACGACGTCGCCGCGCTGGTCGCCGAGCGCAACCGGATCGACGCCCGCCTGGCCCGTGCGGTCCGTGCCGCGGAGCTGTCCCGGGCGCCGGAGCGGGACGGGTTGAGGTCGATGGCCTCGTGGCTGCGCGGGCACTGCCGGCTGTCGACCGCCGACGCCTCCCGGCTGGTGCGCACCGGCCGGGCGCTGGAGCACCTGCCTGCGCTGGCCGAGGCCCACGACGCCGGACTGGTCACCGCCGAGCAGGTCGCCGTCGCCGCGCGGGCGGTGACACCCGAACGCCTCACCGCCGCCGCGGCCGCCGGGGTGGACCTGGCCGTCATCGACGCGGTCTTCACCGGCGTGGCGGTCGAGCAGCCGCACGCCGACCTGGCTCAGGTGGTGCAGCACTACTGCAACGCCCTCGACCCGGACGGGCGGAAGCCCGACCCGACCGAGGGGCGGTCGCTGACGCTGACCCGGCACGCCGACGGCTCCCTCACCATCCGCGGCCACCTGGACGCGGTCGGCGGCGAGAAGCTGCAGGCCGCACTCGAGGCGCACGTGCAGGCCGACCGGCCCGCCGGCGACGAGCGCACCCGCGCCCAGCGCCTCGGGGACGCGCTGGTGCAGCTCGCCGACAACGCCCTCGCCGCCGGCTCGCTGCCCACGCTGCGCGGGCACAAGCCGCAGATCGCCGTCGTCATCGACCTCGACGACCTGGTCGATCCGGCCGGGCGGCCGAACGCCGGGCGGATGGGCTTCGGCGCCACCATCTCCGCCGCGAGGGCCCGCTGGCTGGCCTGCGACGGCGCGGTGTCCCGCGTGGTGTTCGGCCCCGACGGCGCACCACTGGACCTCGGCCGGGAGCGGCGGCTGATGAGCCGCCACATCCGTCGCGCAGCGGAACTGCGCGACGGGGGGTGCGTGTTCGCCGGCTGCGGCGCACCGACGTGGTGGTGCGACGTCCACCACCTGGTCCACTGGATCGACGGCGGCGACACCAGCCTCGACAACGCAGCGCTGCTGTGCGAGCGCCACCACACCAAGGTCCACCACGGGTTCCGCGTCGAGCGACAACCGAGCGGCACCTGGCGCACCCACCGACCCGACGGCACCGAGATCACCACCCCGGCACCCCTGCTCGCTCCCGCCGCCTGACCGCCTCCCGGACCAGGGGCGAGCGTGCGCGGCGTCGGAGCACGGACCGTCCGGCCGTGACCGCGGGCCTCAGGGGACCGCGGCGTCCACCGCGGCGGGAGCCGGAGCCGGGGCGTTGCGCTGGGTGGCGAGCACGCAGCCGACGAGCACCAGGGGCAGCCCGACGGCGAGGCCGAGGGTGAACGGCTCCCCGAGCAGCAGGACGCCGGCGACCACGGCGACCGCCGGGTTCACGAACGTGATCACCAGCGCCCGCTGCGGCCCGACCTCGCGGATGAGCGCGAAGAACAGCACCAGCGCCACCGCCGTGCACACCACCCCGAGCGCGACCAGCGACGCCAGCGCGGGCACCGACGCGTCGGCCACCTCCCCGACCCGCGGCAGCGCGAACGGCGCGTACACCAGGGCGGTGATCGTCAGCGCGAGCGCGCTGACCGCCACACCCGGGACGTCGGCCAGCGACCGGCTGGCCACCAGCGGCGCGGTGCCGTAGCCGACGACCACCAGCACCACGGCGAGCACCGGCAGCAGCGCGATGCCCTCCACGTCGAGCCCGAGCAGCGCGGCGATGCCGACGACGCCCAGCCCCATGCCCGCGAGCCGCACCGGCGTCAACCGCTCCTCACCGCCCAGCAGCCGCGCGGCCAGCGCGGCGACGAACGGCACCGACGCCACCAGCAGCCCGGTCAGCGAGCTCGACAGCGACACCTCGGCGTAGGACAGCAGCAGCCAGGGCCCGGTCATCTCCAGGACCGTGAACACCAGCAGCGCCCGCCAGTGCCGCAGCGCCGGCCGCACCTGCCCGCGGGCGAGCGTCCACGGCAGCAGCAGCGCCGCCCCGATCACGCACCGGGCGAAGACGACGACCACCGGCGACGTCTCCTCGACCGCCACCTTGATCAGCAGGTAGGGCACTCCCCAGATGACCGACATGGCCAGGAACAGCGCCCATCCGCGACGACTCACCGCGACATCCTCACCGATCCGGTGCGCGTTCCCGTTGCGCATCCCCGCTGACCGGCGTTGGACTCCTCGTCGTGGACCCCGGCCGGCGCTTCGACCTCCTGGTGGAGGCCCTCGCCACCCGGCCCGGCGTCGGTCCACCCGGCGCGGGCGGGGGGCGGGGCTTCGGTTCGGCCGCGCTCACCGTCGACGGGTCGATCTTCGCGATGGTCGTCGGCGGCGCGCTGGTGCTGAAGCTGCCGCGTCACCGCGTGGAGGGCCTGGTCACCGCCGGCACCGGGCTGCCCTTCGCCGCGGCCAACGGCACCCCGATGCGCGAGTGGGTCGCCCTCGACCACGGCACACCCGAGTCCGACCTCGCCCTCGCCGAGGAGGCCATGGCCTTCGTGGCCGCCCGCCGGCGCAGGTGAGGCGCTGGAACGGCCACCCTCCAGGGCCCGCGCCGAGCTCGCGAGGCGTGGGGGAAGGGCGGTCCTTCCCCTACTCGGGGCGGCTGAACAGCCAGGCGGCGACGGCGAGCAGCGCGGCGCCCACCCCGGCCACGACGACGACGTCGAGCCAGACCGGCACCGGCCAGTCGCCCCAGTGCAGCGCGACGGCGTCGGCCGCGGCGGGGTCGACGTACCGGAGGACCAGCCGCCGCACGGCGTCGACGCCGTAGGTGATCGGGTTGGCCAGCGCCAGCACGTGCAGCCACCCCGGCAGCGCGCCGCTGACCGGGAAGAAGGCGCCGGACAGGAACATCAGCGGCGCGAGCAGCAGCTGCACCCTGGGCATCACGGTCTGGATCTGGTCGACGCGGACGGCGATGACCAGGCCGAGCGCGGTGATCGAGAACGCGACGAGGAACAGCAGCGCGACCGTGCCCACGATCATCAGCGGCGCGTACGGGACGCCGACCAGCCTGGCGAGCGCCAGCAGCACGACCGACTGCAGCGTCGCCACGGTCGCCCCGCCCAGCGCCTTGCCCAGCACGATGCTGGTCCGGCTGACCGGCGCGACGAGCATCTCCCGCAGGAAGCCGAGCTCGCGGTCCCAGACGATGGAGATCGCCGAGAAGACGGCGGTGAACATGACCGAGGTGGCCAGCACGCCGGGGAACAGGAACGTCGAGTAGTCGGCGTCGCCGAAGGCGTCGACCGGGATCGTGGCGCCCAGGCCCTCGCCCAGCACGAACAGGAACAGCAGCGGCTGGGCGAACGACGACAGGATCCGGCCGCGGTCGGTGCGGAACCGCAGGATGTCGCGGTGCCAGACGACCTTCACCGCGCGCAGCTCGTGCCGCAGCCCGCGGCCGGCGAGCCGGACGGGGGCGGTGGTCGCCGTCATCGCCGGCCTCCCCGGGACATCGCCGCCACCATCGGGCTGCGGCCGGCCGCGGCCTGGCGGTCGGCCATGCGCGCGCCGGTGTAGGCCAGGAACACGTCGTCCAGCGTCGGCCGGGACACGCTCACCGAGCGCACCGTGAGGCCGAGCTCGAACAGCCGCGGCACGAACTGCTCGCCGTCGGGGGTGAGGACGACCAGCGCGCCGCCCTCCCGCTCCGTCTCAACGCCCAGCCGCTCGCGCACGAGCGCCTCGGCGGCATCGTCGTCCGTGGTCACGACCCGCACCCGGTCGTGCCCCACGCTGGCCTTGAGCGCCGAGGGCGTGTCCAGCGCGCCGATCCGGCCGGCGTCGACGATCGCGATGCGGTCGCAGCGCTCGGCCTCGTCCATGTAGTGCGTGGTGAGGAAGACGGTGATGTCCTCCTCGGCGCGCAGCCGGTCGACGTAGCGCCACAACGACGCCCGCGACTCCGGGTCCAGCCCG
This sequence comes from Geodermatophilus arenarius, assembly GCF_042654585.1. NCBI lineage: Bacteria > Bacillati > Actinomycetota > Actinomycetes > Geodermatophilales > Geodermatophilaceae > Geodermatophilus > Geodermatophilus arenarius. The sequence continues at coordinate 153,952 of NZ_JBHSGR010000002.1, forward strand.
ATGGTCGGCTCGTCGAGGAACAGCACGCGCGGGGAGTGCAGCAGCCCACGGGCGATCTCCAGCCGGCGCTTCATGCCGCCGGAGAAGGTGCGCACGAGCGAGGCGCGGCGGTCGGTCAGGCCGACCATCTCGAGGACGACGTCGATCCGCGGCCTGACCTCGGCCCTGGGCATCCCGTAGATGTCGGCGTGGAAGCGGAGGTTCTGCTCGGCGGTCAGGTGGTCGTCGAGGGTCGTCTCCTGGAACACCAGGCCGATGTGCCGGCGCACCTCGGTGCGGTCGCGGACGACGTCGAAGCCGGCCACGCGCGCGGTGCCGGCGGTGGGCCGCAGCAGCGTGCACAGGATCTTGATGGTCGTGGACTTGCCCGCACCGTTCGGGCCGAGGAAGCCGAACAGCTCTCCCCCGCGCACCGACAGGTCGATGCCGCGCACGGCCTCGACCTCGTCGAACGTCTTGACCAGACCGGTGACCTCGACCGCGGGCGGACGGTCGGCAGCGGCCTCCCCCGAGGGGGTCCCTAACGCCGTTAGAGTCACTCTGGCAGCGTCCTCGAACACCGTTAGAGTGTCAAGGTGCCGATCTCGAGGGACGACGTCGTCCGCGCCGCCGTCGAGGTGCTCGACGAGGAGGGCCTGGCGGGGCTGACCCTCCGCGGGGTCGCCGCGCGGCTGGGTGTGAGCGCGCCGACGCTCTACTGGCACGTCAGGGACAAGCGGCACCTCCTGGACCTGGTGGCCGACTCCGTCCTGGCGGAGGTGCCGGAGAGCACGCGGGCGCCGCGCCCGGGCGAGCCGGTCTGGGAGTGGCTGGCGGAGGCGAGCCGGGTGCGCCGGGCACTGCTGCTCGCCCACCGCGACAGCGTCCAGGTGGTGGCCGGCAACCGGCCCACCGAGGTGGCGCTGCCCGGCATCGAGCGCACGCTGCGCGTCCTCGTGGAGGCGGGGCTGGAGCCGGGCGAGGCGGTGCGCGTGGTCACCGCGCTGGGCTCGTTCGTCCTCGGGGACGCGCTGGAGACGCAGACGGCGCTGGACCGGCCGACGGGCGAGCCGGACGGCGGACCGCTCGGCGACCCGGACCGCTTCCCCACCCTCGCGGCCGCGGTCCCCACGGCCGGCGGCGACGAGGAGCGGTTCGAGGAGGGTCTGGCGCTGTTCCTCGACGGGCTGCGCGCCCGCCTGGAGCGCCGCGACCGCGCCCGGCGCGAGGCGGCCCTCGACTGCCCGGCTCCGGAGGTGGAGCGCCTGGGCCCGGGGGCGCCGGTCACCGCACGGGACTGACCCCGGCGCCCCCTCAGTACGCACCGGCACGCGGTGGCCCGGTGCGTACCGTCGGCCGCGTGGAGTGGTCGGGATACGGGACCTTCGTCGTCCTCGCCGTCGTGCTGGTCCTCGTGCCGGGGCCGGACGTCGCCGTCGTCATGCGCAACACCCTCGGCGGCGGCCGGGTGCGCGGCTCGTGGAGCGCGGTCGGCATCACCGTCTCCAACGTCCTGCAGGGCGCGGCGGCCGCGACCGGCCTGGCCGCGCTGGTCGTCCGCGTGGAGCCGCTGTTCCAGGCGATCCGCTGGGCGGGGGTCGCCTACCTGACGTTCCTCGCGCTGCAGGCGTTCCGCTCGGCGGTGCGCGGCCGCTACCCCGACCTCGGCGACGGCGGGCCCGACGCCGGGCGGGCCGCGCTCACCGGCCTGCGCCAGGGCTTCCTCAGCAACGTGACCAACCCGAAGGTGCTCGCCTTCTACCTCGCCGTCCTGCCGCAGTTCCTCGCGCCGGGCACCGCCGTGCCGGTGCTGCTGGCCTACGCGCTCACCCACGCGGCGGTCGGGCTGGCCTGGCTGCTCCTGCTCGTGGCGGGGCTGTCCCGGGCGCGGCGGGTGCTGGCGCGCCGCCCGGTCCGCCGGGCCCTCGACGCGTTCACCGGCTGCGCGCTGCTCGCGTTCGGCGCGCGGCTGGCGGTCTCGCGCGCCTGACTCAGGCCACCGGCCAGGCCACCTCGACGTGCGGGGCGTCCGGGTCGGCGTCCCGCGGGCTCGGGTAGACCTCCGCCGGGCTGCCCGCGCGCTCGAGCCCGCGGGCGTCCACCCAGGCGCCGACCGCGTCGTAGGCCCCCAGGATCCCGGGGAACTCCGCTCGCCGGCGGGACAGGCAGGTGACCGCCTCGCGCCCGGCCTGCTGCAGCCGGATCCGCAGCTCCCCCGCCGGCCCCACCCAGCCGGTGAACGGCCGCACGACCTCGACCGGCCCGTCGCCGTCCTCGGTGACCATGCCGTGGTAGACGACCCGCAGGGGGCCGGCGGGGGCGGCGCCGGAGCGCTCCAGGTGGGCGGCGATCTCGCCGGACGCGCCGGTGACGAACCCGTCCAGCTCGTCCACGGTCAGCCGCCGCTCGGCGGTCAGCACGGTCCGCTCGGGCACCGCGCGCAGGGACACCTCGTACACGTCGTCCTCCTCCGCCGGTTCCGCGGTCAGCGCGTCGACCAGCGCGCGGCGGCGCCGGACGTCGTCCTCGACGCCGGCCCACCAGCGGGCGACGGCGGCGCACCGCTCCCGCGGGCCGAGGTCGACGACGTCGCGCACGCGGGCCAGGGGCATGCCCGCGCGGCGCAGCGCGGCGATCAGCCGGGCCCGCTCGACCTGCCCGGCCGCGTAGCCGCGGTAGCCGCTCCACGGGTCCACCGCGTCGGGCACGAGCAGCCCCTGCTCGGCGTACAGCCGCAGCGCCTTGGCCGACAGCCGGGTGCGCCGCAGGAACTCGCCGGCCCGCAGCAGGTCTCCGCTCACGCCGACGAGCGTGCGGCATGCCCCAGGGGCACGGTCCAGCCGGGCCCGTTTCCCGGCGGCACCGGCCGGGCAGCGCCCGGGGACACGCGACGACGGGAGGGCCCCGTGCCCGACGCACTCCCCCGGCCCGCGCCCCGGCGCCGGCTGCTGGTCTCCGGCCTGCTGCTCGGCGCCGGCACCGCGGGCGCGGTGGACGAGATCGTCTTCCACCAGCTGCTGCACTGGCACCACTTCTACGACCGGGCCAGCGGCGCGGCCGGCCTGGTCTCCGACGGGCTGCTGCACGCCGGCACGTTCTCCGCCGCGGTCGCGGGGCTGGCGCTGCTGGCCGACGCCCGCCGCCGCGGCCCGTTCACCGCCGTCCTGTGGTGGGGCGCGGTGCTCACCGGCGCCGGCGCCTTCCAGGTGTGGGACGGCCTGGTGCACCACAAGCTGCTGCGGCTGCACCAGGTCCGCTACGGCGTCGACCTCACCGGCTACGACGTCGCGTGGGTGCTGCCCGGCGTGGCGCTGCTGGCCGCCGGGGTCCTGCTGCTCCTGCGCGCGCGGGGACGCCCGGTCCCGCGCCCGTGACCGCCGTCCTCGCGCTGCTGCTCGCCGCGGCCGCCGCCTACGTCGCCGCCACCTGGCGCTGCCGCCGTCCGTGGCCGCTGGCCCGCACCACCGCGTGGCTCGCCGGGCTGGCCGCCGCGGCGGGGGCGGTCGCCGGCCCGGGCACCGCCCACACGGACCTGCACGCGCACATGGCCGCGCACCTGCTGGTGGGCATGGTCGCCCCGCTGCTGCTCGTGCTCGCCGCCCCGGTCACCCTCGCGCTGCGCGCCCTGCCGCCGCCGGCCGCGCGCCGGCTGGCCCGGCTGCTGCGCACCGCCCCCGCCCGGTGGCTGGCCGACCCGCTGGTCGCCGTCCCGCTCAACGCCGCCGCGCTGTGGCTGCTCTACGGCACGGGGCTGCACACCGCCGTCGCGCACCGGCCGGTCCCGGCCGCGCTCGTCTGGCTGCACGTGCTGGTCAGCGGGTACCTCGCCACCGCCGCGGTGCTCGCCGTCGACCCGGCGCCGCACCGCCGGCCGGTCGCCGTGCGCGCGCTGGCGCTGGCCGGCGGGGCGGCCGCGCACGACGTCCTGGCCAAGGCCCTCTACGCCTCCCCGCCCGCGGGCACCGTCGGCGCCGAGGAGGGCGCGCGGCTCATGTACGACGGCGGCACGGTGGTCACCGTGCTGACGGCGGCGCTGCTGTGGCGGCGCTGGTACGTCAGCCGCGACGCGGTCCGGGCGGCCGCTCAGCCGGGATAGGTGCGGGCGAAGCGGGCGAACCGGCGCAGCGCGACCCGGAAGCCCACGACGACGAACGGGCGCGCCAGCGGCCAGCCGGCCCGGCCGAGCAGCCCGAACGGCGGGTACCACCGTTCGGTCAGGACCAGGTCGGTGCCGCCCCCGGCGGGCGTCAGCTCGAAGACGCCCGGCCCGCGCACGATCCGGCCGGTGTGCTGGACGACCACCCGCCGCGGCGGGTCCCACTCGGTGACCACCATCGTGTCCAGCACGCCGAGGTGCCGGCCGCGCCGCCACGGCAGCGGGACGCCCGTCCGCGCGGCCAGCCGCACGCCGACCCCCTCCTCCGCGGCGGTGACCACCTCGACGTCGGTCGCCGGCATCCACCGCCCCTGGCCGCGCCAGTCGGTGAGCGCCGCCCACACCTGCTCCGGGTGCGCCGCCACGTGCACCGGCAGGACCAGCTCAGGCATCGCGGCGCGCCCCGTCCCCGGTCGGTGCCCCACCCGCCCCGTCGCCGTCCGGCAGGGGCAGGTCGGGGTCGGTGTCGGCGTCGGCGGCCCGCGGCGGCGGCACCGCGCGCAGCGCCGCGATCGCCTCGTCCCGCTCGTCCAGCGCCAGGGCCAGCTGCTCGAGCAACCAGTCCACCTCGCTCATCCGGTAGCCGCGGACGGCCACCGACACCTGCAGGCCGCGCACGTCCTCGCCGGTCACCGGCCGGTCGTCGGGCAGCTCGACCGGCGAGCGGTCCAGATCGGCCGGCGGCTGGGTCTCGCCGCGGCCGAGCAGCAGCGACCCGCCGAGGAACAGCAGCGCCCCCACGACGGCGACCGCGGCGGTCCCGACCAGCAGGGACAGCACGGCCGCCTCAGCCCTCGACCGGCTCGACCGGCGGGGCCAGCGGCGCCCGCATGCCCCCGCCGCCGTCCCCGTTCTGCCGGGCGGTCTCCGCCTCGCGGACCAGCGCGAGCACCTCGTCGACGTCGTCGGTGACGGTGAACAGGTCCAGGTCGCCGGCGTTGATCGTGCCCGCCTCGACCAGCGTGCCGCGGATCCAGTCGACCAGGCCCGACCAGTACGCGCTGCCGAACAGCACCACCGGGAAGCGGGTGACCTTGCGGGTCTGCACCAGCGTCAGCGCCTCGAACAGCTCGTCGAGGGTGCCGAAGCCGCCGGGGAGGATGACGAAGGCCTGCGCGTACTTCACGAACATCGTCTTGCGGACGAAGAAGTAGCGGAAGCTGATGCCGAGGTCGACCCACTCGTTGAGCTCCTGCTCGAACGGCAGCTCGATGCCCAGGCCCACCGACAGCCCGCCGGCCTCCGAGGCGCCGCGGTTGGCCGCCTCCATCGCGCCCGGCCCGCCGCCGGTGATGACCGCGTAGCCGGCCCGCGCCAGCGCCGCGCCGATCTCCACGCCGGCCGCGTAGTGCGGGTGGTCGGGCTTGGTGCGGGCGCTGCCGAACACGCTGACCGCCCGCGGCAGCTCGGCGAGCAGGCCGAAACCCTCGACGAACTCGCTCTGGATGCGCAGCACGCGCCACGGGTCGGTGTGCACCCAGTCGGTCGGCCCGCGGCGGTCGAGCAGCCGCTGGTCGGTCGTCGTCCCGACCGCCTGCGGGTCCGGCTCGCCGCCGCGCAGCATGATCGGGCCCCGGTGACGGGTCGGGCGCGGCCTCCGCGCCCCGTCGGGCGGCGGGGTGGTCGTCATGCGCTGCCTCCGGACAGGTAGGCGGTCAGGGCGTCCTCGGCCGGCTGCAGCCGGTCCACGAGCACGGACTCCTCGCGGGTGTGCGCGAGCTGGGGGTCCCCGGGGCCGTAGTTGACCGCCGGGATGCCGAGGGCGGCGAACCGGGCGACGTCGGTCCAGCCGAGCTTGGCCCGCGCCGGCCGGCCGACGGCGGCGACGAAGGCCGCGGCGGCGGGCTCGGTCAGCCCGGGCAGCGCGCCGCCGGCGTTGTCGACGACGGTCAGCGTGGCGCCGGCGGCCAGCGCGTCGGCGAACACCTCGCGGACGTGGGCCTCCGCGGCGTCCTCGTCCCGGTCGGGGGCGTAGCGGAGGTTGACCGTCACCCGGCACTGGTCCGGGACGACGTTCCCCGCGACCCCGCCCTCGACGCGGACGGCGTTGAGCCCCTCGCGGTAGGTGCAGCCGTCGATCTCGACCTGCCGCGCCTCGTAGGCCGCCAGCGTGCCGAGGATCCCCGCGGCGCCGTGGATCGCGTTCACCCCGAGCCAGCTGCGCGCCGAGTGCGCCCGGCGGCCGGTCACCTCCAGCACCGCCCGCAGCGTGCCCTGGCAGCCGGCCTCGATCTCGCCGTCGGTGGGCTCCAGGAGGACGGCGAGGTCGCCGTAGAGCCAGCCGCGCCGCTCGCGGGCCACCCGGCCGAGGCCGCTCTTCGCGGACTCGACCTCCTCGTTGTCGTAGAAGACGAACGTGACGTCGTGCGCGAGTCCCGCCCCCGGGACGCCGAAGCGGCCGGCCAGCCGCAGCATGACGGCGTCACCGGACTTCATGTCGCTGGTGCCGCAGCCGTAGACGCGCCCGTCCTCGAGCCGGCTGGGGACGTTGTCCGCGATCGGCACGGTGTCCAGGTGCCCGGCCAGCACGATCCGGGTGTCGCGGCCGAGCGTGGTGCGGGCCAGCACGGTGTCACCGACCCGCTCGACCTCCAGCCCGCCGAGCGCCCGCAGCGCGGCCTCGACGGCGTCGGCGAGCACCCGCTCGTCGCCGGAGACCGACGGGGTGTCGACCAGCGCCCGGGTGAGGGTGAGGACGTCGGCGGACAGGTCCAGGTCGAGCGCGCCGGTCACGGTGCCCGAGCCTACGGGCGGGCGGCACGGCGTCGCTGGGTAGCGTCGGGACCGTGACCGCTCCCCGCTCCGCCGCCGCGGCCGGCATCGCGACCATCACCGCCTCCGGCACCGTCCTGGACACCTGGTACCCCTCACCCGCCCTCGGCGGCGACGGGCCGGCCGGGACCCACCAGCTCGGCACCCTGGAGCTGGAGGGCGAGCTCGGGCACGAGTTCTCCGGCCTGGTGCGCACCGACGACGCCCGCGGCGTGCGCGTGGTCGGCGTCCGGACGGTCATCGCCGACCTCGACGCCCCGCCGGCCGACGCCCACGACGTCTACCTGCGGCTGCACCTGCTCTCGCACCGGCTGGTGCGCCCGCACGGCATCAACCTCGACGGCGTCTTCGGCCTGCTGGCCAACGTGGCCTGGACCAGCGCCGGCCCGGTGCTCGCCACCGACCTCACCCCCGCCCGCCGCGCGACCCTGCGCGCGGCGCACGGGCACGTGACCGTGCTGTCGGTGGACAAGTTCCCGCGGATGGTCGACTACGTGGTCCCGTCGGGCGTGCGGGTCGCCGACGCCGACCGGGTGCGGCTCGGTGCGCACCTGGCCGAGGGGACGACGGTCATGCACGAGGGCTTCGTCAACTACAACGCCGGCACGCTCGGCCCCTCGATGGTCGAGGGCCGGATCAGCGCGGGCGTCGTCGTCGGCGCCGACAGCGACATCGGCGGCAGCGCGTCGATCATGGGGACGCTGTCCGGCGGCGGCAAGGAGGTCGTCTCGATCGGCACCGGCTGCCTGCTCGGCGCCAACTCCGGCATCGGCATCTCCCTCGGCGACGACTGCGTCGTCGAGGCCGGCTGCTACATCACCGCGGGCTCGCGGATCACCCTGCCCGACGGGTCGGTGGTCAAGGGCCGCGAGCTGTCCGGCCGCGACGGGCTGCTGTTCCGCCGCAACAGCGTCTCCGGTGCCCTGGAGGCGCTGCCGCGCTCGGGCCAGTGGGGCGCCCTCAACGCCGCCCTGCACGCCAACGACTAGGGACTCCGTGGGCATCTCCGCGGGAGTGCCCCGTGCACTCCCGCGGAGATGCACCTCAGGTGAGGCCGGCGGGCTCCTCGGCGGGGGCGTCGAGGTGCTCGAGCAGCGCGACGACGAACTCCTGCGGCCGCTCGACGTGCGGCGAGTGCCCCACCCCGGGCAGGACCACCTCGCGGTAGGCACCGCCGGACGCGGCGTAGCGGTCGAGCACGGCGCGGGTCTGGGTGACCGTCGGCTGCGGCGGGCAGACCTCGGCGCCCGGCCAGCCCGGCACGGCGCCGAGCTGCCCGAGGTACGCCAGGTCGAAGACCGAGGTGTCGGAGACGATCGCGTCGGCGTCGCCGCGGATCCACAGCACCGGCGGCTTGTCGGCCAGGTCGGCGACGCCGGAGACGTCGAACACCGTGGGCGCCATGGTGTTGAGCACCCCGCGCGTCCCCGGCGCGGTCCCCGGCCAGGTGTCGCTCGGCACCGCGTCGCCCGGGTAGTGGTCCTCGCCGGTGCGGGTGGACAGCATCGCGCCGACGAAGACGTCCTCGAGCTCCGGGTCCAGCGGCAGCGAGCCCGGCGCCACGTAGAAGGCGCGCAGCACCGACCGCGGTGAGGACGGCGACGCGTCGGAGGTGTCGCCCGCGGCCAGCGCCGCCACGAACTCCGGGTTGGCCAGTCCCCCGCCGGAGCCGGCGCCGTCGTCGGCCAGCCGCCGGCCGTCCGGTCCGGTGGTGCCGCCGAAACCGTGGGGCGACACCGGCGCGACCAGCGTCACCGAGGCCACCCGGCCCGGCGCGTCGAGCAGGTGCTGCAGGACGACGCCCCCGCCCATGCTCCAGCCGACCAGGTGCACCCGGTCCAGGCCCAGCGCGTCCAGCAGCGCGCCGAGGTCGTCGGCCCAGTCGCCGACCCCGCGGCGCGCGTCGACCGGCAGCGGGTCGGTGTCGCCGTAGCCGCGCAGGTCGACGGCGAGCACCCGGTGCCGCCCGGTCCCGTGCACCGCCAGCAGCGTCTGCTGCCAGAACAGCGCGGAGCTCACGTTGCCGTGCACGAGGAGCACCGCCTCGCCGGGGCCGGCCGGGTCGGTGCCCTCGGGGTGCAGCACGTTCTGGGTGAGCCGCGCGGTGGGCACGCGGGTGGCGGTGATGCCGGGCAGCAGGACGTCGGGCATGCGGGCTCCAGGGGATCGCGGGCGGGAGGACGGCGGAGGCGGCCGTCACGGTAGCGATCACGCCCGTCCCACGACACCCGTCCGCACCGCGACGTCCGGGGTCCCGCCGGGGAGCGCACCTACAGTCGGGGGCGATGACCAGCGCACGGACGGCTCCGCCCCGCCGGCCGGCGACGGGTACCCGGCGCCCGCCCGCGAAGCGCCCCTCCGGCGGCCGGCCCGCCCCGAAGCGCACCCCCGCCCGGCGTCCCGCCGGCCGGACCCCGCGGCGCGGGGGCCCGGCCGCCCTGCGCACGTGGTGGCCCGCCTACCTGATCGGGATCGTCGTGGTGTTCGCCCTGGCGTGGAAGGCCGACCGGTCCGAGCCGCCCACTCCGGCGGCGACCGGTATCTGCACCGTCCCCTCGACGTCGGTGACGCTGTCCGCCGAGCAGTGGAGCAACGCCCAGACGATCGCGGCCGTCGCCCGGCAGCGCGGGCTGCCCGAGCGGGCCGTGGTCATCGCGCTGGCCACGGCGATGCAGGAGTCGACGCTGCGCAACCTCGACCACGGCGACCGCGACTCCCTCGGCCTGTTCCAGCAGCGGCCCTCGCAGGGCTGGGGCACCCCGGCGCAGGTGCAGGACCCGGTGTACGCGGCCGGCCAGTTCTACGACCGGCTGGTCCGGGTGCCCGGCTGGGAGACGATGCGCCTGACCGACGCCGCGCAGTGGGTGCAGCGCTCCGGTTTCCCCGAGGCCTACCAGCGCTGGGACGGCTTCGCGCAGGCGCTCACCACGGCGCTGGGCTCCGACGAGCGCGAGCGCAACTGCGGGTAGGTCAGCTCAGCCGGGCGCGGCTCCTGCCGTGGAGCTCGGGGCGGTCGAGGGCCACGGGCACCCCGGCCGAGCCGGCCAGGCTGCGGTTGCGGTGCAGGTGCGCCTCGAGCGCGACCAGCGCGACGAGGACGGCGACGGGGAACAGCAGGAACAGCACGAGGAACACGGCAGGGCCTCCGCGACGGGGCCGGGCGGGCTGCCCGGCTGACGTGGACCACCGTGTCGGTGCGCCCTTGCGGGGCTCTGGCGGAGGACTGACGCCTGCTTGCGGGCCGCTAGTGGCGGCCGCGGTCCCCGGCGGTGAGGCGCTGCACCGCGGCGTCGATCCGCTCGTCGGTGGCGGTCAGCGCCATGCGCACGTGCCGCGCGCCGGCCGGGCCGTAGAACGAGCCGGGCGCGGGGACGATGCCGAGCCCGGCCAGCCAGTCGACGGTCGCCCAGCAGTCCTCGTCACGGGTGACCCACAGGTACAGGCCCGCCTCGGAGTGGTCGATCCGCGCGCCGGTCGCGCGCACCGCCGCGGCCAGCCGCTCCCGGCGGGCGCCGTAGCGCTCGCGCTGCGCGTCGACGTGTGCGTCGTCGGCCAGCGCAGCGGCCATGGCGGCCTGGACGGGCCCGGGCACGAGCAGCCCGAGGTGGCGGCGCACCTCCCACACCTGCCGGACCAGCGCCGGGTCGCCCGACAGCAGCCCGGCGCGGTAGCCGGCCGCCGTCGACTGCTTGGACAGCGAGTGGACCGCCAGCAGGCCGGTGTGGTCCTCCCCCGCGACGGCGGGGTGCAGCAGCGAGCGCGGCTGCACGTCCCAGCCGAGCGTCGCGTAGCACTCGTCGGCGACGACCGGCACGCCGTGCGCCCGGCCCCAGGCCACCCAGGTGCGCAGCTCGTCGTCGGACAGGACGCGGCCGTGCGGGTTGCCCGGGGAGTTCAGCCAGACCAGGACGACGCCCGCGGGGTCGTCGGGCGGGGTGTCGGTGCGGCGCACGGCGAGCCCGGACAGGACCGCACCCACCTCGTAGGTCGGGTAGGCCACCTCGGGGATCAGCACCGTGCCCTCGTGCAGGCCCAGCAGCGTGGGCAGCAGGGCGACGAGCTCCTTGGAGCCCACGGTCGGGATCACCGACGGGTCCGCGCCGAACGGGTCGGCCACGGTGACGCCGAGCCGGCGCCGCAGCCAGCCGGCCGCCGCGGCCCGGAGCTCACGGGTGCCGAGCGCCGTCGGGTAGCCCGGTGAGTCGCCTGCCGCGGCGAGCGCCGTGCGCAGGACCTCGGGGGTCTCGTCGACCGGCGTCCCGATGGACAGGTCGACGAGGCCGCCCGGGTGCTGCGCGGCGCGCGCCCGGGCGGCCTCCAGGCTGTCCCAGGGGAAGTCGGGCAGCCGGCCGGCCGCCGTCCCCGGGGCGGTGGTCGTCAGTGCCCCTCGCCCTGCGGCGGGAGGGCCGCCACCAGCGGGTGGTCCTTGCCGATCTTCCCGGTCTTGGCGGCGCCACCGGGGCTGCCGAGGTCGGAGAAGAACTCCACGTTGGCGTTGTAGAAGTCCTTCCACTTGTCCGGGACGTCGTCCTCGTAGTAGATGGCCTCGACGGGGCAGACCGGCTCGCAGGCGCCGCAGTCGACGCACTCGTCGGGGTGGATGTAGAGCATCCGGTCGCCCTCGTAGATGCAGTCCACCGGACACTCGTCGATGCACGCCTTGTCGAGGACGTCGACGCAGGCCTGGGTGATCACGTAGGTCACGGTGGGTCCTCCCTGGGGACGTGCGGGCAGCGGCCCCGGCTCCCGCCGGGCCCGCGTGTCGCCCGCCAGTATGGCCCCGGCTCCCGGGGCCGGGCGCGACGGGTGGACCCCGCCCGCCCCGGTGGAGGGACGCCGGGGGCGCACCCGCAGGATCGGGGCGTGGGACAGAGCCGATCGCCCCTCGCCGTGGCCGACCTGGAGCGCGTGGCCGCGCGCGGCTGGCGGGGCACCGAGGAGGAGCCGCTCGGCGACTGGCTGCTGCGCGCCGGGGGCGGGTTCACGGGCCGGGCCAACACCGCGCTGGTCACCGGCGACCCCGGCCGGCCGCTGCCGGAGGCCGTCGGCGCGGTGGCCGCCTGGTACCGCGGGCGCGGGCTGCGGCCCGGCGCGGCGCTGCCCGGGGCGCAGGCCCGCCCCGCCGACGCGGCGTTCGCCGCCGCGGGGTGGGAGCGGGGCGAGGACGTCCTGGTGCTCACCGCCCCGCTGGTCCCCGGCAGCGACGACGGGGTGCCGGTCGAGCTCTCCCCCACCCCCGACGACGGCTGGCTGGGCGCCTACCGGCACCTCGGGAACGCGCTGCCGCCCACCGCGCCCGCCGTGCTCGGCAACGCCCCCGTCGTCGTGTTCGCGGCCGTGCGGCCGGAGCCGGGCGCGGCGCCGGTCGCGGTGGCCCGCGGCGTGGTCACCGACGACTGGCTGGGCGTCAGCGCGGTCACCGTCGCCGAGGACGCCCGCCGCCGGGGCCTCGCGACGGCGGTGATGGCGGCGGTGACCCGGTGGGGCGCGGACCACGGCGCGCGCTGGGTGTACCTGCAGGTCACCGCCTCCAACGCCCCGGCCCGGGCGCTGTACCGCCGGGCCGGCCACGTCGAGCACCACCGCTACCACTACCGGTGGGCGCCGGACTGAACGCCCGGGTGTCCCCGCAGCAGCGGGCGGCGCGCCGACCCTCAGGCCGGCGGGCCGGCCGGACGGCGTGGCGTCGCCAGCACCCGGCCCACGGCGACCGCCGCGGCGAGCACCCCGAGGCCGAGGAACGCGAGGGTGACCGCGCCGAGCCCGCCGGTGCCGACGGCGACCAGGTCGCCCTCGGGCCGCGGCACCATCGCGGCGACCGCGACCACCAGCCAGGTGACCGCCGGCAGCAGCGCGACCACGCGCGAGCCGGTGAGCCGGTGCGCGCCGGTGACCAGCAGGTAGTTGCCGGCGACGGCGGTCAGGACCGACAGCGGCAGCAGGACGCCGGCCACCCGCAGCGGCAGCCAGAAGACCTCGACCAGCGCCAGCCACCCGGCGGTCAGCACCGCCGCGAGCCCGGCGAGGACCAGCCCGGGGACCCGGCTCACGCGTCCAGGCCGGCGAACAGGTCGTCCTCCCAGCCGTGCGGCCCGTCCCCCGCGGGGCCGCGCTCGCCGCGCACCAGCCGGTAGTGCTCGACGCCGAGCACCTCCTGGCCGTGGTTGTTGGACAGCGCGAAGAACGGCCCGTCGACGGTGATCTGCGTGGCGTGCGCCCGCATGGCGGCGTCCTTGCGGGCGGCGTACGCGCGGCCGTCGACGGCGGCGGTCACCAGCTCGTCGGGGACGGCGTAGGGGACGTCGTCGACCTCGCCGAGCTGCTCGAACGGCGCGGCCTCCCCCAGCGCGGCCAGGGCCTCGGCGCCCTCGCGCAGCACCGACCGCGGCACGCACGCCCAGTAGACCTTGGCGACGTCCCACGCCGCGCCCAGCTCGGGTCGCCACGCGGGGTCGGCGGCGCGCTCGACGGCGGCCATCGCGACCCGGTGGGCCTGGATGTGGTCGGGGTGCCCGTAGCCGCCGTTCTCGTCGTAGGTGACCACGACCTGCGGCCGCACGTCCCGCACGACGGCGACCGCGGCACCCACCGCCTCGTCGAGGTCGGCGTTCCAGAAGGCGCGCGGGTGCCCGTTGGCCGGCGTCCCCACCATCCCGGAGTCCCGGTAGCGGCCGGCGCCGCCGAGGAAGCGGCTGTCGGTGACGCCGAGGGCGGCCATCGCGGCGGCCAGCTCGCCGATCCGGTAGCCGCCGAGCTGGTCGGCCTGGTCGGAGGTCAGCTGCGCCAGCTCCGGGACGAGGACCTCGCCCTCCTCCCCCAGCGTGCAGGTGAGCAGCGTGACCTGCGCTCCCTCGGCGACGTAGCGCGCCATCGTCGCGCCGTTGGTGATCGTCTCGTCGTCGGGGTGGGCGTGGACCAGGAGGATGCGGCGGGCGGCGGTCACGGGCGCACAGTCTCCCACCGCGCCCGGACGCGACGACGGCGCGGTGACCACCCCGGGAGGTGGCCACCGCGCCGTCGTGGTGCGGCAGGCGCTACTCGGCGTCGACCGGGACGACCGTCCGGGCCTCGGCGAAGTGGCAGGCCGAGGGGTGGCCCTGGCCGCGGTCGACCAGCGCCGGGGCCTCCTGCGCGCAGACGTCCTGCGCCTTCCAGCAGCGGGTGCGGAAGCGGCAGCCCGAGGGCGGGTCCGCGGGGCTGGGGACGTCGCCCTGCAGCAGGATCCGGTCCTTCTGCCCGCGCAGGTGCGGCTCGTGCAGCGGCACCGAGGACAGCAGGGCCTGGGTGTAGGGGTGCGACGGCGAGGCGTAGACCTGCTCGTCGGTGCCCTCCTCCACGATGCTGCCGAGGTACATCACCGCGACGCGGTCGGAGATGTGCCGCACCACCGACAGGTCGTGCGCGATGAACAGGTAGGACAGGCCGAACTCGTCCTGCAGGTCCTCGAGCAGGTTGACCACCTGCGCCTGCACCGAGACGTCGAGCGCCGACACCGGCTCGTCGCAGACGATGACCTCCGGCTGCAGCGCCAGCGCCCGGGCGATGCCGATGCGCTGCCGCTGGCCGCCGGAGAACTGGTGCGGGTAGCGGTTGACGTAGTCGGGGTTGAGGCCGACGCGGTCGAGCAGCTCCTGCGTGCGCTTGAGCCGGCCCTTCCGCGGGGCGACGTCGTCGTGCACGGCCCAGCCCTCGGCGACGATGTCCCCGACGGTCATCCGCGGGTTCAGCGACGCGTACGGGTCCTGGAAGATGATCTGGACCTCGCGCCGGTAGTCCTTCAGCGCCCGGCCGCCCATGCGGGCGACGTCCTTGCCCTTGTAGAGGATCGACCCGGCGGTCGGCCGCTCCAGCGCAACGATCAGCTTCGACACCGTCGACTTGCCGCAGCCGGACTCGCCGACCAGGCCCACGGTCTCGCCGCGGCGCAGGGTGAGGTCCACGCCGTCGACCGCGCGGACGTGGCCGATGGTGCGCTTGAAGACGATGCCCTGGGTCAGCGGGAAGTGCTTCTGCAGCCCGCGGATCTCCAGCAGCGGCTCCCCCATCGCGCCCCGGGCACCCGACGGCGCCGGCTTGGCCAGCGTCGGGGCGCCCGGCACCGCCTCGGTGGACGGCGACGACTTCGACAGGGACGACGCCGCGGTGGCGCCGGACTCACTCGGCTGCGACACCGAGGACCTCCTCGCTGTAGTGGCAGGCCGCCTCGCGTCCCGGCACGACCAGCCGCAGCGGCGGGACGTCGGTGGCGCACTCCCGCCCCGGCGCGGCCGCGGCGCCGAGCCGGCGGTGCGGGCACCGCGGGTGGAACGGGCAGCCGCTGGGGATGCGCGCGAGGTTCGGGGGCTGGCCGGCGATCGGCTGCAGCCGCCCGCCCTTCGCCTCGACCTGCGGCACCGAGCCCATGAGCCCCTCGGTGTAGGGGTGCGCGGGGCGGGTGAAGACGTCGTCGACGGTACCCCGCTCGACGATCTCGCCGGCGTACATGACCGCGACGTTGTCGGCGACCTCGTTGACGACGCCGAGGTCGTGGGTGATGAGGATCAGCCCCATCCCCGTCTCCTCCTGCAGGTCCTTGAGCAGGTCCATGACCTGCGCCTGCACGGTGACGTCGAGGGCGGTGGTCGGCTCGTCGGCGATGAGGATCCGCGGGTCCAGGGCGATGGCCATGGCGATCATCACGCGCTGGCGCATGCCGCCGGAGAACTGGTGCGGGTAGTCGTCGACCCGGCGGGCCGCCGCCGGGATGCGCACCCGGTCCATGAGCTCGATGGCCCGCTTGCGGGCCTCCTTCTTGCTCGTCCCGCGGTGCGCCCGGAACATCTCGCCGATCTGGAAGCCCACGCTGTACACGGGGTTCAGCGACGACAGGGCGTCCTGGAAGATCATCGAGATGCCCGGGCCGCGGATCTTCCGCTGGTCCTCGGCGGACATCTCCAGCATGTTCCTGCCCTGGAACCAGATGCCGCCGCCGGTGATGACCGCGGGCGGGGTCTCGAGGATCCCCATGATCGCCTGGGCCGACACGGACTTGCCGGAGCCGGACTCGCCGAGGATGGCCAGGGTCTCCCCCGCCGCCAGGCTGTAGCTCACGCCGTTGACGGCGTGCACCGTGCCCGCGCGGGTGCGGAACTCCACGTGCAGGTCGTCGACCTCGAGCAGGGGCGTGCCCTGTCCGGCGAGCTCCGCGGTCGGCTTGGTCAGGTCGAGGTTGGTCATGCGCGCTGCCTCGGGTCGAGGGCGTCGCGCAGGGCGTCACCCATCATCACGAACGCCATCACGGTCAGGGTCAGGATCAGGCTGGGGAACAGCACCAGGTGCGGTGCGGTGCGGATGGAGTCCTGCCCCGCCTCGATCTGCAGGCCCCAGGAGATGGCCGGCCGCTGCAGGCCCACGCCGAGGTAGGTCAGCGTCGCCTCCGCGGCGATGATCACGCCGATGGTGATCGTCGCGTAGACCAGCACCGGGGCGACGGCGTTGGGCAGGATGTGCCGCAGCAGGATGCGCCGGCCGGACGCCCCCATCGCGCGGGCGGCGGACACGTAGTCGGAGCTCTTGACCGCGATGACCTGCGAGCGGACCAGCCGCATCGCCGTCATCCAGCCGAACAGCGCCAGCGCGATGGCCACCGCGCCCGGCCCGCGGCTGTTGATGACCGGGATGTCGGTCGAGGGGCCCACCCGCAGCAGCACCAGCGCGCCGAGGATGAGCGGCAGCGCGTAGAAGATGTCCGCGATCCGCGCGAGGATCCCGTCGGTCAGGCCGCCGTAGTAGCCGGCGATCGCGCCGACGAGGACGCCGAGCAGCAGGATGACCAGCACGGCGATGACACCGATGATCAGCGAGTTGCGGGCGCCGTAGACCACGTTGGCCAGGTAGTCGCAGCCCTGGGTGTCGAAGCCGAACCAGTGCTGCGCCGAGGGCCTGGCCCGGGAGTTGGACAGGTCGCAGGAGCGCGGGTCGGCGCCGCGCGCCAACACCTGCGGGAACAGCGCCATCAGGAGGAAGAACAGCCCGAGGACAGCGCCGATCCAGAACAGCGGGTTGCGCCGCAGCTCGCCCCAGGCGTCGCTCCAGAGGCTGTTCTGCCGCTCCTCGGTGACGTCGACCGACGGGCTGGCGAGCCCGGTCGTGGTGCCGGCCTCCACCTCGTCCTTGCGCAGGTCCAGCTGCTGCTGGTCAGTCATAGCGGATCCTCGGGTCGAGGACGGCGTAGAGCACGTCCACGACCAGGTTGAAGAAGATGAAGAAGAACACCATCAGGGTGACGATGCCGACGACGACCGCGCCCTCCTGGGAGCGGATCGCGTTGAACACCTCCCGGCCGATGCCGGGCAGGTTGAACACCGTCTCGGTGACGATCGCCCCGCCCAGCAGCGCGCCGATGTCGGCGCCGATGAACGTGACGACCGGGATCAGGCTGTTGCGCAGCGTGTGCCGGACGATGACCGTCCGCTTGGGCAGGCCCTTGGCGCGCGCCGTCCGCACGTAGTCGGCGCGCAGGTTCTCCGCGAGGCTGGTGCGGGTCAGCCGGGCCACGTAGGCCAGCGACCCGGACGCGAGGACCAGGCCGGGCAGCAGGTAGCTGTAGAGCCCCTCGTTGGTCCCGGCGATGGGGAACCAGCCGAGCTTGAGGCCGAAGAGCAGCTGGGCGAAGAAGGCCAGGACCAGGATCGGGATCGAGACGATCAGCGTCGTCGAGACCAGCACCACGTTGTCGAAGAAGCTGTTGCGCCGGATGCCGGCCAGCACGCCGGCGACCAGGCCGATGAGGATCTCGAAGACGACCGCGGTGAGGGCGAGCTTCACGGTCACCGGCAGCGCGCGCTCGATGGTGTCGAACACCGGCCGGCCGCGGAAGTCGGTGCCCAGATCGCCCTGGAACAGGTTCTTCAGGTACTCCCAGTACTGGACGTACAGGGGGTCGTTGAGGTTGAACCGCTCGCGCAGCTCGGCGACCACGGCGGGCGAGAGCGGACGGTCACCACCCAGTGCGCGGATGGGGTCGCCCGGCAGGGCGTAGACCATCGCGAAGATCAGGAACGAGGCGCCCAGCAGAACCGGGATGGTGAGCAGCAGGCGGCGCGCGACGTAGCGGCCCATGGTCCCCCTCGGGGTGTGTGCGCCGCCGGGTCGCGACGGCGCCGGTGTCCATCGTGCCCGCAGGCCCGCACACGCGCCGCCGGGGGCGACCGTCCTGGTCGGACGGGCGCCCCCGGCGGGTGGTGCGGGTCCTGCGGGGTGGGGTCAGGCGTTGTTGACGGTGACCTCGGAGGTGACGATCCGCTGGAACAGGTCCAGGCGGACGTTGGAGACGTTCTCGGAGGTCACGGACTGGACCTCCGTGAAGAACATCGGCGCCATCGGCATCTCCTCGGCGATGATGTCCTCCGCCGCCTGGTAGTTCTCCACACCGGCCTCGGGGCTCTCGGCCTGGTCACCCTGGCTGATCAGGCTCTCGACCTCGGGGTTGGTCCAGAAGGAGTAGTTCGAGCCGGCCGGGGCGAGCGACTGGGTCGTGAACAGCGGCGTCAGGTAGCTGTCCGGGGCCGGGTAGTCGAAGCTCCAGCCGTAGCGGAAGGGCCCGGTCCCGCCCTGCGACTCCAGCAGGGGCAGGTACTCGGCGAAGTCGAGGTTGCCCTGCAGGACGTAGTCGACGCCGAGGTTCTCGCGCAGCTGGTTGCCCACCGCCTCCATCCACGCGTCGTGGCCGGCGCCCGCGTTGAACCAGAGGTCGACCGGCTGGCTGCGGTCGAAGCCGGCCTCGTCGAGCAGCTGGTTGGCCTGGTCCGGGTCGAAGGTGCAGTAGGTGCAGCTGCCCTCGCGGTAGCCGTCGACGACCGGCGGGATGAACGAGTCGGCCGCGACGCGGGTGCTCTGGAAGATCGCCTCCGAGATGGCGTCCCGGTCGACGGCCATGGAGATCGCCTGGCGGACCCGCGGGTCGGCGAAGCGCTCGTCGTAGGTCGGGAAGCCGAGGTAGGTGATCTGCGAGGACTCGGTCTCGATGAACCGGTCGCCGAACTCGGACCGGGCCGACTCGATGACGTCCGGCGGGATGACGTCGACGATGTCGAGGTTGCCGGCCTGCACGTCGGTGTAGGCGGTGTTGACGTCGGCGTAGACGACGTACTCGATGCCGTCGGCCTGCGCGGCGTCGTCGCCGGCGTAGTCCTCGTAGCGGGTCAGGGTGATGCCCTGGCCCGGGACGAAGTCCTCGTCGGCCTTGAACGGGCCGTTGCCGATCGGCTTGGTGCCGAAGGCCTCGGGGTCGTCGAAGAACGCCTGCGGCAGCGGGTAGAAGGAGTTGTAGCCCACGACCGCCGGGAAGTTCGAGAACGGCGCGGACAGCGTCACCGTGAAGGTGCGGTCGTCGACGACCTGCAGGCCGCTCATCTGCTGGGCGGCCGGCTCACCGGTCACGTTGCCGGCGTCGTCGGTCGGCGCCTGCAGGTCGGCGTAGCCCGCGATCCGCGACAGGTAGGACGCGGCGCCCTGGGCGTTGGGGCTGTAGGCGGTGTAGTTCCACGCGTTGACGAAGGACTCGGCGTCGACCGGGGTCCCGTCGTGGAAGGTCCAGCCGTCCTTGAGCGTGACGGTCCAGGTGGTGTTGTCCTCGGACTCGATCGACTCGGCGACACCCGAGTACTCGACGGAGCCGTCCTCGGCGTACTTCACCAGGCCGGTCCACAGCGAGTTGACGACCTGGTCACCCTCGGACTCGGTGGTGTTGCCCGGGACGAGCGGGTTCTCCGGCTCACCGATGTAGACGCTGAAGGTGCCGCCGCTCGCGCCGCCGCTGCCGCCGTCGCCGGAGCCGCTGTCGTCGCTGCCGCCGCCACAGGCGGACAGCAGGAGGGCGCCGGACAGGCCGACGGCGACGAGCGCCGACCGGCGCTTGCTCAACTTCACGTGTGTTGCCTCCCTCGTCCCGCGTGTGCGGGGGGAACGGACTGGTCTCTGCGTGCCGGGACACCGCGCACCCGGGCGCACTGGCCGGGCGTCGGCGTCCTCCGGGTGAACACCGCGGAACGGAGCCGGTACGCCGTGGGCGACCCTAGGCACCCCGACGAGGACCGTCCACGTCCGCAACCGATTTGTGACCGAGGCTCACGACTCCTGTCACACCAGTGCAACAGCAGCGGTCGACGAGGGCGCGGACCGCAGGGCTTGCGGTCCGCAGTTGCTCACCCCGGAGGACTTCCGCCGTTCAGGCGAACCGGGTGTGCTCAGGCTACTCCCGGGTACTCCACGGCCATCCGAGAGGGAGGAGTCCACCGTGAGCGGCATCGACAAGCTGCAGAACAAGGCCCAGGAGCTGGCGGGCGAGGGCAAGGAGCGCGTCGGCGAGGCCACGGGCGACCGCGACCTGCAGGCCGAGGGCGCCAACGACAAGGCCGCCGGCAACCTCAAGCAGGCCGGCGAGAAGGTCAAGGACGTCTTCAAGGGCTGAGCCCGGACGACTGTACCAGGGGCGCCGTTCCGCACGGGACGGCGCCCCTGGTGCGTTCAGAGGCGGCCGAGCAGGTCCCGGACCGCGGGCAGCAGGGGACGGTCGGCGGCGATCCAGTCCAGGCCGTCGAGGTCGCCGGCGCCCACCCAGCGCAGCTCGCGGTGCTCGTGCGCGACCGGCTCGCCGGAGGCCAGCCGGGCCCACCAGACCCGCAGCGTCGAGGCGCCGGGCGCCCCGCCGGCCACCCGGCCGTCCAGCGGCACCTCGCCGAGGAACGCCTGGGGCGCCACGAGGACCCCCATCTCCTCGGCGCACTCGCGCACCAGCGCCGCGACGTCGTCCTCCCCCGGCTCCACCTTGCCGCCGGGGAACTCCCACAGCCCCGCGAGCGGCCCCGACCCGCGCTGGGCGACCAGCACCCGGTCCCCGCGGACGACGGCCGCGCCCACCACCTGGACGACGTCGAGGGCGCGCAGCGCGGCCGCGGCGGCGTAGCCGTCCAGGTGCCGGCGCATCGCCCGCAGCACCCGCCGGCGCAGGACGGTCTGGTCGACCAGGCCGCCGAGCGCCCCGGGCAGGCCGGTGTCCCAGTCGACCTGCTCGTCGACGACGGTGCCGGCGCCGGTCGCGGTGAACCGGCGCTCGTGGGTGAGGCTGCGCCACCCCCGCCCCGGCCCCGCGGCGTACAGGTCACGCACCGGGCGGACCGACTCGACCTCCTCCAGCGGGAACGGCCAGGGGCGGCCGAGGGCCCGGGCGACGTCGAAGGCGACGGTCAGCGGCGCCGCCACGACCGTGGTGAAGCGCAGCCGGTACACGCCGTCACCCTCGCAGACCGGGCAGGATGGGCCCGCGGGACCCGGCAGCCGGCCCGCAGGAGGGAGCACCGTGCGCATCACCGCCCGGGTCGACTACGCCGTCCGCGCGGCCCTCGAGCTGGCCGCCGCGGCGCCGGGCGCGATGACCTGCGACCGGATCGCGACCAACCAGGGCCTCCCCTCGCGCTTCCTGCAGGGGATCCTCGGCGACCTCCAGCACGCCCGGCTGGTCACCAGCCAGCGGGGCCGCGAGGGCGGGTACCGGCTGGCGCTGCCGCCGTCGGAGATCTCCATCGCCCGGGTCATGCGGGTGGAGCAGGGCTTCCTCGCGGAGGTGCACGGGCAGCGGCCCGAGGACGTCAGCTACCCCGGCGCCGCCGAGGAGCTGGCCAGCGTGTGGGTCGCCGCCCGCGCCGCCTACCGGCGGGTGCTGGAGGAGGTCACCCTCGCCGACGTCGTCGCCGGGAAGCTGCCCGGGTACGTGGCGGAGCTCGCCGCCGTCGAGAGCGCCTGGCGCTCGTTCGGCGACGAGACCCCCTGACGACGCCCCCTGCGGACGCCGCCTCCCGAGCTCACACCGGCCGGAGCCGGACGTGTGCGACCATGGGTGGCGTGACGGACCGCGGCAGCCTCCTCGTCGCGCGTCTGCACGTCGACCTCGCCCTCGTCAGCAGCGCCGTCTGTCGCGCCCCGCGCTGACCACCAGTCCTCCCCCGCGGCCCGCAGCCGCGACCCCGACCTGGCAGCGCCCTCCGCGCGGGTGCAGACCGGCGCGGACGGCGCAGGAAGAAGTGCACCGTGTCCGCACCTCCCCGTCCGAGCAACCGGCCCCAGCGTGGCCAGGGTCAGTGGGCGCTGGGCTACCGGGAGCCGCTGAACCCCAACGAGCGGATGAAGAAGGACTCCGACGGGCTCGAGGTCCGTCAGCGGATCCTCGACATCTACTCGCGGACCGGCTTCGACGGCATCGACCCCGGTGACCTGCGCGGCCGGATGCGGTGGATGGGCCTCTACACCCAGCGGGCCCCGGGCATCCCCGGCGGCAAGACCGCCGTGCTGGAGCCCGAGGAGCTCGAGGACTCCTACTTCATGATGCGGGTGCGCACCGACGGCGGGGCGCTGACCAGCGAGCAGCTGCGCACCCTCGGCGCCATCAGCACCGAGTTCGGCCGGGACGTCGCCGACGTCACCGACCGGCAGAACATCCAGTACCACTGGATCCGCATCGAGGACGTCCCCGAGATCTGGGACCGGCTCGAGGCCGTCGGCATGACCACGACCGAGGCCTGCGGGGACACCCCGCGCGGCATGCTCAACTGCCCGCTGGCCGGCGTCCTGGAGGACGAGGTCGTCGACGCCACCGACGTCATGGCCCAGACGGTCGCCCGGTACGTGGGCGACCCCGCGTTCAGCAACCTGCCGCGCAAGTGGAAGACGTCGATGTCCGGCTGCGTCGACCACTGCACCGAGCCCGAGATCGACGACGTGTCCTTCGTCGGCGTCGTCGGTCCCGACGGCGAGCCCGGCTACGACCTGTGGGTCGGCGGCGGCCTGTCGACCAACCCGATGTTCGCCCAGCGCGTCGGCGTGTTCGTGCGACCCGAGGAGGTGACCGAGGTGTGGGCGGCCTGCACCTCGGTCTTCCGCGACTACGGCTACCGCCGGCAGCGCAACCGGGCCCGGATCAAGTTCCTGATGGCCGACTGGGGTCCCGAGAGGTTCCGGCAGGTGCTGCAGGACGAGTACCTGCACCGCGCGCTGCCCGACGGCCCCGCGGCCGCGCCGCCGAAGAACGAGTCCCGCGACCACGTCGGCGTCGCGCGGCAGAAGGACGGCCGCAACGCCGTCGGCTTCGCGCTGCGCACCGGCCGGATCAGCGGGACGGTGCTCACCCGGATCGCCGACCTCGCGGACGAGTACGGCGCGGGCCGCATCCGGACGACGACCCAGCAGAAGATGGTCGTCCTGGACGTGCCGGACGAGCACGTGGAGGACCTCGTCGCCGCGCTCGCCGAGCACGACCTGCTGGTGCGCCCGAGCGCCTTCCGCCGCGGCACCATGGCCTGCACCGGCCTGGAGTTCTGCAAGCTCGCCATCGTCGAGACCAAGCAGCACGCCCAGGACCTCTACGCCGAGCTGGAGAAGCGGCTGCCCGGCTTCGACGAGCCGATCGGCATCAACGTCAACGGCTGCCCGAACAGCTGCGCCCGCTTCCAGACCGCCGACATCGGGTTCAAGGGCTCGATGGTCCGCGACGGGAACGGCGAGATGGTCGAGGGCTTCCAGGTGCACCTGGGCGGCCACCTCGGCGTCGACGCCGCCTTCGGCCGCAAGTTCCGCGGCCACAAGGTGACCAAGGCCGAGACGGCGGACTACTGCGAGCGGGTGCTGCGCGGCTACCTGGAGCGGCGCGAGCCCGGCGAGCGGTTCGCCGCCTACGTGGCCCGCGCCGAGGAGGCCTGGCTGCTGTGAGCGAGGAGGAGCCGTCCCCGTCGGGAAGGCAGCGCCAGCTGCCCGTGTTCCACTGCCCGTACTGCGGGGACGAGGAGCTGACCCCGCACGGGGACGGGGGCGAGTGGCACTGCGCCGCGTGCCTGCGGACCTTCACCGTCCGGCTCACCGGGACAGGAGTGCAGGCATGACGACCGCCGTCCGGCCCACGCCGGAGCTCGCCGCCGAGGCCGACGCCCGCTTCGAGGGCATCGCCGACCCCGTCGAGCAGGCCCTCGCCGTGCTGCGCTGGGCCGGGGAGACCTTCGGCGACGACTTCGCCGTCACCTCGTCGATGGCCGACGGGCTCCTCGCGCACCTGGCCTCCCGGGCGGTGCCGGGGGTCAACGTGGTCTTCCTCGACACCGGCTACCACTTCGCCGAGACGATCGGCACGCGGGACTGGATCAGCAGCGTCCTGCCCATCACGCTCGTGAACGTGACGCCGCCGCGGACGGTGGCCGAGCAGGACGCCGAGCACGGCCCGGCGCTGCACGACCGCGACCCGGACCTGTGCTGCTCGCTGCGCAAGGTGCAGCCGCTGGCCACCGCGCTGGCCGGCTACGCCGCGTGGGGCTCGGGCGTCCGCCGCGACGAGGCCGCCACCCGCGCGGGCACGAGGGTCGTCGACTGGGACGCCAAGCGGGGCATGGTGAAGGTCAACCCGCTGGCCGCCTGGACGCAGGACGACGTCGACGCCTACATCGCCGAGCACCAGGTGCCGGTCAACCCGCTGCAGGAGATCGGGTACGCCTCGATCGGCTGCGCGCCGTGCACCCGCCCGGTCGCTCCGGGCGAGGACCCGCGTGCCGGGCGCTGGGCCGGCCGCGGCAAGACCGAGTGCGGCCTGCACCTGTAGGAGCATCCCGACGTGCCCCGGCCGCCGCGCCTGTCCCCCGACGAGGTCGCGGCCGGGCTGCGCGCGCTGCCGCTGTGGTCCGGTGACGTCACCGGCCTGCACCGGACCGTGCAGCTGTCCTCGTTCCGCGCCGCGGTGGAGGCGATCGTCGCCATCGCCGACGTCGCCGAGGAGATGGACCACCACCCCGACGTCGACCTGCGCTGGCGGACGCTGCACCTCACCCTCGTCAGCCACTCCGAGGACGGGGTGAGCGCGCTCGACCTCGAGCTCGCCCGCCGCATCGACGAGCTGCTGCCCGGCTAGGCGGAGGACCCCGTCCCGGCCCGCCGGACGGTGCTCAGTCCTCGACCGGCAGCACCAGCAGCCGCAGCAGCCGGTCGGCCTCGGCGTCGGGGTCCTCGGTGAGCCCGGTGTGCACCGGGCCGGGCTGGACGACGGTGCTGCGCGGCGCGGTGAGCCAGCGGAACCGCGAGCCGAGCGCCTCCCGGCCCGCGGCGCCGGCGGCGGGGTCGGCGGCGCACACGTCGGCGGCGGCCTGCAGCGCGCGGCCGATGGCGGCGGGGTCGGCGGTCGGGTCCAGCGCGCGCAGCCGGTCGACGTCGAGGTGCACCCGGCTGCCCAGGTAGTCGCGCTGCCGGCAGTAGACGAGGACGCCGGCGTTGAGCGCCTCGCCCCGCTCCACCCGCGGCACCACCCGCAGGACGGCGTACTCGAAGGTCTCCCGGCTCACCGCTGGGTCACCCCCGGCGGCGGGGGCGGGCCCAGCCAGGCCGGCCGGTTCTCCCCGCGCGGCGAGCGGCGGCGTGCCCCCGCGCCCGCGGCGGCCGCGGCCACCACGCCGGGCAGCCACGCGTCGCGGGCGGCCAGGCGGGCCAGCAGCTGGGACGCGTAGCGCTCCCGGACGGCGGCCGGCGGCTCGCCGGGCTCCGGTCCCTCGAGCCAGTCGTCGGGCACCTGTGCCAGCACCCGCTCCAGCAGCGGCCGGGTGACCCGCGGCGCGAGGTCGGCGTCGGCGGCGCGCAGGTCCGGCGAGCACTCCACCAGCGCGTGCTGGGCGGCGTCGTAGGGGCGGGCGACGGCGGCCGGCGCCCCCGCCCACGAGTGGTGGAAGGTGAGCGCGGCGCCGTGGTCGATCAGCTGCAGCCGGCCGTGCCAGAACAGCATGTTGGGGTTGCGCCAGGACCGGTCGACGTTGCCCACCAGCGCGTCGAACCACAGCACCCGGCCGGCCAGCTCGGGCTCGACCTCGCCCACCCCGGCCTCGAAGTCCAGGGCGCCGGGCAGGTAGTCCAGCCCCAGGTTGCGCCCGGCCGAGCGCTGCAGCAGCTCCTGCACCTCGGGGTCGGGCTCGCCCACGGCCAGCTCCGGGACGACGTCGACGGTGACCAGCGCCGGCACCGGCAGCGCCAGCGCCCGGGCCAGCTCGCCGCACACCACCTCCGCCACCAGCACCCGCACGCCCTGGCCGGCGGCCCGCCACTTGACCACGTAGGTGCCGAGGTCGTCGGCCTCCATGAGCCCGGGCAGCGAGCCCCCCTCGCGCAGCGGGGTGACGTAGCGGGTGGCGGTGACGGCGGGCAGCACAGTGCCGGTCAACCTACGCCGGTCCGGATCCCGACCACGGGCCCGTTCCGGGCCGTGTCGCCCGAGGGCCTGCGCGACACACCGCTCACCCGTCCAGGCGGGCCACGCGCCCCCGCCACCCCGCCGCCGACCCGGCCGGGGCGTCAGGACCCGTGACGCCACCGACCTCCGGCCGGGGCGTCGAGGCGACGATCCCGCGTCGCTCCGCCTTCCCCGACGCGGACCCGACCGTCATGCTGCGGCCGCACGGGGACGTGCACGGCTGTCACACGCTCCCGGGGCACCACGGGGGGCGACGGGCGGAGCGCGCTGTGGACGGACGGGGACGGGTGCGGGTGCTCCCCCGGTGCCGGCTGTCCGGTGTCACGCCGGACCTCGAGCCGCGCCCGTGTCGCCGGGACGACGGCCCCCGCTCCCGCGTCCCCCGACCCTCGGCGGACGCAGGGCTGCCGCCGCCGGCCGAGGGGTGACCGGCCCGGCCACCGGGACGAGGGAGGGACCGTGTTCGAGGCACTGGGTCGCGCCGTGTACCGGAGGCGCCGGTGGGTCCTGGCGCTGTCGGTGGCGTTCGTCGCCTTCGCCGGCGTCTGGGGTACCGGCGTCTTCGGCCAGATGACCGGCGGCGGGTTCTTCGACCCCGACAGCGAGAGTTCCCGGGCCGCGGAGGTGGCCGAGCACGAGCTGGGCCGCAGCGCGGCCGACGTCGTGGTCCTGTACTCCAGCGACGCGTCGACGGTCGACGACCCGGCCTACGCCGAGGCGGTCACCTCCACGCTCGGCGCCCTGCCCGAGGACGACGTGCTGCGCACGGTGTCCTGGTTCGACACGGGCGCGTCCTCCCTGGTGAGCGAGGACCGGCGCAGCACCTACGCCGTCCTCAGCCTGCGCGGCGACGAGGACGGGCGCGAGGACGTCCTCGACGCCATCGAGGGCGACCTGGCCGCCCCTGGGCTGACCACCCGGATCGGCGGCGAGGTGACCCTCAACCGGGACATGAACGTCCTGGTGAGCGAGGACATCGCGACGGCCGAGACCATCTCGCTGCCGGTCCTGGCGGTCCTGCTCGTCGTCGTCTTCGGTGGCCTCGCCGCGGCCGCCCTGCCCCTGGCGATCGGGGTGACCGCGATCCTCGGCTCGTTCGCGGCCCTGCGCGCCTTCGGACTGGTCACCGACGTGTCGATCTTCGCGGTCAACGTGGTCACCGTGCTCGGCCTCGGGCTGGCCATCGACTACGGGCTGTTCGTGGTCAGCCGGTTCCGCGAGGAGGTGCGCCGGCAGGCGACGGTGGAGGACGCCCTCGCCCGGACCATGGCGACCGCCGGGCGCACGGTCGCCGTCTCCGGCATCACCGTGGCGGTCTCACTCGCGGGCCTGCTGATCTTCCCGCAGGTGTTCCTGCGGTCGATGGGCTTCGGCGGCATGAGCGCCGTGTTCATCGCGATGCTCGCCGCACTCACCCTGCTGCCGGCGCTGCTGGCCGTGCTCGGTCCCCGCGTCGACGCCCTGTCGGTGCGGCGCCCGGTGCGTCGACGGCGGCGCCCGGCGCACGCGGACGTCGAACGGAACGGGGTCTGGTACCGCATCGCGCACAGCGTCATGCGCCGTCCGGTCCTGTACACGCTGGTCGTGGGGGCGCTGCTCGTCGCGCTGGCCCTGCCGTTCACGCGCGCGGAGTTCGGCGGCATCGACGTGCGCGCCATGCCCGAGGGCGCGGAGAGCCGGGTGGTCGCCGAGACGATCGAGCGGGACTTCCCGCCGAGCCCGTCCGGTCCGGTCGAGGCGGTCCTCACCCTCCCCGCTCCTGCCGACAACCCGGAGGGCGGCGCTGCGCTGCAGTCCTACGTCGCCGCCGTCGAGGCCGTCCCACGGGTGGACGGCGCCACGGTCGCCGAGGTCGCCGGCAGCACGGCACGGGTGGTGGTCGCCGCGGACGTGAACGCGATGGGGGCCGAGGGCCGGGACCTGGTGGCCGCGGTCCGGCAGGTGCCCGCGCCGGACGGCGCCGAGGTCCTCGTCGGCGGCACCGGCGCGGTGTACGCCGACCTGCTGGACAGCCTGGGTGCGCTGCTGCCCTGGATGGCGCTGCTGGTGGCGGTGACGTCGTCCGTCCTGCTGTTCCTGGCCTTCGGGTCGGTCGTGCTGCCGCTCAAGGCCGTGCTCGTGAACGTCCTGTCGCTGGGCGCCTCCTTCGGCGCGCTGGTGTGGATCTTCCAGGACGGCAACCTCTCCGGCGTCCTGGGCTTCACCCCGACCGGGTTCATCGAGGCCACCTCACCGATCCTGGTGCTGGCCATCGTCTTCGGGCTGTCGATGGACTACGAGGTCTTCCTCATGTCCCGGATCCGCGAGCAGTACGACCTGACCGGCGACAACACCGCCGCCGTCGCCACCGGGCTGCAGCGCACCGGCGGGATCATCACCAGCGCGGCACTGCTGCTGCTCGTGGTGATCGGCGCGTTCTCCGTCTCCGGCGTCGTGCTGATCAAGATGATCGGCGTGGCCATGCTCATCGCCATCGTGGTCGACGCGACGGTGGTGCGGACCCTGCTGGTACCCGCGACGATGCGGCTGCTGGGCCGGGCCAACTGGTGGGCGCCGGGACCGCTGGGCCGGCTCTACGCCCGCTACGGCATCCGCGAGTCCGACGTCGCGCCCGTGCACGCGGCCGGCCGGCACCTGGCCGGGGTGCGCTGAGCCGGCGGCGCCGGCCACCGCCCGTCGCCGTGGCACGGCGCACAGACTCGGCCCATGGGTCTCCTCCGTGCCGTCTCCCCCGCCGACCTGCGCGACGCGCCGCTCACCTACGCCGAGGTCGGCGCCACGCGCGCCGCCGAGCTCCCCGCCGGCTACCGCACCGGCACGTGGACCGAGGTCGTCGGCTCCGGCCGCGCGGCGTTCGAGCGGGTCGCCGCGGCGGTGTTCGCCTGGGCGCCGCAGTGCAGCACCGGCCTGCGGGTGCGCGCGACCGGCTCGCCCGGCGAGGTCGGCACCGTCGTCGTCCTCACCGCGGGGCTGCCGCGGCTGGGCTATGACATCCCCTGCCGGGTCGTCTGGGCGTCGACGACCGGCGACGAGCGCGGCTTCGCCTACGGCTCGCTGCCCGGCCACCCCGAGAGCGGCGAGGAGTGCTTCACCGTCCGGCTGGACCCCGGCGGCGACGTCGTCGCCTCGATCCGGGTGTTCTCCCGGCTGGCCTCCCCCGCCGCCCGCCTCGTGCCGCCGGCGAGCTGGGCCCTGCAGCGGCTGGCCACCGCCCGCTACCGGGCGACGCTGCGCCGGGCCGCCCGCGACCGATGAGCCCGGGCTCCCCGGGCGGTCACCCCTGCATGGGTCCGGCCGAGGAGATCGAGCAGGTGGTGTCCGGCGCCGTGGCGGCCGGGGCGGTGCCGGGCGCCGCGTGGCTGGTGCGGCGCGGGGACGAGGTGGTCCGCGGCGCGGCAGGCACCCACACCCCGGGCGGGGACGACCCGGTCGCCCCGGACACCGTCTTCCGCATCTCCTCGGTGACCAAGCCGGTGGTGGCCACGGCCGCGCTCACCCTCGTCGACGACGGCACGCTGGCCCTCGACGAGCCGGTGGACCGGCTGCTGCCCGAGCTGGCCGGCCGGCGGGTGCTCGCCGACCCCGCCGACGCGGGCGCGGGCACGGTCGAGGCGCGGCGGGCGGTCACGGTGCGCGACGTCCTCACCTCCCGGCTCGGCCTGGGCATCGACTTCACCGCGCCGTGGCCCACCCCGACCGTCGCCGCGCTCGGTGAGGCGGGCCTGCCCGCCGGGCCGCCGGCACCGCAGGCCGCTCCCCCGCCGGACGAGTGGCTGCGCCGGGTGGCCGGCGTCCCGCTGGCGCACCAGCCCGGCGAGCGCTGGCTCTACCACACCGGCGCGAGCGTGCTCGGCGTCCTCGTGGCCCGCGCGGCCGGCCGGCCGCTGCCCGAGGTGCTCGCCGAGCGGGTGCTGGTCCCGCTCGGGATGACCGACACCGGCTTCGGCGTGCCGGCGCCGGCCCGCGGCCGGTTCGGCCCGCACTGGACGCCGCCGGACGAGCGGGGCCGGCGGCAGCTGTACGACCCCGCCGACGGCCAGTGGGCGTCCCCGCCGCCCTTCCCCGACGGCGGGGACGGCCTGGTCTCCACCGTCGACGACCTCGCCGTCCTCGCCCGGGTGCTGCTCGCCGGCGGGGAGCCGGTGCTGCGCGAGCAGACGGTGCGGGCGATGCTCACCGAGCAGGCCGGCCCGGTCGACGACGAGGGCGGCGGCTGGGGCCTGGGCCTCGGCGTCCGCCGCACCGACGAGCCCGGCGGCCGGCACGCCGGCTCCTTCGGCTGGGACGGCGGGCTGGGCAGCACCTGGTGGACCGACCCGGTCACCGGCACCACCGCGGTCCTGCTGACCAACCAGATGTGGTCCTCGCCGGCGCCGCCGGCGGTCTTCGAGGCCTTCCGTTCGGTGGCCTTCCGCGCGGTCGCGTCCGGTCCCCGCTAGGCGCGCCGGGCCGCCACCGCCGCGGCCACCCGCTCGACCAGGTCCTCGGGCACCGGGCGGCGGTAGGGCAGGTGCACCGCGTCCTTGCCCGAGCGGTGCGGCGCGACCTCGGCCTCCAGGTCGCCGTCGAACACGGGCACCGGGTAGAGCGCCGCGTGCCGCTTCCAGGCGGCGTAGTGCAGGCCGTAGCGGCCGCCGAGCACGGCGGCCGGCATGCCGTAGCGGATCGTCTCGGTGGCCCCGGGCATGCCGCGGAGCACGGCGGCACGCACCTGCTCCAGCGCCGTCCGGGCCTCCTCGGGCAGGGCCGCCAGGTACTCCTCGACGGTGGCGGGGACGGGCATCGCGGGCTCCTCGGGGTCGCGCGGCTGCCGGGATGCTGCCGGGTGGCCGGCTCGGGCGCCAGACCGCGCGGCGCTAAGCGTCGCGGCGCTCGACCAGGCCCGCGCCCAGCACCCAGGCGGCGACCGCCCACGCCGCCGACACCGCCAGGCCCACCTGCCAGCTCGTCGGGACGGCGAGGAAGGGCTCCCCGCCCACCCGCAGCGCCGGCAGCGCCTGCGACAGCAGCTCGGCGGTCCGCCCGCCGGCCAGCGCCAGCGCGGGCGGGGCGACGAACACCAGCGCGACGCCCAGCCCGAGCGCGCCGGCGGTCGAGCGCAGCACGGCCCCGAGCCCGGCGGCGAGCACCGTCACCAGCACCGCGCCGGCCACCTGCAGGCCGGCCGACCGCAGCACGTCCGGGTCGTCGAGGGGCACGCCGCCGGGCACCGCGACCAGCGTCCGCGCGGCCAGGGCGCACGCGGCCACCAGCAGCGCGGTGAGCAGCGCCGCCCACGCCGCGACGACGGCCGTCTTGGCCACCAGCAGCCGGGTGCGGCGCGGCACGGCGACCAGCGAGGACAGCGCCATCCCGCTGCCCAGGTCGGCGGTGACCGCGAGCACCCCGAGGACGACGAGCACCACCTGGCCGAAGGCGAACCCGATCAGCGCGACGCCGACCGCGGCGTCCGGGTCCGGCGCCGTCGGCGTGGTGGCCGCGGCCAGCCACCCGAACGCGCCGACGACGAGCAGGTAGACGGCGCTGCACCACCAGGTGGAGCGCAGCGTCCGCAGCTTGGTCCACTCGGCGCGCAGCACCGCCGTCAGGCCGACCCTCACGCCGCACCCGCCCGGTACTCGACGTCCTCGCCGGTCAGCTCCAGGTAGGCCGCCTCCAGCGAGGCGACCACCGGGGTCAGCTCGTGCACCGGCACCCGCGCGGCGAAGGCGACGTCGCCCACCGCGGCCGGGGCGAGGCCCTCCACCCGCAGCGCGCCGTCGGTCTCCAGCGCCACCCCGGCCCCGGCCCGGCGCAGCGCGGCGGCCAGCAGCGGCGCCTGCGGGCTGCGCACGCGCACCGCGGCGTGCCGGCCGAGGAGGTCGGCCATCGGGACGTCGGCGAGCAGCCGGCCGCGGCCGAGCACGACCAGGTGGTCGGCGGTGTCCTCCATCTCGCTCATCAGGTGGCTGGACACCAGCACCGTGCGGCCCTCGTCGGCGAGGTCGCGCAGCAGGCCGCGCACCCAGCGGATGCCCTCCGGGTCCAGGCCGTTGACCGGCTCGTCGAGCAGCAGCACCTCGGGGTCGCCGAGCAGCGCCGCGGCGATGCCGAGCCGCTGGCCCATCCCCAGCGAGAAGCCGCGCACCCGCTCGTGCGCCACCGCGCCGAGGCCGACCAGCTCGACGACGTCGTCCACCCGGGAGGCGGGCAGGCCGTTGCCCCGCGCCAGCGCGAGCAGGTGCGCGTACGCGGTGCGGCCGGGATGGCGCGCCCGCGGGTCCACCAGCGCGCCGACCCGCCGCATGGGCACGTCGAGGTCGCGGTAGGGCACGCCGAGCACCGTCGCCGTCCCGGCGGTGGGCCGGGTCAGGCCGAGCACGCAGCGCATCGTCGTCGTCTTGCCCGAGCCGTTCGGGCCGAGGAAGCCGGTCACCCGGCCCGGGTGCACGGTGAAGCCGACGTCGTCGACCGCGACCCGCGTCCGGTAGTGCTTGGTCAGCCCGTCGACCTCGATCACGCGGACAGTGTGGCGACCGGAGGCCGGGGAGCCCGGCAGGCTAGTCCCGGGCGGCCGCGGCGCGTTCCCGCTGGATCAGCTCCTTGCTGCGCACCAGCCGCAGCAGGGTGACCACGATCAGCCCGCCGGCCATGTTGAGCAACGTGACGTACCAGAACCAGGCCAGCCACTCGCCGTAGCCGAACGGCGCGGTGCCGGTGTGGATCGCGCCGAAGGCCAGCAGCGAGTCCAGGATCGAGTGGAACAGCTGCAGCCCGGCCAGGACGAACGCGCCGGCGACCGCGGCGACGATCTTGGCGCCGTCGGCGGAGGTGCCGTTCTGCATGCGGGTCATGAGCGTGATGCCGACGCCGCCGAGGAAGGCCAGGCACACCGCGCGCAGGTCCAGCGGGGACTCGACGAAGTGCCGCGCCGACTCGACGACGGTGGGCCCGAGCTGCGGGAAGCCGTGCACCACCACCCACATCGCCAGCCAGCCGCCGACGAGGTTGCCCACCAGCGTCCCGGCCCACAGCTTCCCCAGCTGCGACCAGCTCGCCCGGCCGGCGACGACGGCGGTCACCGGCAGCAGGAAGCCCTCGGTGAACAGCTCGCTGCGGGCCAGCAGGAGGGCGATGAACCCGATCGAGAACGCCAGCCCGGCCAGCAGGTGGCTGCCGGTCTCCGCGTAGACCGCGAGCAGCGCGAGGACGCCGATCGCGACCTCCAGGCCGCCGGCGAGCCCGGTGGTGAGCACCTCCCGCCAGGTGCGGTGCAGCCGCTGCGCGCCCTGGCTGACCACCCGGTCGAAGGCCTGGACGACCTCGTCCTCCGCGGGCGCGTCGGTGTCGCCGAGCTGGATCCGCCGCTGGTCGGTCACCGTGCGCACCTACCCTCGGCCGCGTGCGTCCATCCGAGCCCGGACCGGTGACCCTGCACCTGTGGGGTGTCCCCGGCCGCGCCGTGCCGCGGGCGGTGCTGCGGATGGCCTCCGTCCGCCCGGCGCTCGCGCGCCTGCCGGGGCTGCGGTTCGCCAAGCTGCTGGGCACCGGCGACGGGCGGACGTTCACCGCCCGCGACGCCGACCCCCGCCGCTGGGGCCTGCTGGCGGTCTGGGACGACGACGCCGCCGCGGACGCCCTCGACGACTCCCCCGTCGCCGCGAGCTGGCGGCGGATCGCCGAGGAGGAGTGGTCGGCGCGGCTGCGCCCGCTGGCGGCGCGCGGGCTGTGGTCGGGCCGCGAGCCGTTCGGCCGGCCGCGGCCGCAGCGCTGGGACGGGCCGGTGGCCGCGGTGACCCGGGCGCGGCTGGTGCTGCGCCGGGCGGCCCGGTTCTGGTCCGCGGTGCCGCCGGTGTCGGCGGACCTGCACCGGGCGCCGGGGCTGCGCATGGCCGTCGGCATCGGCGAGGCGCCGCTGGGCCTGCAGGGCACCTTCAGCGTCTGGGACTCCGCGGCGGCGCTGAACGCCTTCGCCTACGACCGCCCCGAGCACGCCGCGGTGGTCCGGCGGACGGCGCAGGAGCGCTGGTACGCCGAGGAGCTGTTCGCCCGCCTGGCGGTGCTGTCGACCCGCGGCACCGTCGACGGCGCCGACCCCGCGGCGGGTCACAGCTCCACGTAGAGGTGGATCTCCTCGCGGTCGTCGCCGGGGGCGAGCCGGATCGCGCCGGGCATCCGGCCGAACTCGCGGTAGCCCAGCCCCTGGTAGAAGCCCTCGATGCCGTAGCCGCCGCGCACGGTGAGGTGCAGCATCTCCAGCCCGAGGTCGCGGGCGGCGTCGTGCACCCCGCTCATGAGCGCCCGGCCCAGCCCCTGCCCCTGCCGGGCCGGGTGGACCTGCACCCGCAGCACGGTGGCCCAGTGCCGGCGCAGCGGGCTGACCGACAGCGACAGCACCGCCCAGCCGGCGAGCTCGCCGTCCGCGCGCAGCACCACCACCCGCTCGCGGCCCTGCGCCACCCGCTCGAGCAGGGAGTCGAGCACGGGGGCGACGTCGTCCCGGCTGACCGGGGGGACGAAGCCGACCGCGCCGCCGGCGTTGGAGACGTCGGTCCAGCAGGCCAGCAGGGCCTCGCGCAGCTGCGGGTCGACGTCCTCGACGGCGGTGGCCACGGCAGACGGCACGGCGCTCGGCATGCCCCGATTCTCGTCCGCGACGCACGTCACGGACCGCCCGGCCCCTGGACCCCGTGCACCCGCGGGGCCAGGCTCGGCGTCATGACCGACGCTCCCGGCCCCGTCCCGACCCGGCGCTCCGAGGAGGACGAGATGCGCGTCCCGTTCTGGATCGTGCTCGCCGGCGTGGGCGCCGGCGCGTTCTGGGCGCTGGCCGGCGTGGCCCTCGGCTCCTGGCTGCGCTCCCGCCGCTGAGCCCGCGGGGCCTCAGCCCGACGAGCCGCTGGGGCCGAAGCGCTCCACCCGCACGTCCGGCTCCGGCACGCCCAGGCCGACCAGCAGCTGGCCGGCCGCCTCAGCGAACGGCGTGGACCCGCAGACGTAGGCGGTCTGGCCCGGCTCCCACAGCGGCACGAGATCCGCGGCGGTCAGCCGGCCGGCGGGGCGGATCCCCGACGGCTCCCGGGTGGTGACCACCAGCGCCCCGGCCGCCCGCAGCTCGTCGACGTACGGCAGCTCGGCCAGCGTGCGGGTGGAGACGGCGACCCGCAGCAGGTCCTCGCGGCCCAGCTCGCGCGCGGTGCGCAGCATCGACACGAACGGGACGACGCCGGTGCCCCCGCCCACGAGCAGCGCCGGCCCGTCGCCCTCCCAGACGAACCAGCCGCCGATCGGCCCGCGGACCTCCAGCTCGTCACCGACCTCGACGACGTCGGCGAGGTAGGTGGACACCTCGCCGTCGTCGAGCCGCTCGACCAGCAGCTCGAGCAGCGGGTCCCCCGGCGCCGACGCCAGCGAGTAGGACCGCTGGGCCCGGTAGCCGTCCTCGGCGGTGAGCCGGACGACGTAGTGCTGCCCGGCCAGGTGGTCGACGCGGTCGGGCACCTCCAGCCGCAGCCGGACGGTGCGCGGGGTGGGGCGGTCGACCTCGCGGACGGTCGCCGTGCGCCAGCCCCCGGCCGGTGCCCGCCGCCGCAGGCGGGGTGGCGGATCGGTCGGCCCCGCTGCCGGCTCCCCGTCGGCCTCGGGACGAGGTCCTCCCTCAGTCACCCTGGTACCGCTGCTCGCGCCACGGGTCGCCGCGGTCGTGGTAGCCGTTCTGCTCCCAGAACCCCTGCTGGTCGCGCTGCAGGAGGGTCAGCCGGGTGACCCACTTCGCGCTCTTCCAGAAGTACAGGTGCGGCACGAGCAGCCGCACCGGGCCGCCGTGCTCGATCGGCAGCGGCTTCCCGTCGAACTCCCAGACGATCCACGCCCTGCCGCCGGTGACGTCCTCGAGCGGCAGGTTGGTGGTGTAGCCGGTCTTGGACGTCGCGATGACGAAGTGCGCGTCGGCGGTGGGACGGGCGGCCTCCAGCAGGGTGTCCACGCTGACGCCGGCGAAGTGCGTGTCGAACTTGGACCACGTGGTGACGCAGTGGATGTCGCCGCGGTAGTCCGAGGCCGGGAGCCGGTGGACGTCGTCCCAGGTCCAGGTGGTCGGGTTCTCCACCCGGCCGTCGACGGTGATGCTCCAGGTCTCCGGCGCGATGCGCGGGGTGGGCTCGGCGGTCAGCACGGGCCAGTCGCGGCCGACGTCGTACTGGCCGGGGGGCAGCCGCGGGTCGCGCTCGCGACGTCGGCCGAGGAAGCCCCTGGTCGGTCCTGCCACGCGTCCTCCTCCGATGGGGTGGGTGTGCCGACACGCTGCCACGCCCCGGCAGGCGGACACCAACGTCCTGACCAGCGCTGAGGGTTCCCTTACGAGAGGTGAGTCACGTCGTGTTCACATGGCCGACACCGGGGCATGGAGCCTAACTTTGGTGCCGTGGTGACGGTGACGAACTCGGGCCAGCGCAGGACCCCGAAGGTCGCGAAGACCAGCTCGGTCGCGAAGAAGGCCGTGATGGCGGTCAGCGGGATCATCCTGGTCCTGTACCTGGTCGCGCACATGGTGGGGAACCTCAAGCTCTTCGCCGGCGCGGAGACCTTCAACGGCTACTCGGAGTGGATCCGCCGCATCGGCGAGCCGGCCGTCCCGGGCCAGACGGTGCTGTGGATCATCCGCGTCGTCCTGCTGGCGGCCGTGGTCGCGCACATCTGGGCCGCGATCTCCCTGTGGCGGCAGGCCAAGCGCGCCCGGCCCACCCAGTACGTGGCCCGCAAGGCGGTGGCCCAGAGCTACGCCTCGCGCACCATGCGCTGGGGCGGCGTGATCCTGGCGCTGTTCATCGTCTACCACATCCTCGACCTCACGCTCGGGGTCGCGAACCCCGAGGGCCACGACTCCACGCCCTACGACCGCGCGATCGCCGGGTTCTCCAACCCGTTCGTCACCCTGGTCTACGTCGTCGCGCTGCTGGCCCTGGGCTTCCACCTGCGGCACGGCATCTGGAGTGCCACCCAGACGCTGGGTCAGAGCAACAAGACGCGCGAGCGGACGGTCAACGCGTTCGCCACCGTCTTCGCCGTCGTCCTGACCGCCGGGTTCCTGATCCCGCCGCTCAGCGTCCTCGTCGGCATCATCGAGTAGGAGCACTCCCCATGGCCCTCGACCTGTTCACCGTCGGCGACCCGATCGCCGACACCAAGGCCCCTCGGGACGTCCCGATCGGCGAGCGCTGGAGCGAGCGCCGCTTCCGGGCGAAGCTGGTCAACCCGGCCAACCGCCGCAAGCTGACCGTCATCGTCGTCGGCACCGGCCTGGCCGGCGGCTCGGCCGCCGCCACGCTCGGCGAGGCCGGCTACAAGGTCAAGTCGTTCTGGTACCAGGACAGCCCGCGCCGCGCGCACAGCGTCGCCGCGCAGGGCGGCATCAACGCCGCCAAGAACTACCGCAACGACGGCGACTCGGTGCACCGGCTGTTCTACGACACGGTCAAGGGCGGCGACTTCCGCGCCCGCGAGGACAACGTGCACCGGCTGGCCGAGGTCAGCGTCAACATCATCGACCAGTGCGTGGCCCAGGGCGTGCCCTTCGCCCGCGAGTACGGCGGCCTGCTCGACAACCGCTCCTTCGGCGGCACCCAGGTGTCGCGGACGTTCTACGCCCGCGGCCAGACGGGCCAGCAGCTGCTGTACGGCGCCTACCAGGCCCTCGAGCGGCAGATGGCGGCCGGCACCGTCGAGCAGTTCCCGCGCACGGAGATGCTCGACCTGATCGTCGTCGACGGCCGGGCCCGCGGCATCGTGGCGCGCGACCTGATCACCGGCGAGATCAGCACGCACTTCGCCGACGCCGTGGTGCTCGCCACCGGTGGCTACAGCAACGTCTTCTACCTGTCCACGAACGCCAAGGGCTCCAACGCCACGGCGATCTGGCGGGCGCACAAGCGGGGCGCGCTGTTCGCCAACCCCTGCTACACGCAGATCCACCCGACCTGCATCCCGGTGCACGGCGAGTACCAGTCGAAGCTCACGCTGATGAGCGAGTCGCTGCGCAACGACGGCCGCGTGTGGGTGCCCAAGGAGCGCGGCGACACCCGCGACCCGCGGCAGATCCCCGAGGACGAGCGCGACTACTACCTCGAGCGGATCTACCCCTCGTTCGGCAACCTGGTCCCCCGCGACATCGCGTCGCGGCAGGCCAAGAACGTCTGCGACGAGGGCCGCGGCGTCGGCCCCAACGGCCTGGGCGTGTACCTCGACTTCGCCGAGGCCATGCAGCGGCTCGGCCGGCCGGCCATCGAGGCCAAGTACGGCAACCTCTTCGACATGTACGCCCAGATCACGGGTGAGGACCCCTACGAGGTCCCCATGCGGATCTACCCGGCCGTGCACTACACGATGGGCGGTCTGTGGGTCGACTACGACCTGCAGTCGAACGTCCCCGGCCTGTTCGTGATCGGTGAGGCCAACTTCTCCGACCACGGCGCGAACCGGCTCGGCGCCAGCGCCCTCATGCAGGGCCTGGCCGACGGTTACTTCGTGCTGCCGAACACGATCAACGACTACCTGGCCTCCGGCCCGTTCGACAAGGTCGACCCGCAGCACCCGGCCGCGGTCGAGGCGCTCGAGGGCGTCCGCGCGCAGACCGAGAAGCTGCTGTCGATCAACGGCAACCGGACCACCGCCTCCTTCCACCGCGAGCTCGGCCGGCTGATGTTCGACCTCTGCGGCATGGAGCGGTCGGAGGAGAGCCTGCGCAAGGCGCTCGACCGGATCCCCGAGATCCGGCAGGAGTTCTGGACCAACGTGAAGGTCCCCGGCGAGGCCGGGCGCTTCAACCAGAGCCTGGAGCACGCCGGCCGCGTCGCCGACTTCATCGAGCTCGCCGAGCTGATGTGCGTCGACGCACTGCACCGCAACGAGAGCTGCGGTGGTCACTTCCGGGCCGAGAGCCAGACCCCCGACGGGGAGGCCCTGCGCGACGACGAGAACTTCGCCTACGTCGCGGCCTGGGAGTGGACGCCCGAGGGCGTCCCGCCGGTCCTCCACAAGGAGGACCTCGAGTTCGAGTACGTCCACCTCGCCCAGCGGAGCTACAAGTAATGAACCTCAAGCTGCGTGTCTGGCGTCAGCGGAGTGCGGCGGAGAAGGGGCAGATGGTGACCTACGAGGTCACCGACGTCTCCCCGGACATGTCGTTCCTCGAGATGCTCGACGTCCTCAACGAGCAGCTCATCCTGAACGGTGAGGACCCGGTCTCCTTCGACCACGACTGCCGCGAGGGCATCTGCGGGTCGTGCGGCGTCATGATCAACGGCCGCGCCCACGGCAACGGCCTGTTCGACAACCACCCGCAGACCACCACCTGCCAGCTGCACATGCGGTCGTTCAAGGACGGCGACACGATCGACGTCGAGCCGTGGCGGGCGACGGCGTTCCCGGTCATCAAGGACCTCGCCGTCGACCGGTCGGCGTTCGACCGGATCATCCAGTCGGGCGGCTACATCAGCGCCCCGACCGGCACCGCCCCCGAGGCGCACTCGATCCTGGTCGCCAAGAAGGACTCCGACGCCGCCTTCGACGCCGCCACCTGCATCGGCTGCGGCGCCTGCGTGGCGGCCTGCCCGAACGCCTCGTCGATGCTGTTCACGGCCTCGAAGGTCACGCACCTGGGGCTGCTGCCGCAGGGTCAGCCCGAGCGGAACGACCGGGTGATCAACATGGTCCACCAGCAGGACCTCGAGGGCTTCGGCGGCTGCACCAACATCGGCGAGTGCTCGGCGAGCTGCCCCAAGGGCATCTCGATGGAGAACATCTCCCGGCTCAACCACGACCTGCTCGGCGCCCTGCGCGCCGGCGCGCGTCCCAAGAGCTGAACCCGGCACCTGACGACCGCCGACGGGCGGGGACCCCTCACGGGGTCCCCGCCCGTCGGGGTTCCCGGGGCCGGACGGTGGCGCCGGGTCGGTTCGAGGTGCAAACTGACGGCGTGACCGCGCTCTACGACCTCGCGGACCTGCCCGGCCGCCCGTGCACCATCGCCGCCGCCCTGGAGCTGGTCGGCGAGCGGTGGTCGCTGCTGGTGGTCCGGGAGGTCTCGCTGGGCAACCACCGCTTCAGCGACATCGCCCGCGGCACCGGGGCGCCCCGGGACCGGTTGACCGCGCGGCTCAACGCGCTGGTCGCCGCCGGCGTGCTCGAGCGCCGGCAGTACAGCGACTCGCCGCCCCGCTCGGGCTACCACCTCACCGCCTCCGGCCGCGACCTGCTGCCGGTGCTGCAGGCGCTGCTGCAGTGGGGCGACCGCTGGGCCGCCGAGGAGCCGCCGGTGCGGCTGACCCACGCACCGGCCGGGCACGAGGAGCACACCGTCGACGCCGAGTGGGTGTGCCGCACCTGCGGCGAGCCGGTCAGCTCCTCGCGGGTCGAGCGGGTGCTGACACCGGCCGGCCGCGCGCTGTCCGGCCTGCCGGCGGACGAGACGCATGAGCACTGAGGCCCGCACCGGGACCGACCCGGCCACCGGCGCGCCGGCCGGGTGGGGCGAGCCGCGCTCCCGGACGGTCACCTGGTTCGACCCGCTGGTCACCGCGGCCGGCGGCCGGGAGCGCTCGGGGCTGGAGACGCTGGAGGCGGTGCGCGACGGCGTGCTGCCGCCGCCCCCGATCGCCCAGCTGCTGCAGATGGACCTGGTCGCCGTCGAGGGGGGCCGGGTCGAGTTCGCCTGCGCCGTCGACGAGTCGGTCTACAACCCGATCGGCGTCGTGCACGGCGGGCTGGTCTGCACGCTGCTGGACTCCGTCGCCGGCTGCGCGGTGCACACCACGCTGCCGCACGGCGTCGGCTACACCTCGATCGAGCTGAAGGTGACCTACCTGCGGGCGGTCACGCACGCCAGCGGGCCGCTGACCGCCGTCGGCACGGTGGTCAAGCCCGGCCGGCGGGTCGCCTTCGCCGAGGGGCAGGTCACCGACGCCGCCGGCAAGGTGGTCGCGACGGCGTCGAGCTCGCTGCTGGTCTTCCCGCTGCCGGCCTGAGTCAGCGGCGGCGGATCCGCACGTCGTCGGTGCAGGTGGCCGTCGAGCGCAGCCGCCGCCAGCCCAGGCCCGCGTCCTCGAGCCACCGCAGCGCCGAGAGCTCCCCGGCCGTGCACGCCTCGGCCTCCTCGCCGGGGCCGGGCTCGACCCGCACGACGACGCGGTGGCTGAAGGCGGCGAGGCGGTCGTCGTAGGTCGTCGTCCCCTCCTCGGTGAAGGCGGAGACGAACAGGTCGTGCCCGGCGGCGCGCTCGCGCAGCCAGGCACGGCGGCCGTCGTCGAGACCGTCGAAGACGCCGCGCACGACGACGCGGTAGGTGCGGCTGGACACGGCGGGCGACGGTAGCGGCGCGACCGGCCGCGGTCACCCGGTTTCCCGGCTCCCCCGGAACCGGTCGACGACGAGCTCGGGGACGACGTAGGGCTCCCCCGGCACCGCCTTCTCCGGGAAGTCGAAGACGGCGACCATCGACTGCAGCGGGTAGTCCGGGGTCACCGCGACCTCGCGCACCACCCGCCCGTCCACGGAGAACGCCGCCCCGTCGGGCCGCCAGTCGACGGCGTAGGTGTGCCAGTCGGCGACGTCGATGCCGGGCCGGGGCGCGGCGAAGTCCTCGGCCAGCCGCGGGTCGCGGAACGGGTGGGTGCCCATCCCGACGGCGGCGCCCTCGACCGGGTCGACGGCGTCGCCGAACACCTCCATCACGCACAGCTCGCCCGAGCGCTCGGGCACGTCCTCCAGCCCGACCAGCCACCAGGCGACCATCGACCGCGGCGTCACGGTGGCGCGGGCGCGCATCTCCAGCCGCCCGTACCGCGGCGTCCAGCCCCAGTGCGCCGGCTGCTCCTCGCGGACGACCGCCCCGGGCCGCACCGGCTGCTGCCCGACCGTGCTGCCGACCGGCCCGGAGAAGACGCCGGACTGGATGCCCGAGACCCGCAGCGGCGGGTGGTCGCCGGGGCACCACAGCGGGGTGTCGTCGGGCAGGTGCAGCCGCAGGCAGGAGTCGCGGACCTCGTAGCAGGCCGCCGTCGCCGCGCGGGAGCTCCACTGCGGCAGGTAGTGCGGGACCCAGACGTCGCGGTCGAGGTCGTCGCCGTCGAAGTCGTCGCAGAAGTCGTCGCAGAAGTCGTCGCGGGGATCCGTCATCGCGACTGCAGCGCGTCGAGGGCCACGGCCATGGCGGCGGCGACGCGGAAGTCCAGCCGGGGGTCGGGGACGGTGACGTCGTAGCGGTCGCGGATCGACTTCCGCCGCTCGACGACCAGCACCGGCCGGCCGGTGGCGGTGTCGACGAAGTCGAAGTGGAAGACGAACGGCACCCAGACGTCGCCGAGGTAGGGGATGAGCTCCCACACCCGCCGCAGCACGGCGATCACCGGCCGCCGCTCCCGGCCGACGGCGGTCAGTCCCGGCACCGACAGGTCCCAGGTCGAGCGCAGCAGGCTGGCGCCGAACCGCTTGCTGAACGTGCCGAGCGGGCGGCCCTGCTCGTCGAGGACGTCGTGCTCGGCGTGCACGTCGAGGCGCTGGCGGGCGCGGAAGGAGAAGACCGGCCGGGTGCGCTCCTCGTCGGCGGTGAAGACCACCTCCTCCTTGAGCTTGAGCCGCTTCTGCTGCGCCATGGCCAGCAGCTCGCCCTCGGTGCCGTCCGGCCCGACGGCGCGGACCTCGTAGCGGTTGACCATCACGGTGATCCGCTGACGGACGGCGAAGCGCGGGACGACCATCGCGGCGCGGGGTTCGTCGGCGTACGGCACGGTCACAGCGGCACCTCCGGGCTCGGGTCCAGACCCCCATCGTGGTCCCCGCGTCCAGGACACGCCGTGCGCAACCAGGTCGAACACGAGAATCTCGTTCTCACCCAGCGAGGGCACAACCGCTGTGCCAGGGTCGGCCTCAGGTGGAGCGGGTCCACCGACAGGAGTCGCGGAGGTCGTGGTGTCGCAAGGGTCCCGTCGCGTCGGCGTCGCTGTGGTCGGACTCGGAGGGGCGGTCGCCACGACCGCCGTCGCCGGGCTGGAGCTGCTCCGGATCGGGGCCGCGGGCACCGACGGGCTGCCGCTCGCCGGGCTGGAGGTGGCCGGCGGCCCGGTCGAGGAGACGACGGGCCTGGTCGGCTACGACGCCCTCGTCGTCCGCGGCTGGGACCTCGACGGCTCGGACCTGCGCAAGGCCGCCGAGCAGCACGCGGTCCTCGACTCCCGGCAGCTGGAGCAGGTCGGGCCGGCCCTGTCGGCGCGGACCCCGTGGCCCGCGGCCGGCGACGCCGACTTCTGCCGCAACGTCACCGGCGGCAACGTGGTGCTCGCCCAGACCCGCCGCGACCAGGTCGACGCGGTCCGCGCCGACCTGCGGCGGTTCCGCGAGGAGGAGTCCCTCGACGGCCTGGTGCTGGTCAACCTCGCCTCGACCGAGCGCTGGCCCGACCCGACGGCGCCCGCGCTGCAGACGGTCGAGGCGTTCGAGGCCGGGCTGGACGCCGACGACCGGGCGATCACCCCGGCGATGGTCTACGCCTACGCCGCGATCGCCGAGGGCGTCGGCTACGTCAACTTCACGCCGTCGCTGGCCGCCGACGTCCCGGCGCTGGTCGCCCTGGCCGAGGCCCGCGGCGTCCCGGTCGCCGGCAAGGACGGCAAGACCGGCCAGACGATGGTGAAGACCGTCCTCGCGCCGGCGTTCCGCGCCCGCTCGCTCACCGTCGAGGGCTGGTACTCCACCAACATCCTCGGCAACCGCGACGGCCTGGCCCTCGACGACCCCGACTCGCTCAGCAGCAAGCTGCAGACCAAGGGCAGCGTGCTGGACTCGATCCTCGGCTACCCGGTCGAGGACCACGTCGTCCGGATCGACTACTACCGGCCGCGCGGGGACCAGAAGGAGGCCTGGGACGCCATCGACCTGGTCGGCTTCCTCGGGCAGCGCATGCAGGTCAAGGTCGACTTCCAGTGCCGCGACTCGATCCTCGCCGCCCCGCTGGCCATCGAGCTCGCCCGGCTCACCGACCTCGCGCAGCAGCGCGGCGAGGGCGGCATCCAGCGGCAGCTGGGCTGGTTCTTCAAGGCCCCCATGACCGCCGACGGCAGCGTCCCCGAGCACGCGTTCCACACGCAGGAGGCGACGCTGCTCGACTGGCTGGCCGCCGGCGCCACCTCCCGGTGACCGCGCTCGACACCCCCGGGACGCTCACCGCGCTGGCCGGCCTGCGGCCCCTGCTGGCCGAGATCGGCGACGCCAAGCGGGTGCGCGTCGCCGGCACGCCCGGCTCGCTCGCCGAGCAGGCCTTCGCCCGGGCGTGGGGGCGGCTGGTCGCGGGTGAGGACGTCGCCGACGTCGCGGAGTCGGAGACGGCGGCCGCGGTCGCCCGTGCCCGGCTGGCCGGCATCGACGCGGGCGTGCTGACCGCCGCCGGGCTCTCCGACGACGAGGCGCTCGCGGTGCTGCGCCGCGGCTTCGACGAGGTGGCCGGCCCGCT
Source organism: Geodermatophilus arenarius (assembly GCF_042654585.1). NCBI lineage: Bacteria > Bacillati > Actinomycetota > Actinomycetes > Geodermatophilales > Geodermatophilaceae > Geodermatophilus > Geodermatophilus arenarius. The sequence continues at coordinate 198,583 of NZ_JBHSGR010000002.1, forward strand.
CGACCACCGGCTGCGCGACCGGCTGGGCGCCGCGCTCAGCCCGCTGCCGGCGCCGGCGGCGACGCCCGCGCTGGCCGGGACGCTCAACGCCCAGCCGCGCGCGGGCGCGACCGCGCCCGGCAGGCCGCGGATCGTGGTGGAGCCGCCGGAGAGCCACGGCGACCACTGCCTGACCGTCGCCGTCTACGGGGTGCTGGTGGCGCCGGTGGTCGGCGCCGACCCGGTCGCGCCGTTCCTGCTGGGCCTGGCCCACCACCTGCACAACGTCGTCCTGCCCGACGCCGGGTTCGCCGGCGAGGTGCTGCTCGGCGACACGCTGGAGCGGGTCGTGGCCACGCTCGAGGAGCGCGAGCTGGCCGCGCTGCCGGACGCGCTGGCGGACCGGGTGCGCGGGGTGCTGGCGCTGCGGCCGGGCGCCGACGTGCCCGAGGCGCGGGCCTTCCACGCCGCCGACGTCCTCGACCGGGTGCTGCAGGTGCACCACCACGCCCGGGCGGCGGCGTTCACGGCCGCGCAGGCGCTGGACGACCTCGAGCTCGTGCACGCCGGGCCGGTGCAGGCCTACCACCTCGACGTCCTGGCGGCGGCCGGGCTGTGACTCTCGCGGTCGATGCCCCCGTCGTCGACGGGATCCCGTTCGCCCGCGCCGGCCGGGACGACCTGCGCGCCGAGGTCGCCGGGCTGGTGGCCGCCGGGGAGACCGACCGGGCGCGGGTGCTGCTGCTCGCGGACGCCGACGACTGGTGGACCGCGCCGCCGCCCCCGCCGGAGCAGCTGGCGCTGGTGCCCTTCGCGCGCACGCTGCGCGAGGCGATGGCCCTGCTCGGCATGGGCCGGGTCGCCGACTACTTCGCGCACCGCTGGTCGGACCCGACCCACCTGGCCGGGCTGGCGCTGCTGCAGGCGCACTGGCCCGGGGACCGGCCGGTGGTCGACGTCGCCTGCGGGATCGGCGCGCACCTGCGCGAGCTGGCCCGCCGCGGGGTGCGCGACCTGCTCGGCGTCGACGTCGTCTGGGCCAAGCTGTGGCTGGCGCGGCGGTTCGTCTGCCCGTCGGCGCGCTACGTGTGCGCCGACCTCACCGCCGCGCCGTCGCTGGCCGTCGGCACCCCCGCGTACGTCATGTGCCACGACGCCTTCTACTTCCTCCGCGACAAGCCGGCCGCGGCCGCGGCCATGCGCGCGCTGGCCGGGGACGGCGGCACCGTCGTCGTCGGGCACGCGCACGTCGCCGACCCGCACGGGGAGCCGCTGCCGCCGGAGGGCTACGCGCGGGTGCTCGGCACCGACCTGCTCTACGACGACGACGAGCTGACCCGCTCGCTGCTCGAGGGCCGCCCGCCGCGGCCGGCGCCGCCCGCGGACCTGCGCGCCAGCGAGGCGGTGGCGCTGGTGGCCGGCGACCCGCTGTCCTCCGCACCGGCCGACCTCGGCGAGCCGCTGCCGCCGCTGGCGCCCAACCCGCTCTACCGCGACGGCCTGCTGACCTGGCCGAACGAGCGCTACGCCGTCGAGTACGGGCCCCGCTCGGGCTACCTGCCGCCGCGCTGGCCCGACCCGCTGCCCGCCGACGCCGCCCGCCGCCGGCTGCTGGTCGACCTGCCGGAGGCCTGGTGACCCCGACCGTCGGCTGGGGCGTCGCCGGGTGCGGCTGGGTGGCCCGCGACCACGCGCTGCCCGGGCTGCTCGCCGTCGACGGCGCCCGGGTGGTGGCGCTGCACGACCTCGACCCCGCCGCGATGGACCGGATGCCGGTGGAGGGCGCCCGGCGGACCACCGACCTCGCGGAGTTCCTCGCCACCCCGGGCCTGGACGCGGTCTACGTCGCCGTCCCCAACGCCGGGCACCGGGCGCTGGTCGAGGCGGCGGCCGCGGCCGGCAAGGCCGTGCTGTGCGAGAAGCCGCTGGCCGCCGACGTCCGCGACGCGCAGGCGCTGGTCGACGCGTGCGCGCGGGCCGGCGTGCTGCTCGGCACCGCCTACGACCAGCGCTGGCACCCCGCGCACGTGCGGCTGCGCGAGCTGGTGCCCGAGCTCGGCACGGTCACCGCGGTGCGGATCGTCTACTGCTGCTGGCTGCCCGGGGACTGGACGCCCGACGGCCGCCCGCACGACAACTGGCGGGTCGACCCGGCCCGCGCCGGCGGCGGCGCCGCCATCGACCTCGCCCCCCACGGCCTCGACCTCACCGGCACGCTGCTCGGCGAGGACGTCACGTCGCTGTCGGCGCTGCTGCAGACCCGGGTGCACGACTACGGCGTCGACGACGGCGCGCTGCTCACCGGGACCACCGACGGCGGCGTGCTGGTCGGCCTGCACGTCGCGTTCAACACCCCCGACGCGCTCCCCCGCCGCCGGCTCGAGGTGGTCGGCACCCGCGGCGCGGCGGTCGCCGTCGACACGATGGGCCAGACGGCGGGAGGCTCGCTCACGCTGTACCGCCCCGAACCGGTGGACGTGCCGTTCGCCGACACCCCGCCGTCCGGCGACCCGTTCACCGCGCAGTTCGCCGCCTTCACCGACGCGGTCGCGGGCCGCGCGCGGTGGCCGTACGACCCCGCCCGCGACCTCGCCCTGCACCGCCTGCTCCTCACCGCTCTCTCCGGAGGGAAACCGTGAGCTCGCCCGACGTCCCCGGCGCCATCGACCGGGCCACCGACCCCGCCGCCGACCTCACTGCCGACGGCACCGGCGCGCGGCACGGCACCAGCCAGGTCGACACCAACCCCTACCGCGGCCTGCTGCCCGACCTGCCCGCCTACGCCTGCACCAACTGCGGGCACTGGCAGCGCTGGCCGGCGCCCGGGCCGGCCGTGTGCCCGGTCTGCGCCGACGTGCGCAACGCGCTGCCCGAGCACGGCTTCGAGTTCGTCCCCGCCAAGGAGGCCGACGAGCTGGTCACCGGCTTCTGGCGGCCGGCGCCGGTCGACGGCGTCACCGAGTTCGGCACCGAGCCACGCTTCGGGCTGGACAGCCGCGGCTGGGTGATCGAGACCGACATCGGCCTGGTCGGCTTCGAGTGCGCGCCCTGGTACACCGCCGACATGCTCGCAGAGCTGCGCCGCATGGCCGGGGAGAAGGGCGGGTTCCCCGTCCTGGCGTCGTCCCACGTGCACGGCTACGGCGCGCTGTGGCAGCTGCAGCAGGAGCTCGAGCCGCGGGTCGTCTGCGTCAACGTGCACGACCTGGTCTGGACCAAGGCCTTCCGGGTCACCTGGCCGGCCGACGACGTCCTGGCCCTCGCTCCCGACCTCACGCTGCACCGCACCGGCGGCCACTTCCCCGGGCACTCGGTGCTGCACGACTCCCGCCGCGGGATCCTCTTCTGCGGCGACTCCCTCAAGGTCGACCTCTCCCCCGACGGCGACCCGGTCGCGTTGAGCGCGCACAAGGCGTTCCACGCCCAGATCCCGCTCTCGCACGGGGAGCTCCGGGAGATGCTCGCCGTCGTCGCGGAGCTGGACTTCGAGGTGGTCGCGACGCCGTTCGAGATGGTCCCCGGGGTCACCACCGACCACGTCGTCCACCTGGTGCAGCGGCTGCTGTCCGGGCCGCCGGACGCCGCGCCCGTCCCGCTGGACGAGCTGTGACGGCGGTCGGGACGACGCCGTCGCAGCGGTACCGGGACAGCTTCCCGGTCCCGGTCGAGGACTTCGCGATCGAGGGCATCGACGTCCTCGACGTGCCGCTGCACTCCGCGGTGCTGCCGCCCTCGGAGCTGCACCCGGGCGGCAGCGGGCTCGGCTACGGCGCCACCCGCGAGGAGGCCCGCACCGGCGCGATGGGCGAGATGGCGGAGATGGCGCTGTCGCTGCGGGCGCACCGGGGCGCCGCCCGCGAGGAGGGCTCCTACGCCGAGATGACGCGGCGGCACGGCCGCGACCGGGTGGCCGACCCGCGCGAGCTGTGCCTGGAGGCCGGCAGTCCGTACGACGACGACCGGCCGCTGCAGTGGCTGCCGACGACCCGGCTGCGCGACGGCGACCGGGTGCTGGTGCCGGCCGAGCTGGTGGCGTCCGCGCCCGACGACCTGCCCGGCGACCCGCCGCCCGGCGGCTGGCTGACCACGGTCATCACCAACGGGCAGGGGGCGGCGTTCGACGCGGACCGCGCGGTCACCCACGCGCTGCTGGAGGTGCTGCAGCGCGACGGCAACGCGACGGCGTTCCGCGCGATGGACCGCGGCGTCGTCGTCGACCTCGCCGGGCTGACCGACCCCGACGCGCTGGCGCTGCTCGACCGGCTCGACGCCGCGGGCGTCGACGTGACGGTGAAGCTCGCCTCGACCGAGTTCGGCGTCGTCGACGTGTACGCCGTCGGCTGCTCGCGGGACGGCTCGGAGCCGGTGCCGGTGATGGCCACCGCGTGCGGCGAGGCGGCGCACCCGGACCGGGACACCGCCGTCCGCAAGGCGCTGCACGAGTTCGCATCGGCGCGCAGCCGGAAGGCGTTCATGCACGGGCCGTTCGACGTCGTCCTGCCGGCGACGCCGCCGGGCTACCTGGAGCACTGGCGCACCGGGCACCCGCCGGAGCGGCTGGTCGAGGAGGACCGCGCGCTGCAGGCGATGCTGGCCTGGACCCGGATGGGCACCTCGGCGCTCGTCCACCTGCTGCAGGACACCGTGCTGTCCCGCCGGTCCACCGTGGCGCTGGCCGACCTCCCCACCTGGCGTCCGGGAGCAGGGCGCGGGGACGACCTGCACTCGCTCGTCACCGGCGCGGTGCAGACGGCCGGGCACGACGTGCTGGTCGAGCTGCAGCCCTCACTCGGCGACGCGGTCGCGGCCAAGGTGCTGGTGACCGGCCTCGAGGTGGAGACGATGAGCTACGGCCGGATCGGCGAGCGCGGCGTGCGCCGGCTGCTGGAGCGCGACGACCCGCTGGTGGCCGTCGGGACCGACCCGGGCGGCTGGGCGCGGGTGCACCTGACCGCCGGCGCCGAGGAGCGACTGGGCGGGCCGGCCTGGTTCGACCGCGCCGGCGCCGACCGGCGGGTGGGCGCGCTCTACGCGCTGTACCGGGAGCCGGGCCGGCACGTGGTCGCGGAGGTCCTCGACTCGTGAGCCTGCGCTACGCGTACAACACCAACGGGCTGACCTCGCACCGGCTGTCGGACGCGCTGCCCTTCCTCGCCGACTGCGGCTACGCCGGGGTGGCGCTCACCCTCGACGTCGTCCACCTCGACCCGTTCGCGCCCGACGCGTTCGCCCGGGCGGAGGAGGCGCGGGCGCGCTGCGACGAGCTCGGGCTGGGCGTGGTGGTGGAGACCGGCGCCCGGTTCCTGCTCGACCCGCGGGCCAAGCACGAGCCGACGCTCGTCACCGCCTCCGCCGAGGGGCGCGCCCGCCGGCTGGCCTACCTGCGGCTGGCCTGCGACCTCGCCGAGGTGCTCGGCGCGGAGGCGGTGAGCTTCTGGGCCGGCGTGCCGAAGCCGGGCGTCGACCGCGACGCCGCGTGGGGCTGGGTGGTCGACGGCGTCCGCGCCCTGGTCGACAGCCACGGCGGCCGCTCCTACGCCCTGGCCGTCGAGCCGGAGCCCGGGATGCTGGTCGAGGACTGCGACGGCTGGGCGCGGCTGGCCGCCGAGGCGCCGGGGATCACGCTGGCTCTGGACACCGGGCACTGCGTCGTCGCCGGGGCGTACGCGCCGGAGGAGGCGGTGGCCCGGTTCGCGCCGCACCTGGGCACGGTCGCCGTCGAGGGGATGCGCCGCGGCGTGCACGACCACCTGCCGCTCGACGAGGGCGACGTCGACCTGCCGGCGGTGCTGCGTGCGCTGCACGAGGCGTCGTTCGACCGGCTGGTGACGCTGGAGCTGTCCCGCGACGGGCACCGCGCCCACGAGATGGTGCCGCGCTCGATCGCCACGCTCCGGGAGGCCGAGGGAGCATGAGGATCTGCTTCGTCAGCCGCCGCTACTGGCCCGCGGTCAGCGGGATGAGCGTCTACGCGGAGAACCTGCTGCGGGAGCTGGTCGCGCTGGGCCACGAGGTGGTGCTGGTCAGCCAGTACCGCGACGACGAGGCCGGCACCCGCGTCTACGGCGGCGGCCCGCCCCCGCCCGACCGCGTCCCCGCCGGGGTGGAGGTGCACGCGCTGCCCAGCCGCGGCGAGACCGTCGTCCCGGCCGACTGGGAGGGCGACGTCGAGGAGATCGTGCGCACCGTCGTCGGCCTGCACCGCGAGCGCCCGTTCGACGTGCTGCACGCCCAGTACGGCTACCCGCCGGGGCTGGCGGTGCTGGCCGCCGCGCGCGAGACCGGGCTGCCGGCGGTGGTGAGCATCCAGGGCGGCGACGGGCACTGGGTGGGCACCTGCTGCGCCACGCACGCGCACGCGATGCGCACGGTCGTCGACGCCTCGTCCGCGGTGCTCATCGGCAGCGCCAGCTTCCGCGACGAGGTGGTCGGCAACCTGGGCAGCGACCCGGCGCGGTTCACGATCGTCCCGGGCGCCACCGACACCCGCCGCTTCACCCCCGCCGAGCGGCCGCTGGGCGCGCTGCAGGACCCGCCGGTGCTGCTGTTCCACGGCCGCGTCGACCGCCGCAAGGGCGTGCTCGACCTGCTGGAGGCGCTGCCCGACGGCGTCCGCCTGGTGGTCTCCGGCATCGGCCCCGACCTCGACGAGGCCCGCGCCCGCGCCGACGCGCGGACGACGTTCCTCGGCTACGTGCCGCCCGACGAGGCGCCCGCGGTGTACCGCTCGGCCGACGTGTTCGTCAGCCCGACCTACAGCGAGGGGTTCTCCAACACGCTGCTCGAGGCGATGGCCAGCGGGCTGCCCACGGTGAGCACCGACTCGGTCGGCGTCGTCGACTGCCTGCGCGACGGCGAGAACGGGCTGCTGCACGCGCCGGGCGACGTCGCCGGGCTGCGCGCGGCGCTGGACCGGGTGCTGTCCGACGGCGCCCTGCGGCGGCGGCTGGCGACGACGGCGCTGGAGGAGGTGCGCCGGCTGTACTCGTGGCCGGTGCTCGCCGCCTCGATCGACGACGTGTACCGCTCGGTGGCCGGGTCGACGCCGTGCGCGGACTGGACGATGCCGCCGACGGTCGACCTCTCCTGCCGGTTCCGCGGCGCGGCGCACCTGCTGTGAGGGTCCGCTGATGCAGGTCCTGGCGGTCAGCCCGCACCTCGACGACGCCGCGTTCTCGGTGGGCGGCACCCTCGCCGCGCTGGCCGACGCCGGGCACGAGGTCACCGTGGTCACCTGCTTCACCCGCAGCGTGCCCGACCCCGAGGGCTTCGCGCTGGCCTGCCAGCTGGACAAGGGCCTGCCGGCCGACGTCGACTACATGGCCCTGCGCCGCGACGAGGACGCCGCCGCGATGGCCGTGCTCGGCGCGGCGCCGCTGCACCTGGACCTGGCCGAGGCGCCGCACCGCGGCTACGGCAGCGCGGCGGACCTGTTCGCCGGCGTGCACGAGGACGACGACGTGTGGCTGGACGTGCGGGCCGCGCTGACCGGCCTGCCCGGCGACCTGTGGCTGGCCCCGCAGGCGCTGGGCGGGCACGTCGACCACCTGCAGGTGCTGCGCGCCGTCTCGGGGACCGGCCGGCCGGTGCTGTGGTGGCGCGACTCGCCGTACGTGCTGCGCGCCCCGGACGCCGTCCCCGGACCCGACCTGCCCGGCGGGCTGACCCCGATGGAGCTGCCGCAGGACCTCGGCCGGCGGGCCGACGCCTGCGCCCGCTACGCCACCCAGCTCGGCTTCCAGTTCGGCGGCGCGGACGCGATGCGCGCCGCACTGGCCGGCCTGCCGGAGGTGCTGCTCGCCGACGACAGAGCCCGGGAGCTCGCCCTCGGGATGGTGTCCCCCGCGCGCTAGTGCTCTGCCCACAGGTGTGGGCAGCGCACCAGCGCGGGGGCGTGCCCGGGTCCGCTCGGGCTCTGTCGTCCGCCCGTGCTCAGGTGAACCGCTGCTCCAGGTGGACCGAGACCTCCTGACCCGCCGCGTCCTTGCCGATCGCCTCGCACAGCGCCCTGCGCAGCGGCAGCCAGTGCGGCCCCTCCCCCGACGGCATGCAGGTGGCGGTGAAGGGGTGGCCGTCGATCGTGCCGCCCACCTTGACCGCCCTCCGGGTGCCGAACAGCTCAGCCGAGCCGGGGACGGTGAGGTAGGTGGGGAAGGCGCCGTCCTTCTCGATCGGCGCGGTGAACGTGGTCGCGAGGTCCTGGGGAGCCATGCCGGTCCTGACCGCGGCGGCGCCCCGGACTCATCGCGAGGCGGACTCCGGCCGAGCCGGCCTCGGCCTCCTCGGTGCCGCGGGCGACCCGCGCCGGGCCGGCGGTGGTCCGCTCGGGAGCCGTCCACCGTGGGACCCGGCACCCGCCCGCGGGGACGTGCCGTGCCGCCCGCGACACGGGGTCCACGATCCCCGTTGCCCGACGGCCGCCGCCCTGCGACCGTGACCGGCACGGGGACCCGCTCCGTCCCAGACCGGAGGCCGCCGTGACCTGGACCGACGAGGCCGTGACCGTCTACTACAAGCCGGGGTGCCCCTACAGCACCACGCTGCGGGCGAAGATGGCCGCCACCCGCCTCCCCCACCGCGCGGTGCGGTTCGCCGACGACCCGGAGGGGGCCGCCGCGGTCCGCGCGCACCACCCCGAGGGCTGGGAGGTCTCCCCCACCGTCGTCGTCCGGGGCCGGTACCTGACCAACCCGAGCCTGCGCGAGGTCCGCGAGGCGATGGCGGGGCGCTGACGGCGGCCGCGGGGCGCCGGGACCGTCCGCGGGCGCCGCTACGCTCCGCGCCACCTCGATCCCGGTGGGAGGAGCGGCATGGCCTCGGTGCGCAAGCAGGTCCACCTCGACGCCCCGCCCGAGCGGGTGTGGGACGCCGTCCGCGGCGTCGGGGCGCTGCACGAGCGCCTGGTCCCCGGCTTCGTCGTCGACACCCGGCTCGAGGACGACGCGCGGGTGGTCACCTTCGCCGACGGCACGGTGCAGCGCGAGCCGCTGGTCGACGTCGACGACGACCGGCGCCGGCTCGTCCACACCGCCGTCGACTCGCCGCTGGGGGCCACCCACCACAACGCCTCGGTGGAGGTCCTCCCCGACGGCGCCGGCACCCGGCTCGAGTGGGTGGTCGACGTCCTGCCGCACGGCGTGCGGGACCGCCTGGACCGGGCGATGGAGGCCGGCGCCGCCGCGATGCGCGCGGCCATCGACCGGAGGCCGTCGTGATCCGCACGTACCCGCACGGCGTGACCTGCTGGATCGACACCGAGCAGCCCGACCCGGCCGCCGCGGCCGCCTTCTACGGCGCCCTCCTCGGCTGGGAGTTCACCGACGCGGTGCCGCCCGGCGCGCCCGGCTCCTACCTCGTCGCGACGCTGGACGGGCGGGACGTCGCCGCCGTCGCGCCGGGCGACGGCCCGCCGGCCTGGAACACCTACGTCGCGGTCGACGACGCCGACGCGACCGCCGCCGCGGTGCCCGGGCTGGGCGGCACGGTGCTCTCCGGCCCCGAGGACGCCGGGCCCGGCGGGCGGACGGCGACCTGCCTGGACCCGCAGGGGGCGGCGTTCCGGCTGTGGCAGGCCCGCCGGCGCCCGGGCGCCCAGCTCACCAACGTGCCGGGCACCTGGAACTTCTCGGACCTGCACACCCCCGACCGCGCGGCCGCGATGGCCTTCTACCGGCCGCTGTTCGGCTGGCGGGACGTCGACATGGCCCAGGACGCCGGCACGATGCTGCAGGTCCCCGGCTACGGCGACCACCTGGCCGCGACCGTCGACCCGGGCATCCGCGAGCGGCAGGCGTCCGCGCCGCCCGGCTTCGCCGACGTCATCGGCGGCCTGCTGGTCACCGCCGACGAGCCGCCGCACTGGCACGTCGTGGTCACCGTCGCCGACCGGGACGCGTGCGCGGCCACCGCCGAGCGGCTCGGCGCCACCGTGCTGCGCACCGCCGAGGGCACCTGGACCCGCACCGCCCTGCTGCGCGACCCGCAGGGCGCCGAGCTCACCGTCAGCCAGTTCACCCCGCCGGACGGCGACTGGTGACGTCCGTGCCCGGCCGGCTGCGCTGCCTCGCCGCGCGCATCGACCGGGACGCCCCCGGGACGGCATGATCGGCGGGTCCCCCGCTGACCTCCGAGAGGGGAACCGTGTCCTCACCCTCCCCGGCCCTCCGGCCGGCCCCGGGCGCGCTCGACGGCAGGGTCGCCGTCGTCACCGGCGCCAGCAGCGGCATCGGCGCCGCGACCGCCCGCTCGCTGGTGGCCGCCGGCTGCCGCGTCGCGCTCCTGGGCCGCCGCGGTGACCGCCTGCAGGCCGTCGCCGACAGCACCGCCGACCCCGCCCGCACCCTCACCGTCGCCGCCGACGTCTCCGACGGGCTCGACCTCGCCGACGCCCTCGACGCCCTGCACGACCGGTTCGGCCCGGCCGACCTGGTCGTGGCCGGTGCCGGTGTGCTCACCGGCGCGCCGTTCGAGGACGGCGTGCCCGCCGAGTGGATCGAGATGATCGACGTCAACCTCGGCGGCATCCTCCGGACCGCGCAGACCTTCGCCCGCGACCTGCTGGCCACCGCCGGGACCGGCCGCCCGGCCGACCTGTTCCTCATCGGCGCGCTCGCCGGCCAGGTGCGCTTCCCCGGCTACGCCGTCTACTCGGCGGTGGAGGCCGCGGTCGCCCAGCTGGCCCGGGCGCTGCGCGCCGAGTACGGCCGCCGCGGCGTGCGCGTGCACGTCGTCGCCCCCGGCCTCACCGACACCGACCTCGGCTCCGAGATCAGCCACGACGGCACCGCGCGCGGCTGGGCCGAGCACCGCGAGGTCGTCGTCCCGATGGACCCCGACGACGTCGCCCGCACCGTGCTGTTCGGCGCCGGCCTGCCGCCGCGGGTCAACGTCGCCGAGCTGCTCGTGCTGCCCACCCGCCAGGACCCCTACCTGCCCACGCGGCGCGGGACGGGGGTCCGGTGAGGGGCACCCCGCGGGGCGAGCTGGAGCGGCCCTCGGCGCTCGGGCGCGTGCTCCGGCTCGCCGACTCCGACGCCGCGGCCGCCGCCGTGCTGCTGGTCGCGACGCTGGTGGCGCTGGTGTGGGCCAACGTGCCGGGCTCGACCTACGAGGAGACCTGGCACACGCCGTTCGCCGTCAGCCTGGGCGACACGGTCCTCGAGATGGACCTGCGGCACTGGGTCAACGACGCGCTGATGGCGCTGTTCTTCTGCCTGATCAGCCTCGAGGTCAAGCGGGACCTGGTGCTCGGCGAGTTCCGCGACACCCGCCGCATCCGCATCCCGGTCGTCGCCGCGCTGGCCGGCCTGGTCGTGCCCGCCCTGGTCTTCCTCGCGGTGACCGGGCTCAGCGACCAGCCCGGCGAGGCGCGCGCCGCCTGGGGCGTGGTGATCTCCACCGACACCGCGTTCGTGCTCGGCCTGCTGGCGGTCGTGGGCCGGGCGGTGCCGGTCAACCTGCGCGCGTTCGTGCTCGCGCTGTCGGTGGTCGACGACGTCGGCGCGCTGGCCGTCATCGCCGTCGCCTACACCGAGGACCTCACGATCCTGCCGCTGGCGGTGGCCGCCGTCGGGCTGGTCGCGGTGGTCTGGCTGCGGCGGATGCGGGTCTGGCGCGGCGCGGCCTACCTGCTCGTCGCGGTGCCGGTCTGGCTGGGCGTGCTCGCGTCCGGCGTGCACCCGACGGTGGCCGGCGTCGCGATCGGCCTGCTGCTGCCGGTGTACCCGCCCAGCGCGGAGGAGGTCGACGCCGCCGAGGCCGCGGCCCGGGACTACGGGCGGACGCCGACCTCCAGCGGGGCGCACCGCGCGGTGCTCAGCCTGACCCGGTCGGTGTCGGTCAACGAGCGCGGGCAGCGGCTGTTCCGGCCGTGGGTCAACCTCGCCGTCGTCCCGGTGTTCGCGCTGGCCAACGCCGGCGTCGTGCTCAGCGCCGAGACGCTGTCCGCCGCCGCGACCTCCGGCCTGACCTGGGCGGTCGTCATCGGGCTCGTCGTCGGCAAGGTGCTGGGCGTGACCACCGCGTCGCTGGCCGCCGTCCGGCTCGGGATCGGCCGGCTGCCCTCGGGGCTGTTCCCGCGGCACGTGTTCGCCGCCGGCGTGCTCAGCGGGATCGGCTTCACGATCTCGCTGTTCATCATCGACCTGGCCCTCGACGACGAGGCGCTGGCCGCGCAGGCCCGGATCGGCGTGTTGGCCGCGTCGGTCCTCGCCGCGCTGCTGGCGCTGGGCGCGGTCGCCGTCGTCCGGGCGGTGGACCGGTCCCGGCTGCCCGGCCGGCAGCGGCTGGCGCGGCCGGTGAGCGCCACGCGCGACCACGTCCGCGGCCGCGTCGGCGCGCCGATGGAGCTCGTCGTCCACGCCTCGTTCGTGTTCACCAACGCCGGGCGCACCGCCGAGGTGGTCGACGAGCTGCGGCAGGTCCTCGGCGACGACCTGGTCTTCGTCTACCGCCACCTGCTCACCGACGACCCGGTGTCGGCCCGTGCCGCCGAGGCGGCCGAGGCCGCCGACGCCCAGTCGCGGTTCTGGCCGATGCACGACGCGCTGGCCGCCCGGGCCGGGCGGCTGGACGACCGGGCGATCCGGCGCTGCGCCGTCGACGCCGGGCTGAACCTCGCCCGGGTCGACGACGCCGTCGCCTCCGGCGCGCACGCCGCGCGCGTCCGCGAGGACGACGACGACGCCCGCGCGATGGGCCTGGACGAGCCGCCGCGCTTCTTCGTCAACGGCCAGCTCTACGACGGGCCGCTCGACGTCGGGCCGATGCGGACGGCGCTGGAGCAGACCGCCGGGCGGTCGCGGGTGCGGGCGGCCGCCCCGGCGGACGCGCCGGCCGAGGACGCGCTGCCGGTGCGCTCGCCGGCGGTGCGCGAGACCGCCGACGCGGAGCCGGTGGCGTGACCGCGCCGGGGAGGGTGCGGCCGGTCGCCGGCCGCCGCGCCGTCGTCATCGGGCTGCCGCTGATCGCCGACGCGGTGGTCGCCGAGCTGGCCGCGGCGGGAGCGGTGGTCGAGCAGGTGGCCTCCGCGCGGGAGGTGCTCGCGGCCGCCGACGGCGTGCGCGAGCGGCTGGGCGGCGTCGACCTGGTGGTGGCCGTGCTGGGCGGCGTCGGCGGGGGCCCGTTCGGGCTGTCACCGGCCGAGCGGTGGGCGGAGGTCATCGAGCAGGGCGCCGGCGACGCGGTGCTGGCGGCGCGCGCGTTCCTCGACGACCTGCTGACCGCGGCGGCCAACGACTCCGCCGCCGACCTGGTGCTGGTCGGGTCGGCGGCGGCGTCGGAGCTGGTGCCGGCGTTCGCCGTGCACGCCGCCACGGCCGCCGGCGCCGCCCAGCTCGCCCGCACGCTGCGGCTGGAGCTCGGCGGCACCCTGGTGCGGGTGCGGCACGTCGCCGTCGGCTGGGTGTCCCCCGCCGCCGCGGCCGACGGCGGGACCGCGCTGCTCCCCGAGGACGTCGCGCAGACCGTGCTGTTCACCCTCACCCTGCCGCCGACGACGAACGTCGCCGAGGTGTCGCTGCTGACGACCCGCAGCGGCTGAGCGATGAGTGCGGGGGCCGGCGGCGGTCTCCCCTGCACCCCACGGCGAGGAGGCGGACGGTGGACGAGCGGTTCAGGGCGACCCTGCGGAGGGGCCCGGCACCCGGCGGGTGGACCTGCCTGGTGTGGCCAGAGTCGGTGCGGGTGTTCGGCACGCGCGAGCTGCCGGTGGCCGCGGCGATCCGGCGGGCCATCGGGAAGCAGGCCGGCGACGAGGTCGAGGTGCACCTGCTCGAGCGGATCGGGACCCGGTGAGCGCGGTGTCGCCGGGGCGGGTCGCGGTCGCGTCCGCGGCCGCGTTCGTGGCGAGCTCGGCCTGGTACACGGCCTTCGGCGAGCGGCTGGCCCGCCTCGACGAGGCCTACGCGCAGCCCGGCCCGTCCCCGGCGGCGGTCGCGCCGGTGGAGCTGGCGCGCAGCGGGGTGGTGGCGGCCGCGGTGTCGGTGCTCGCCGACCGGCTGCCGGCCCGCGGCCCGCGCTCGGCGCTCACGCTCGGCGCCGGGCTGTGGGCGGCGTTCCCGCTGGTCCTGCTCACCGGCTCGGTCGTCCACGAGAAGGTGCCCTGGCAGCAGGCCGCGATCCACGCCGGCGACTGGCTGGTCAAGCTGCTGCTGGTCTCCGCCGTCGTCGGCCGCGACGGCTGAGCGGGTGCGCCCGGGCCGCGTTCCGGCGCCCGGGGTGCGGCGCCGGCGCACCCGCCCGCGGTCAGCCGGCGGCGGCCCCCGCCCGTGAGCGGTCCCGCCACTCCCGCGGGCTGACGCCGTACCCCGCCCGGAACCGGCGGGCGAAGTAGGAGGCGTCGGTGAAGCCCCAGCGCCGGGCGACCGCGGCGATCGAGCGGTCGCCCGGCCGGGCCAGCTCGGCCCGGGCGCCCTCCAGCCGCTGCGCGATGACCTCCTGCTCGAGGCTGAACCCGGCCGCGGCGCAGATCCGGTACAGCTGCCGCACCGACACCGCGTGCGCCCGCGCGATGCGCTCGGCGTCCAGGTCCGGCTCGGTCAGGTGCCGGCGCACGTAGCCGCGCACCCGGGCCGGCAGTGTCTCGCCGAGCACGTCGTCGGCACCGCGGGCGCCGTCGGCGGCCGAGGCCAGCAGCGCGCGGGCCAGGTCGACCGTCGCCGACGCCAGCGAGTGCACCAGCGGCTCCGCGGCCAGCAGCGCGACGTCGCGGGTCAGCCGGGTGACGTGCGCGCGCACCAGGCCGTGGAGAGGGCTGCGCGCGGCGACCGGCAGGGCCCGCCGGACGGTGTCGATCGGCAGGCCGAGGGAGGCGGCCGGGATGCGCAGCGCCCGGCACACGCCCCGCCCGGACCAGGCGTACTCGTAGGGCGACGACACCTCGCTGAACGACAGCTCGCCGGCGGCCACCAGCCGGCGGGAGCCGAACTGCTCCTGCCGGGCGGTGCCGGCCTCCTGCACGGCGAGGGAGAGCACCGGCTCCGAGTCGGCGCGCGCGTGGCGGGCGGTGCGCAGCAGGGTCACCTCGCCGGTCAGGTCCAGCCGCAGCACCGAGACACCCGCCAGGTCCCAGCCGTCGAGGCGGGCACGGGCGGGCGCCGAGGGGTCGGGGAAGCGGATCCGCGAGGACATCGTCGCCTCGAGCAGGTCGGCCACCCGGGCGGGACGGCGGTCGGCGGCGGCGAGGGCGTCGGTGTCGACGAGGGTGGCCACGGGGCCTCCAGGGTCGGCAGCGGGTCGGCGGGCAGGTCGGCGTCGTCGCCTGGGCCGATCCTGGCCGGGAGCGGGAGGCGGCGGAAGGCCGTCGCCCCGGCGGGCTCGGCAGCCTGGGTCCGGCACCGGTCACGCAGGGCACAGCCGCCGTCGCGGGTGCGCCCCTAGCGTCCGCGGCGTCCGCGGCCCGGTCGGGTGGCCGCACCCCGCTCCCGGAGGACCACCGTGACCGCTGCCGCCCCCGTCCCCGTCGTCTTCGTGCACGGCCTCTGGCTGCACGCGAGCAGCTGGGCGCCGTGGCTGGAGCTGTTCGCCGCCCGCGGCTACGACCCAGTCGCGCCGGGCTGGCCGGGCGAGCCGGCCACCGCCGAGGAGGCGCGGGCGCACCCTGGGGCGGTCGCCGGCGTGGGCATCGGCGACGTCACGCAGCACCACGCCGACGTCATCGCGGGGCTGCCCGCGGCACCGGTGGTGGTGGGCCACTCGTTCGGCGGGCTGGTCGCGCAGAAGCTGCACGGGATGGGCCTGACCCGCGCCTGCGTGGCGCTCTCGCCCGCGCAGTTCCGCGGCAACCTGGTGCTGCCGCCGGCGCAGCTGCGCACGGCCTGGCCGGTGCTCTCGCGCCCCGGTCTGCGGACGGGCACCTGGGCGCACACGCGGGACAGCTGGGCGCGCGCCTTCGCCAGCGCGGTGCCGCGCGAGGAGGCCGACCGTCTCTGGGACGCGTACGCGATCCCCTCCCCCGCGCGGCCGCTGTTCCAGGCGGGGTCCGCCGCGTTCACGCCGCGCAGCGAGGCCGCCGTCGAGACCCGGCGGGAGCGCGGGCCGGTGCTGCTCGTGGCCGCCGGGCTGGACCGCACCGTGCCGGCCGCCGGCGTCCGCGCCGCGTACCGCATCCAGCGGCGGCACGGCACCGGCGTCACCGAGCTGCTCACCTTCCCCGACCGCGGCCACTCCCTCGCCGCCGACTCCGGCTGGGCGGAGGTGGCCGGCGCCGCCCTGGACTTCCTCGCCCGCCACGGCGTCGGCGCGCCGTCCCCCGAGCCGGTGGAGGGCGTCCGCTGAGGTCCGGACCGGCCTCCGCGACCTCCCGTGATCGGCACGGGTGGGGCCGCGACCAGCGGGGTAGGGCCGCCCGGACGGCAGCGCCGGGCCACCCCGGCCCGGCCCCGAGAAGTGGGGAGGCGACCATGGCACTGCCCGAACGGGACTCAGTTGTCGACTGGGTCGGCAGGACGGTGGTCGACCGGCACGGCGCGGAGATCGGCACGGTGACGCACCTGCTCGCCGACGAGGGAACCGGCCGGCCGGAGTGGCTGTACGCGGACATGGCCGGCACGACCGTCGTCGTCCCGCTGTTCGACGCCACCGGCGAGGGCGACCGGGTGCAGGTGGTGGTCGACCGCGGGCTGGTCGACGGCGCCCCGCGCTTCGGCGACAGCCGCGAGCTGACCACCGAGCAGGAGTCCGCGCTGTACCGGCACTACGGCATCGAGGCGAGCACCGAGACCTCCGAGACCCTGCTGCCGGCGCCCGACGCGGAGCCGCCGGCGACCACTGCCGTGGCGGTGTCCGGCGAGGAGGTGGCGCCCCTGCCCACCCCGGACGCCGACGAGGAGCTCCCGCCCCCGCCACCGGTGGCCCAGCCCGGCGACGAGGACTTCGGCCGCGCCGACGAGCCCCAGGGCCGGTCGCTGGCCGCCCGCGCCGGCGGGGCCGCGGGCGGGCTGGCCGCGCTGCGGGCGCTCGGCGGGCTGCTGTTCGCGGTGCTGCGGCGGCGCCGGCAGCCGGCCGCCACGGTGTCCCGCCGCGCCCGCCGCGGGGGCAAGGCCGCCCGGCGGACCGGGCGGAAGGCCGCCCGGCAGGCCCGGGCGGTGCCGGCGGTCGGACGGGCGCGGGTGGAGCACCTCGTGGCCGCGGCCGTCCCGGTGGTCACCGACGCCGCCTCGTCGGTGCGGGAGGCCGCCCGCGGCGGCGCGTCCGCGGCCGGGCCCGTCCTGGCCAACGCCGCGCACCTCGTCAGCGAGGCCGCCCGCGGTGTCGGCGAGGCCGCCCGCGGCGGCGCGTCCGCGGCCGGGCCCGTCCTGGCGACCGCCGCCCAGCGCGTCGGCGAAGTGACCCGGACCGGCGCCGCGGCGGCCGCTCCCCTGCTGGCCACCACGGGCCAGGCGCTGCAGACCGGCGCCAGCGTCGGTGCGGAGGCCGCGAAGCAGGCCCTCGACGCCCTCCCGGAGCTCACGTCCACGGTGGTCTCCCGGGCCACCGAGGCCGGCGCCGAGATCGGGCAGGCCGCCCTCCGCGCGGCCGCCAGGGTCGGTGGCGCGGTCGAGGCGGTGCCCGAGGAGGTCGCCGAGGTCGGCCACCGCATCCGGAAGCGGGGTCGGCGCGTCGCCCGCCTCACCTCGCTCGGGGCCGGCCTGGGCACCGGCTACGTCGTCGGCGCCCGCTACGGCGACTACGGGCAGATCCAGCAGGCCGCCGCGCGCGTCACCGGCCGGGGCTGACCCGTCGTCCCGGTGCCCCCGGGTGCAGGCTCCGTCCTGCACCCGGGGGCACCGCCTCGTTGTGCCGCGGATCACATGAGCCCTAGCCTCCGGGACGGTCCCTGCTCGACTCCCCCGAGGTCAGGTGCACGATGAAGAAGCTCATCAACGACCCGTCCGACGTCGTATCCGACGCCCTCCGCGGCATGGAGCTGGCGCACCCGGACCTGCTCCGGGTCGACCACGAGAACCGGGTGGTGTTCCGCCGCGACGCGCCCGTGCAGGGCAAGGTCGGCATCGTCTCGGGCGGCGGCTCCGGCCACGAGCCCATGCACGGCGGCTTCGTCGGCCGCGGCATGCTCGACGCCGCCTGCGCCGGGGAGGTCTTCACCTCGCCGGTGCCCGACCAGATGCAGGCGGCCACCGCGGGCGTCTACAGCGGCGCCGGCGTGCTGCACATCGTGAAGAACTACACCGGCGACGTCATGAACTTCGAGATGGCCGCCGAGCTGGTCGCCGCCGAGAGCGGCATCGAGGTGGCCACCGTCGTCGTCGACGACGACGTCGCCGTCACCGACAGCCTCTACACCGCCGGCCGCCGCGGCGTGGGCACCACGGTGCTGCTGGAGAAGATCGTCGGCGCCGCCGCCGAGGAGGGCAGGCCGCTGATCGAGGTGGCCGACCTGGCCAAGCGGGTCGACGACGCCGGCCGCAGCATGGGCATGGCGCTCACCTCCTGCACCGTGCCCGCCGCCGGGACGCCGACCTTCTCCCTCGGCGAGGACGAGATGGAGATCGGCATCGGCATCCACGGCGAGCCCGGCCGGCGCCGGGTGCCGCTGGCTCCCGCCCGCGAGGTCGCCGCGATGCTGGTCGAGCCGATCCTCGCCGACCGGAGGTACACCGACGGCGTCATCTGCTTCGTCAACGGCATGGGCGGCACCCCGCTCATCGAGCTGTACGTGGTCTACGCCGAGGTGGCCGCGATCCTGGAGAAGGCGGGGATCGGGATCGCCCGGTCGCTGGTCGGGCCGTACATGACCAGCCTGGAGATGGCCGGCTGCTCGGTCACCCTCCTGCAGGCCGACGACGAGATGCTGCGGCTGTGGGACGCGCCGGTGGTCACCCCGGGCCTGCGGTGGGGGGCCTGAGCATGGCGGTGGGCACGGAGGACCTCACCGCCTGGCTGCGCCGGTTCGCGGAGTCCGTGCACGAGCAGCGGGACCGGCTGACCGCGCTCGACGCGGCCATCGGCGACGCCGACCACGGCGCCAACATGGACCGCGGCATGACCGCCGTCGTCGCCACGCTGGACGAGTCGCCGCCGGCCGACGCCGCGGCGCTGCTCAAGAAGACCGGCGCCACCCTGGTGAGCAAGGTCGGCGGGGCCAGCGGCCCGCTGTACGGCACGCTGTTCCTGCGGATGGCCGGCGCGGCCGGCGACGGCGACCTCGACGACGCCGCGTTCGCGCGGGCGCTGCGCGCGGGCCTGGACGGCGTGGTCGCCCGGGGCAGGGCCGAGCCCGGCGACAAGACGATGGTCGACGCGCTCGGCCCGGCCTGCGACGCCCTCGACGCCGCGGTGGAGGCGGGCAAGCCGCTGGCCGACGCGCTCGCCGCGGCGGCGGACGCGGCGGCGCAGGGCCGGGACGCGACCGTGCCGATGGTCGCCCGCAAGGGCCGGGCCAGCTACCTCGGCGAGCGCAGCGCCGGGCACCAGGACCCGGGGGCGACGTCGACGGCGCTGCTGGTCGAGGCCGCCGCGGCGACCCTGGGACGCTCGTGAGCGTCGGCCTCGTCGTCGTCTCGCACAGCCGGGCGCTGGCCGACGCCGCCGTCGAGCTCGCGCGGCAGATGCTGCCCGGGCGGGAGCTGGCGATCGCGGTCGCCGCGGGCACCGAGGACGGCGGGCTCGGCACCGACGCCGCCGCGGTGGCCGACGCGGTCGGGCAGGCCGACTCCGGTGACGGCGTCGTCGTGCTCATGGACCTCGGCAGCGCGGTGCTCTCGGCCGAGACCGCGCTGGAGTTCCTCGACGACGACGTCCGGTCGCGGGTGACCCTCTCCCCCGCGCCGCTGGTGGAGGGGCTGGTCGGCGCGGTCGTGCTGGCGTCGACCGGTGCCTCCCGCGAGCAGGTCGCCGCCGAGGCCGAGCGGGGGCTGGCGCCCAAGCAGGCGCACCTGGCGTGACGGCTGGGACGCACGGGACGGCGGCCTTCCCACGGGGACGCCGCCGGCCGATGAGCCGGGCATGCGCGCCAGCCACGTCGCCACCGCACTCGCCGCCTTCACCGCCGGCCTGACCGCCGCGTCCGCGCTGCACCGCCGCGCCGGCCGCCCGGTCCCGGCTCCCCTCGTCCACACCGGGGTCGACACCGCCGTCGAGCCGGCCGCGCCGGCCCGGACGCGGGACGCCGTCGTCCTCCCCTTCCCCCGCCCGGCGCTGCCCGCCGAGCAGGTCGTCGAGCAGCCCGCCGCCCGGCCGGCCCGCTGCGGCGACACCGGCGGCGTCACGAGGGCCGGCGCACCCTGCGCCGCCCGCGCCACCAGCGGCGGCCGCTGCCACCACCACCCGCTGGCCGCCTGATCCCGTCGGTCCCCCGCGGTAGACAGCGGGGGTGGGCGCGCGCCGGGGAGCCGAGGTGCTCGACCGGCGCGCGCTCGGCCGCGCCACGCTCGCCCGGCAGCTGCTGCTCCGGCGGGACGGGCGCGGCGTCCTCGACGCGGTCGGCCACCTGGTCGGCCTGCAGGCGCAGGAGCCGCAGGAGCCCTTCGTCGGGCTGTGGTCGCGGCTGACGGCGTTCCGGCCGGCCGGGCTCGACGACCTGCTGGAGTCGCGCCGCGTCGTCCGCACGCTGCTCATGCGCCGGACGCTGCACCTGGTCACCGCCGGGGACTGCCTGCGCCTGCGGCCGGTGCACCGGTCGATGCTCGTCGCCCGGGCGCGCGGCACCCTCGGGCGCCGGCTGCCCGGCGTGGAGTTCGGCGAGCTCGCCGCGGCCGGGGAACCGCGGTTCGCCGAGGCGCCGCGGCTGCTGTCCGAGGTCGGCCGGCTGGTCGGCGACCGCTGGCCGGACGCCGCGGCCCGCGACCTCGGCGACGCGCTGTCCAGCCTGGTGCCGCTGGTGCAGGTCCCGCCGCGCGGACTGTGGCGGCAGCGCGCCCCCGCCCGGAACACCACGGTGCGCGCCTGGCTGGGGCGCGACGTCGAGGACGGGCCGCCCGACGACGTCCTCGACGACCTGGTGCTGCGCTACCTGCGCGCGTACGGGCCGGCGGCGACCGCGGACCTGCGGTCCTGGAGCGGACTGGGCGGCCTCCCGGCGGTGGTCGCCCGGCTGCGGCCGCGACTGCGGACCTCCCGCGACGAGCGCGGCCGCGAGCTGCTCGACGTCCCCGACGGCCTCCTCCCCGACCGCGACGAGCCCGCGCCGGTGCGCTTCCTGCCCGCGTTCGACAACGCGGTCCTCGGCTACGACGACCGGTCCCGCCTGATCGCCGACGAGCACCGCGGCCTGAGCGTGACCGGAGCCCGCTTCGTCCTGGTCGACGGCACCGTGGCCGCCACCTGGACGACCCGCGACCGGGACGACGGCGGCGTGGCGGTGACCGTGCAGCCGCTGCGGCGGCTCACGCCGGCCGAGCGGGACGACGTCGAGGCCGAGGGCACCGCCCTCGCCGCCTTCCTCGGCGACGGCGTACCGGGACCGGCCGAGGTGACCCGGTGATCAGCGGCTGCCGCCCCCGATCATCGGGTCGTCGCCGTCGTCACGGACGCCCCGCTCGACGCCCTCCGTGGACGGCCCGGCGGTGTAGCCCTCGGGGTGGGACTCCGGGACGAGCACGTCGTCCCGGACGACGGCATCCGGCGGCGGCTGCTCGACCTGGGTGACCTCCGGTGACTGGACGACGCCCTCCGGGGTCTCCGTCCCGACCTCCTGCTGCCCGCCCTCCGACGAGCCCGACGGGCCCGACGAGCCCGACGAGCCCGCGGTGGCCGCGGCCACGCCGGCGGCCGCCGCTCCGGCCACCGCGGCGACCCCGGCCGCGACGGCCGTTCCGGACACGCCCGCCTTGCCGCTGTCCCCGCGCGACCCGTGAGCGGTCTCCGCGGTGGGCGTGCCGACGTCGAGCCCCTCGCCGATCGAGCCGCGCCAGGCCCCGGTGGCGTGGCCCTGGCTCTCGACGAGCGCCTTGAACCGCTCCAGGTCGGACCGGACCTGCCGCTCCACGATGCCGAGCTTGTCGCCGACCTGCTCGACGACGCCCTCGGGCTCGTACTCCAGCTCCAGGTACACGACCGTCGAGTCGGGCCCGGCGGGCTCGAAGCGGACCGCGCCGGCGTTGGTGGCCCCGCTGGTGGCGGCCCAGGCGACCTTCCGGTCCGGCTCCTGCTCGAGGACGGACGCCTCCCACTCCCGCCGGACGCCCGCGATCTCGGCCACCCAGTGCAGGCGCCGGTCGTCGAGCTGGCGGACCTCCTCGACCCCGCCCATGAAGCGCGGGAAGTCCTCGAACTGGGTCCACTGGTCGTACGCCGTGCGGACCGGCACGTCGACCTGGATCGACTTCTCCACCCTGGTGGTCATCGCCGACCTCCTCCGTCTCGGGACGCTGCCCGACGGGTGTGACCTGGACCACCCGTGGTCAAACGGGTCACGCGTCCCACCGGGCGGGCGGAGGTCCTGCTGCTGGTGGCGCGCGGGCGGTCCAACGGCGAGATCGCCGGCGAGCTGTACCTGGGCCTGCAGACGGTGAAGACCCACGTCAGCAGCCTGCTGCGCAAGCTCGGCGCCCGGGACCGGACGCAGGCCGTCATCGCCGCCTACGAGTCGGGCCTCGTCCCCCTGCGCTGACCGCCGGGTTGCCGGGGAGCGGGTCCTGGGCCAGTGTCTCCTCGCGGTCCGGCCGGAGGAGGGTGCCCGTGGAAGCCGACGTGATCGTCGAGATCCCCAAGGGCTCGCGGAACAGGTACGAGTACGACCACCGGCTCGGCCGCATCCGGCTGCTCCGGATGCTGTTCACCGCCACCGGCTACCCCGGCGACTACGGGTTCGTCCCGGACACCCTCGCCGAGGACGGCGAGCCGATCGACGCCCTGCTGCTGCTCGGCGAGCCGACCTTCCCCGGCTGCCTCGTGCGCGCCCGGGTCATCGCCGTGTTCTGGGTGCACGACGAGCGCGGCCCGGACGCGAAGCTGCTGTGCGTGCCGGCGAGCGACCCGCGGATGGAGCACCTGCAGGAGCTCGAGGACGTCCCCATCCACCAGGTCGCGGAGATCTGGCACTTCTTCGAGATCTACGAGGCGCTGACGCCGGAGAAGTCCGCCGAGACCCGCGGGTGGGAGCGCCGGGCCCAGGCCGTCGCGGCGCTGGAGGACGCGCAGCGGCGGTTCGCCGAGCGGGCCGCCGGTGGGCCGAGGGGATGACAGGGGCTTCCGCCGCGACCGCCGGGACGCCAGGGTGACCCGGTGACCGAGGAGCTGCGGCTGACCACCACCCTCGCACCGCGCGGCCCGGCGGCCGCCGTCGTGCTGACCGACGAGCAGGTCGCCGGCCTCGGCGGGGGCGCCAAGGCGTTCCCCGTCCGGGTCACCGTCGGCACGGTGACCGTGGAGGGCCGGGTCGCGCGGATGGGCGGCGAGAACCTCATCGGGCTGAGCAAGGAGCGCCGGGCCGCCCTCGGGGTGGCCATAGGCGACACCGTCGACGTCGTCGTCGCCCTCGACCGGGCCGAGCGCACCGTCGAGGTGCCGCCGGACCTGGCCGAGGCGCTGGCCGCGGCGGGCGTGCGGGAGGCCTTCGACCGGCTGTCGTACACCTCCCGCAAGGAGCACGCGCGGTCGGTGGCCGACGCGAAGAGGCCCGAGACCCGCGCCCGCCGGGTGAGCGCCGTGGTGGACGCCGTCTCCGGCTGAGGCCCCGCCGCACCCCTTTACGGACGATCTCGTCTCACCAAGGGCTGGCGGTCGAGCGCGCACGGTGACGGGCACACCCGGCCCGCTCCGGGCGGCGGACCGGGTGCCTTCCGGGCCGGCCCGGGCGCTCCCACACTGTGCGCGCGCCCTGCGTCGGGCACCTGCCGCACCGGCGGCAGTTCCTCAGAGCCGAGGTGCTCCCGATGACGCAACCCACCCCCTGCCCGATCCTCGACCTGAACCTCGGGCCGCTGGACCTGAACCTGCTGGGCCTGCACGTGCACCTCAACGAGGTGGTGCTCGACGTCGAGGCGATCCCCGGCCCGGGCAACCTGCTGGGCAACCTGCTGTGCGCGATCGCCGGGCTGCTCGACGGCGTCGACCTCGGCGGCGTCCTGGGCAACCTGCTGCAGGAGCTCATCGACGCGCTCATCCGCCTGCTCGAGGGCATCGGCGGGGGCGGCGGCGGAGGCGGCGGCACCGCG
This sequence comes from Geodermatophilus arenarius, assembly GCF_042654585.1. Classification (NCBI taxonomy): domain Bacteria; kingdom Bacillati; phylum Actinomycetota; class Actinomycetes; order Geodermatophilales; family Geodermatophilaceae; genus Geodermatophilus; species Geodermatophilus arenarius. The sequence continues at coordinate 222,657 of NZ_JBHSGR010000002.1, forward strand.
CCGGTCGCGCAGCAGGCGGCGGCGTGACCGGCCCCCGGGACCCCGAGCCCGCGGCGGCCGCCGCGGCGGAGCTGGAGCGGCTCCAGGAGCTGCTCCGGCGGGCCGGCCGGGACCGGGCCGACCCCGGGGAGGTGGCGCGGGCGGTCGGTGCCTACTGGCGCGACCACGGCCCGGCGCTGCGGAACGCGGCGGCCGCCCTCGGCGACACCGCGCGGGGGCAGGTGCTGGCCGAGCTGTACCGCGTGCGGGACGAGCTCGGCCGGCAGCTGCAGGGGCAGCGGGCGTCGGCGCCCCGCCCACCGGAGCCGGGGACGACGGAGGAGCCTGGCCGAGGCGCCGAGCCGGGCTGAGGCGCCGAGCCGGGCTGAGGCCTCAGAGCGAGAGGACCAGCCCGCGGCGCGGGTCGACGTCGCCGTCCAGCAGCGCCGCCCACGCCTCGGTGACCGCCTGCGCCCCGGTGCGGTGCTCGACGGTCAGCAGCCCGGGCGCCCGGGTCGCGGCGAAGTCCGGCCACGCGGCCGCGATCCGGCGGGCGGACGACGGGTCCAGGGCGGCCGCCGCGGCCGGCGCGGAGAACACCTCCGGCTCGGGCCCGGGCAGGCCGCTGCTCGCGAACGACGCCCGCGTCCAGTGCGTCGCGCCGACCACGACCGAGGCCCGCAGGACGCCCGCGGTGCGGCGGTGCACCGCCGCGCGCAGGTCCGGGTCGCCGGCGAGGTCGACCAGCACGGCGCCGCGGTCCGCGGGCAGGGCGCCGACCTCCTCGTAGGTCAGGACCCGGTCGTAGAGGCCGAGCGCCGCCGTGGCCGCGGCGTGCCGGGACGACGTCAGCCCGACCAGCTCCGGCGGGTCCCCGTGCGCGCGGACCGCCGCCGCGGTGCACACGGCGGTGCGGCTCGACGCCGACGTCAGGACCACCACCCCGGCTCCCTCGCGGGCCACGCGGTCGGCGAGCAGCCACCCGGTCTGGAACAGCGGCCGCAGCACCGCCGCGACGTCGTCGAGCCCGGGCGGGAAGCCCGTCTCGGGCAGGGCGCGGGCGTAGCGGCCGTAGACCCGGGCGAGGGAGGCGCGGGCGGCCGAGCGGTCGGCCAGGCCGCCCGGGCCCGCCGCCACCTCGAGGGTGACCCGGCTCGACATCGGCCAGAAGCCGAAGAAGCGGTCCCCCGCCGCGACGCCGTCGACGCCGGAGGCCGTGGCCCGGCCGAAGCCCCAGACCGGGACCCGGCCCCAGCCCTCCGGCGCGGGGAAGTGGTCCCAGTACCGCCAGGCGTCGCCCAGGACGGCGTAGGTGAGGTTGTTCGCGGTCAGCCCGAAGCGCTCGACGGCGAACTGCACCGAGCCCTGCGGCACCCCGGTCCGCGGCGGCTCCCCCGGGTCGCAGCGCACGGTCCGCGGGTCGTCGCGCCGGACGAGGACGTCGACCACGTCGTCCCTCCCCTCTCGTGCCGGGCCGGCGCCGGGATCCCCCGGCGCCGGCCGGGTGGTCTCACGCGCGGCGCGCGGTGAGCAGCAGGTACTCCCAGTCGAGGACGATCCCGTCGGTGCCGCGGTCGTACCGGGCGGCCAGCGCGGCGAGGTCGTGGTCGAGCGCGGCGACCCGCTCGGGGTCGTCGCCGACGTTGCGGTAGGTCGCGATCGTCGGCCCGTAGACCGTCTTCCACGAGTCCCGCCACGCCTCCGGCGACGGGTAGCCGCCGACCGTCACGGTCTGCCGGCGGGCGACGACGTCGGTGACGCGGTCGCCGAGCAGGTCGCGGACGTGCCGCTCGTCGCCCCACAGTGGCGGCGGCTGCGCGCCGGGCGGCGGCGGGGGCGCGTAGGGCTTCATCGTCCGGAACATCTCGCCGACGAAGCCCTCCGGCGTCCAGCTGACGAGCCCGATCCGCCCGCCGGGGCGGCACACCCGCACCAGCTCGTCGGCGGCCTGCCGGTGGTGCGGCGCGAACATCACGCCGACGCAGGAGAGGACGACGTCGAAGCTCGCGTCCGGGTAGGGCAGGGCCTCGGCGTCGCCCTCCTCCCACGTCACCTCGGCGCCCTCGCGCGCGGCGAACGCGCGGCCGGCCGGGAACAGCTCCGGCGTGAGGTCCGAGGCCACGACCTCGGCGCCGGTCAGCGCCGCGGGCACGGCGGCGTTGCCGCTGCCGGCCGCGACGTCCAGCACCCGGTCCCCGGGGCCCACGCCGGTGGCGGCGACCAGGACCCGGCCCAGCTCGGGGATGAGGTCCCGGGCCACGGAGGGGTAGTCGCCCAGCGCCCACATCGCCCGGTGCTTCGCCTTGAGCGCGCGGTCGGCGGTCGCGTCGATGGTGTCGGTCATCGGGAGTGCTCCTCGTCGTCGTGCGGGGGACGTCCCCGCGGTGTGCCGACGACGCTGGTGCCGGCGGGTTGCAGACCGCGTGCACCGCGGATGCAGCGGTCATGCACCGGCCTGCCCGGCGGCGACCCGGCCGAGTGCGGCGCGGGCCTGCGCGACGGCCGCCGCCTCCGCGGCGCGGGGGTCGCCGGTGGGTGCGCCCTCGGCGGGCGGGCCGAGCGGGGACGGCTTGCCCGCCGCCACCAGGCAGGCGTGCAGGGCCGCGGCGTCCGCCTCCGCGCCCACCCGCTGCAGCAGCCGGGCCACGTAGCGCAGGTCCAGCCACTGCTGCGTCGAGTCGCCGACCCGGTCCCAGTGGTCGATGACGGCGAGCAGCGCGCGGGCGGCCGCCGCCGGGTCGCCGTGCACCGCCCGGGTCGCGGCCGCCTCCATCAGCGCGATGCCGTGCCACCAGAAGTTGTGCACGGCCGCGGCCAGCGCGCCGGCCTCGTCGAACAGCGCCAGCGCCCGGTCGGGGTCGGACTTCTTGAGCACCAGGCCGAGGGCGTAGCGGCCCATCGACTGCGCCGTCGGGTTGGCGGTGGCCTCGGCGACGTCGAGGCTCTCCCGGGCGGCGGCCAGCCCCTCCTCCGGCCGGCGGCGGACCGCCTGGCACACGGCGACGTAGTAGAGCGTCCACACCAGCCGGATCCGGTCGCCGTCGGCCCGGGCCCGCTCCGCCTCGGCCGCATAGTGGGCCAGCGCGGTGCCGACGTCGCCCTCGTAGAGCGCGACGTCGGCGAGCACGTCGCCCGGGTAGGCGATGCGGGCGGTGCCGGGCAGCGGCAGCCGCCCTCCGGCCAGGCGGGCCGTGGCCCGGGCGCGCGCGAAGTCGCCGCGGTTCCACGCGCCCCGGGCGGCGGCGCCGACGGCGGCCGGGTAGAGCGGGTGGCCGGGGTCCACGACGGGCAGCAGCTGCTCGGCCCAGGCGTAGGCCTCGTAGCCGACCCGCAGGTGCACCAGCTCGGGCACGGCCGAGACCAGCCGCACGGCGAGGTCCCACTCCCGGTCGGCGGCGGCGCGGGTGAACGCGGCGCGCAGGTCGTCGTAGACGCCGAGGGCCTCCTCCGCCCACGCCCGCTCGTCCGGTCCCTGCAGCCCCGCGCCGGCCCGCTCGGCGTAGTCGACGTGGTGGGCGACGTGCCGCCGGGCCAGCTCCGCGGACTCGCCCGCGGCCCCGGCCTGCGCCCGGCCGTAGGCCCGCAGGGTCTCCAGCAGTCCGTAGCGGCTGTGCACCCCGCTGCGGGCCACCACCATGGACCGGTCCACCAGGCGGGTCAGCCGGTCGAGGACGTCGTCCTCGGTGGCGGCGGGGTCGGCGACGGCGTGGACGGCGCGCAGGTCGGCTCCGCCGGCGAACGCCGACATGCCGCGGAACAGCCGCTGCTCGTCCTCGGGCAGCAGCCGGTAGGACCACTCGATCGCGGCCACGAGGCTCTGGTGCCGGGGCACCGGCCCGCGCCCGCCACCGAGCAGCGGGGCGTCCTCCAGCCGGGCGGCCACCTCGCCCGGGCTCATCACCCGCATCCGGGCCGCGGCCAGCTCGATGCCCAGCGGCAGGCCGTCGACGCGGCTGCAGATGGCGGCGACGGCGTCGGCGGCCGCGGGGTCCAGCCGGAAGTCCGGTGTCGCGGCGCGGGCGCGCTGGACGAACAGCGCGGTGGCGTCCGCGAGCGGCAGCGGCGGCACCGGCCACACCTGCTCGCCGTCGACCCCGAGCGGCTCCCGGCTGGTCGCGAGCACCACCACGCGCGGGCAGCGCTGGACGACCTCGGCGACGAGCGCCGCGGCGTGCGGCAGCACGTGCTCGCAGTTGTCGACGACGAGCAGCAGCGACCGCCCGCGCAGGTAGTCGAGCACGGTCTCCTCGACCGACAGCCCCGACCGCTGCCGGATGCGCAGCGCCGCTGCGACGGCGTCCCCGACCGGGCTGCCGTCGGGCAGGGCGGCGAGCTCGCACAGCCACACGCCGTCGTCGAACCGCGCGCGGTCCCGGGCGGCGACCTCCACCGCGAGCCGGGACTTCCCCGTCCCGCCGACGCCGGTCAGCGTCACCAGCGGGCCGGCCCGCAGCGCCTCCAGCACCCGGGCGACCTCGGACTCCCGGCCGACGAACCCGCTGGCCCGGCGGGGCAGGTTGCCCGGCGGCGGCCGCGCGGCGAGCGCGGGGTCGTGCACGAGGATCCGCCGGTACAGCTCCCGGGCCGGCGCGGCGGGCTCCACCCCCAGCTCGTCGTCGAGGCGGGTGCGCAGCTCGTGGAAGGCGGCGAGCGCGTCGGCCTGGTGCCCGGTGGCGTACCGCGCCCGCATGAGCGCCACCGCCGGCCGCTCCCACGTCGGGTGCCGGCGCACCAGCGCCTCGAGCTCGGGCACCGCCTCGGCGGCGCGGCCGAGCTCCACCAGCGCGTCGGCGCGGTCGGCCGCGGCGCCGGTGCGCAGCTCGGTCAGCCGGGCGGCCTCCGCGCCGGCGAAGTCGTCGTCGGCGAACTCGGCGAGCGCGTCGCCCCGCCACAGCGCCAGCGCGGTGTCGAGGTCGGCCAGCGCCCGCGCGGGGTCGCCCGCGGCCGCGGCCGCCCGGGCGGTGCGGACGCGCTGCTCGAACTCGACGGCGTCCAGCGTCGCGCCGTCGAGCTCCAGGCAGTAGCCGGGCGGGCGGTGCCGGAGCGGGGCGGCGTCGCCGAGGACGCCGCGCAGCCGGGAGACGTAGGCGCGCAGCGCCGTGACCGCGCCGTCGGGCGGCGCGTCGCCCCACACCGCGGCGAGCAGCCGGTCGGCGGGCACCACCTCGCCGCGGGCGACCAGCAGCGCCGCGAGCAGGGTGCGCGGCTTGTGCCCGCCGACGGCGACCGGTCCCGAGCCGTCCTCGACCTGCAGCGGGCCCAGGACCCGGAAGTGCAGGTGCGTCGCACCGGTCATCGCTGCCTCGCCTGCAAGCGGACTGCAACGGGCGCGGCCGACCCTAGTGGCGGCCCCGGGAGCGCGACCAGACGCGGACCCGCTCCCGGCCCGCACGAGGAGGGCAGCACCATGACCGCACCGGCCCGGCGGCTCGCCGTCGGCGTGACCCCGATGGAGACCCGTCCCGACGTCGTCCTGCACCTCGCCGACCGCGCCGAGGAGCTGGGGTACGAGGCGTTCCTGCTGGCCGAGGGCTGGGCGCACGACGCGCCGGTCCTGCTCGCCGCGATCGCCACGCGGACCCGGCGGATCCGGCTCGGCACCGGTGTCCTGAACGTGTGGGGGCGCAGCCCCGCGCACCTGGCGATGCTCGCGTCGTCGCTGGACACCCTCTCCGGCGGCCGGTTCGTCCTCGGCCTGGGCGCGGGCTCGCCGCAGCTCGCCGAGGGCCTGCACGACGAGCCGTTCACCGCGCCGGTCGCCCGCCTCGGCGCGGTCACCCGGCAGGTGCGGGCGCTGCTGGCCGGCGAGCGCGTGACGCCGTCGCGGCCGGGCGGGCAGCGGCCGCTGCGGCTGGCCGTGCCGCCGCGGCCGCGCCTCCCGGTGCACCTGGCCGCGCTCGGGCCGGAGGCCGTGCGGCTGGCCGGGGAGGTGGCCGACGCCTGGTACCCGTTCCTGCTCCCCCGGTCCGGCCTGGCGGCGGGGCGCGCCCTGCTGCGGGAGGGCGCGGCGGGCGCGGGGCGGCCGGTGCCGCTGGTCAGCCCCGGCATCCCGGTGGCGGTGGCCGACGACCCGGCGGTCGCGCGGGCGACGGCGTCGTGGTGGCTGACCACCTACCTGACGGCGATGGGCCCCCTCTACCCGCGGACGATGCGCCGCGCCGGTCTCGGCACCGCCGTCGACGCGGTGCCGGCCGCCCGGCCCGGGGAGGTGCCCGCGGGGGCGGAGGTGCTGGTCGACGAGCTGCTGCTGCACGGCGACGCCGGCAGCGCGGCGGCGACGCTCGACGCCTGGCGCGGGGCCGGTGCCGAGCTGCCCGTCGTCGTCCTGCCGCCGGGGCGGCCGGTGGCCGAGCTGGACGCCGCGCTCGAGGCACTCAGCCCGCGGCGGGTGCCCGTGCCGGCGTGAGCGGCCCGCCGGGACGGGTTGGCCCGTCTCCTCCTGGGTAGCGGCGGCAGAACCACCGAGCGACTGGAGGAGAGACATGGGCAAGCTGTCGTTGGGACTGGGCCTCGGGGTCGGCTTCGTGCTGGGCGCGCGTGCCGGGCGCGAGCGGTACGAGCAGATCGCGAAGACGGCACGGGACCTGCTGGGCCGGCCGGAGGTGCAGCAGACCCTCGAGAGGGCCCGCGAGGCCGCGCCCGCCCCGCTGCAGGGCGGCATCGACAAGCTCACCGCGCAGGCGTCCGGGGGCGGCGGCACGGGCGGCGGCACGGGCGGCGGCACGGGCAGCGGCACGGTGGGTGGCACGGTGGGCGGCACCGTCGGTGGCACCGTCGATGCCGGGACGGTGGCCGCGGGCAGCAACGCCGACGCGGTGGTCCCCCCGACCCCGCCGACGGTCGCGGAGGCGTTCGTCCTCGAGGACGCCGACGTCGAGACGCCGACCACCCCGGCCGCGGACACGCGGACCACCGGGGGGACGGCCGGCCCGGTGCCGGACCCGCTGATCCCGCCCGCCAAGTCGGGCCAGTAGCCGGGAGGCTGCTCGCCCCGTCTCCTCCGGGGTGTCACACGCGGGGCGCGGCCGGTGTCTCCATGTCGACGCCACCGCACACCCTGGAGGAGACATGGCGAGCGGCACCCGGGTCCCCGCGACCGAGATCACCGGCCTGTACGGGGCCCTGCTGAAGACGATGAGCCGCCGGGTGCTCGGCCAGGTGCCCGAGGGCGCCGGCGTCATGTGGCACCACCCGGCGGTGCTCAAGGACTCGATGGCCTTCGGCCGCAGGGTCGACTCCTGGAACCGGCTGGACCCGCACCTCGCGACTTTCGCGGCCATGTCCGCGGCCGCCACCATCGGCTGCGGCTTCTGCCTGGACCTGCACCACTTCCTGGCGAACGACCGCGGGCTCGACGAGGCCAGGGTGCGGGAGGTGCCGCGCTGGCGGGAGTCCGCCGTCTTCACCCCGCTGGAGCGGCGGGTCATGGAGTACGCCGAGGCGATGAGCCGGACCCCGCCGGCCGTGACCGACGAGCTGTCGGCCGCCCTGCTGGACGAGCTGGGACCGGCCGCGCTGGTGGAGCTGACCGCCAGGATCGCCTTCATGAACTCCAGCACGCGCAGCAACGTCGCCCTCGGCATCCGGTCGCAGGAGTTCTCGGCGTCCTGCGGCCTGCCGCCACTGGCGGCCCCGTCGCGGGACGGCGTCGCCACGGCATGACCGAGGACCCCTTCGTCGCCCACCGCGGCCTGCTGTTCACCGTCGCCTACGAGATGCTCGGCTCCGCCGCCGACGCTGACGACGTGGTGCAGGAGACCTGGCTGCGGTGGGCGGAGGCGGACCGGGCCGCGGTGCGCGACCCGCGGGCCTACCTGGTGCGGATCGTCACCCGCCAGGCGCTCAACCGGCTGCGCACCGTGGCCCGCCGCCGCGAGGAGTACGTCGGCGAGTGGCTGCCCGAGCCGCTGCTGACCAGCCCGGACGTCGCCGAGGACGTCGAGCTGGCGGAGAGCGTGTCGATCGCGGTGCTCACCGTGCTGGAGACCCTGGCACCGACCGAGCGCGCGGTCCTCGTGCTGCACGAGGTGTTCGACGTGCCCTACGACGAGATCGCCGAGGCGGTGGGCCGGTCGGCCGCCGCGGTGCGGCAGATCGCGCACCGGGCGCGGGAGCACGTGGCCGCGCGCCGTCCGCGGACGACGGTCAGCCGCGCCGAGCAGCAGCGGGTCGTCGACCGGTTCCTCGCCGCGCTCACCGCCGGCGACCTGCAGGGCCTCATGGACGTGCTCGCACCCGACGTCGTCGCGGTCGCCGACGGCGGGGGCCTGGCGCCGGCCGTCCTGCGCCCGATCGCGGGCCGGGAACGGCTGGCCCGGGCGCTGTCCCGGTTCGCCGACCTCGTGCCCGGCGTGGAGATCACCACGCCGCTCGTCAACGGCGCGGTGGCCCTGCGGATCGACCCGGGCGGCGAGTTCGACACGGCGATCACCGTCGTCGTCGAGGACGGCCGGATCAGCCGGCTGTACGCGATGCGCAACCCGCACAAGCTCGGCCGGCTCGACGAGCCCGCCGACCTCCGGCGGTGACGGCGCCCGTCCTCGGCCGAGCCGCCCGGCCGGCGTGACGACGATCCGTCGGGCGGCCCGGCGCACCGTCCGCCCGGTGCGCGGCGGCCGACCCGGCGGCGGTCAGGCTGCTGCACCGGGCCCGCGAGCCGGGCCAACCGCGGCCCGGCAGCGGGGTGGAGTCGAACCTGATCACCGAGGTGCCCGACACCGGTCCCGGGCCCGCGAGCTCGGCGGCCGTCGGCCGGTGCCCGCGCGGCGTCCTGATCCCCATCCGCTGCGCTGACCCGCCGTGGTCCAGGGACTCGCGGACGGCCCGGCCCCTCTCGTCCGGCGTCGTCGGCACCAGCGTGCCCGTGGTCTCGTGGACGCGACCACGGTGCCGGACGGTGACGGGCGCGCCCCCGTCGAAGTCGAACCGCCAGGGCGCGTCCGTGGACGCCGTGAGGACGCCGTCGACCAGGTGGAGGTTCACCGGGACCCTGATCCGACGCCCGCTCCGCCGGCCGGTGAACTCGAGCAGCATGACACCCCCGATGCGACGTCCCAGCGGGGACGCCAGCAGCGGCCGCACGACGACGTTCACCGCCCTCAGGACAGCAGGCGGCGGAGGTGGGGAGAGCCGGACAGCCCCCGTCGTCCTCGGCATCGGAACGCCTCATCTCGACCGGGTGGCGGCGAGGCCAGGGCGCCCTCCGGGCCGGGCCCTGGACCTCGGCCCTGCCCCGCGACCCATCGGACCCCCACGGGTCGCCGGCCCACGGGGGCGGAGCGTCACCGGGAGCCCCTCCGTCAGACGAGGGAGCCCATCCGGCTCAGCGCGAACCTCGGTTCCACCTCCGCCGCACCGAGCGCGAGGTCGGCGGCCATCCGCCCGATCAGGGCGGCGAACTTGGCGCCGTGTCCGGAGCAGGGCGAGGCCACGACGACGGGGCCGACCCGGTCGAGCAGGAAGTCCTCGTCCGGGGTGACGGTGTAGAGGCAGCTGCCCTGGGCGACCGGTTCCGGGTCCAGGCCGGGCAGCCACTCCCGCACGAAGGCGGTCACCCGCTCGCGCGAGGCCGGGTCGACCACGCCGTCGCGGGTGGACGCCGTCGTCGGCCGGCCACCGTCGTGCTGGGCGACCTTCACCGCCGGGCGCGGCCCTCCGTCGGCGCCGGAGGGCAGGCCGAACAACTGCAGGTCCCCCTTGTGCACGAAGGTCGGCCAGGCGGCGGCGGGGTCGCGCTGACGGAAGTGGAAGACCTGCTGCTGGGTCACGGTGAGCGGCGGGAGCGGGAGGCCGAGCGGCAGCTCGGGCAGCCACGGTCCGGCCGCGACGACGACGCTGCCCGCCGTCAGCTCCGGCCCGTCGGTGACCACCCGCGCGCCGCCTCCGTCGGGTTCGACGGCGAGGACACGGGTGCGCTCGAGCACGGTCCCGCCGAGCCCTCGCACGCGCCGCACCCAGGCGGCGACCGCGGCGTCGGCGTCGAGCACCGCGCCCTCGGGGTGGAAGAGCACCGGCCCGTCGAAGCGCATCCCCGGCCAGCGGGCCTCCGCCTCCCCCGCCGACAGCAGCTCGTGCGGCACCCCCTCGGCGGCCATCAGCCGGGCCAGCCCCACGGGGTCGCGGCGGGCGCCGGTGTCGAGGCCGCCGGTGGTCCGCAGCAGCGCCGTCCCGGTGTCGTCCTCGGCCTCGGCCCAGGCGTCGTACGCGCGGCCGGTCAGCCGGACCCAGAACGGGTCGGCGTAGGCCCGGCGCACGATGCGGGAGGTGCCGTGCGAGCTGCCGTGGACGTGCCCGGCGCCGAATGCCTCGACCAGCGCCACGGAGACCCCGCGCCGGGCCAGCTGCCACGCCGTCGCCGAGCCCATGAGGCCGGCACCGACGACGGCGACGTCGACCCGCAGGTCGCTCACAGCCCGCCCTGCCCGGGGATCCAGGACGTGCCGGCCAGCGGCACGCGGGCCATCGCGGCGGCCTCGATGGTGAGCGCCACCAGGTCCTCGGGCTCCAGCGAGTGCAGGTGCGCCTTGCCGCAGGCGCGGGCGATGACCTGGGCCTCCATGGTCATCACGCGGATGAGGTTGGCCAGCCGCCGGCCGCCGACGACCGGGTCCAGGCGGGCCGCGAGCTCCTCGTCCTGGGTGGTGATGCCCGCCGGGTCGCGGCCGGCCTGCCAGTCGTCGTAGAAGCCGGCCGCCGAGCCCAGCGCCCGGTACTCCGCGTCGAGGTGCGGGGCGTTGTCACCCAGGGCGACCAGCGCCGCGGTCCCGATCGCGACGGCGTCGGCACCGAGCGCCATGCACTTGGCGAGGTCGGCGCCGTTGCGGATCCCGCCGGACACGACCAGCTGGACCTGCCGGTGCAGTCCCTCCTCCTGCAGCGCCTGCACCGCCTGCGGGAGGGCGGCCAGCGTCGGGATGCCGACGTGCTCGATGAACACCTCCTGCGTCGCCGCGGTGCCGCCCTGCATGCCGTCGAGCACGATGACGTCGGCGCCGGCCTTGGCCGCGAGCTTGACGTCGTAGTAGGTGCGGCTGGCGCCGATCTTGACGTAGATCGGCTTCTCCCAGTCAGTGATCTCCCGGAGCTCACTGATCTTGATCTCGAGGTCGTCGGGGCCGGTCCAGTCCGGGTGGCGGCAGGCGCTGCGCTGGTCGACGCCCATGGGCAGGGTGCGCATCCCGGCGACCCGCTCGGTGATCTTCTGGCCGAGCAGCATCCCGCCGCCGCCGGGCTTGGCGCCCTGGCCCAGGACGACCTCGATCGCGTCGGCGGCCCGCAGGTGGCCGGGGTTCATGCCGTAGCGGGAGGGCAGGTACTGGTAGACGAGGTGCTTGGACTGGCCGCGCTCCTCCGGGGTCATGCCGCCGTCGCCGGTGGTGGTGCTCGTGCCGACCTCGCTGGCGCCGCGGCCCAGCGCCTCCTTCGCCCGGCCCGACAGTGCGCCGAAGCTCATCCCGGCGATGGTCACCGGGGTGGACAGGTGCAGCGGGTAGGTGGCGTGGCGGTCGCCGAGGACGACGTCGGTGTCGCAGCGCTCCCGGTACCCCTCCAGCGGGTAGCGGGACATGCTCGCGCCGAGGAAGAGCAGGTCGTCGAAGTGCGGCACCCGGCGCTTGGCGCCGCCGCCGCGGATGTCGTAGATGCCGGTCTCGGCCGCACGCTGGATCTCGGCGATGGTGGCGCGGTCGAAGGTCGCGGACTCGCGGAGCACGGGGATCCTCCTCAGTACGCCGAGGCGTTGTCGACGTGGAAGTTGTAGAGACGGCGGGCCGAGCCGTAGCGCCGGAAGTCCCGGGGGTCGGCGTCGATGCCGGCCGCGGAAAGGAGGCCGGTGAGCTCGGCCAGGTGCTCGGGTCGCACCTCCTTCTCCACGCAGTCCGCGCCGAGGCTCCTGACCGATCCGGCGACGTAGATCCGGGCCTCGTAGAGGGAGTCGCCGAGCGCGTCGCCGGCGTCGCCGCACACGACCAGCCGACCGGCCTGTCCCATGAAGGCGCTCATGTGCCCGACGTCGCCGCCGACGACGATGTCCACGCCCTTCATCGAGATCCCGCAGCGGGCCGACGCGGAGCCCTCGACGACCAGCAGACCGCCGTGCGCCGTCGCCCCGGCCGACTGGGAGGCGTTGCCGCGGACCCGCACCGTGCCGCTCATCATGTTCTCGGCGACCCCGACCCCGGCGTTGCCCTCGACGGTCACCGTCGCCAGCTGGTTCATCCCGGCGCAGTAGTAGCCGACGTGTCCCTCGATGCGGACGTCGACCGCCGCGTCCAGCCCGACCGCGATGTTGTGCCGCCCGGCGGGTGAGGTGACCCGCCACGCGGACGCCTTGTCCGCGACGTCCGGGGCGTGCAGGGCCGCGTTGAGCTCGCGCACGCCGGTGAGGGACAGGTCGACGACGGCGGGCTCCACCGTGACGTCGGTCGTGCTCAGCGCTGCCATGCGTAGACCTCTTCCGGCTCGGGCTCGAAGATGCGGGCGGCCTCGACGCCGGGCAGGCCGGCCAGGGCGCGGTACTCCGACGCCATGGCGACCCACTGCGGGGTCTCGGCGACGACGGCGGGCTTGCAGGCGATGGCGTCGCGGACGACGGCGAAGCTGTCGCGGGTGCTGACCAGCAGCGTGTAGAAGCCGTCGAAGCGCTCGCACAGCAGCTTCAGCGACTTCTCCAGGTCGTAGCCGGCGGCCAGCTGGGCGGCGACGAAGCGGGCGCCGACCTCGGAGTCGTTGTCGCTGTCGAAGACCGCGCCGGCGGCCCGCAGCTCGCGGCGGATGGTGGCGTGGTTGGCGAAGGAGCCGTTGTGCACCAGGCACTGGTCGGTCCCGACGGAGAAGGGGTGGCAGTGCGCGGGGGTGACCGCCGACTCCGTGGCCATCCGGGTGTGCGCCACGCCCTGCCAGCCCTGCGCGGCCGCCAGGCCGAACTCGGCGGCCAGGGCCTGCGGGTGCCCGACGCCCTTGAGGACGGCGACCTCCTCCCCGGCACCGATGACCACCGCGCCCGGGACGGTCTCGCGGACGGCGGCGGCGAGCGCGCCGGGGTCGGTCGCCGCGTGGACGACCAGCGTCTGGCCGGCGCCCACCACCCCGGCCTCGGGGAAGGCGGCGCGCACGGCGGTGGCGACGTCGTCGGCGGTCCGGTCGCCGGTGAGCAGCGAGACCGACGCCTCGCCGACCGGGGACCAGCGCGGGTCGCCGTAGACGGCGACGCCGGCGGAGTCCGGGCCGCGCTCGGTGACCTGGCAGAGCATGCCGGTCAGCAGCTCGCCCAGCCGGGGGTACAGGGAGGGCTCCCGCAGGTGGAGCCCGACGATCCCGCACATCGCAGGACGGTTCCTCTCGTCGGTCGGTCGGGTCAGAACGCGGTCACGTAGCGGTCGACCTCCCAGGGGGTCACCTGCCCGTGCCACTCGAAGAACTCCTCGCGCTTGAGGCCGGCGAAGTACTCGCAGACCCCGGGCCCGGCCGCGTCCAGGGCCGCGGCGACCACCGGGTCGGCCTGCAGCGCCTCGACCGCGTGCAGCAGCGTCGGCGGCAGCGGGCTGCTGGTGGTGGCGCCGGGGTCGCCGGGGTCCAGGCCGCGGCGCACCCCGTCGAGGCCGGCGGCCAGCGCCGCCGCCGCGGCGAGGTAGGGGTTGGCCGAGCCGTCACCGCCGCGCAGCTCCACGCGGTTGCCGTCGGGGACGCGCAGCAGGTGGGTGCGGTCGTTGCCGCCGTAGGACGCCGTGCGCGGGGACCAGGTCGCGCCGGACCGGGTGGAGCTGGCGCCGGTGCGCTTGTAGGCGTTCACCGTCGGGGCGAGCACCGCCTGCAGGCCGCAGGCGTGCTCGATCAGACCGGCCACGAAGGAGTACGCCAGCGGGGAGAGACCCAGGCCGCGGGGGTCGGCGGGGTCCGGGAAGGCCGGCTCACCGTCCCGCCACAGCGACAGGTGCATGTGCAGCCCGCTGCCGGTCCGGTCGGTGAACGGCTTGCCCATGAAGGTCGCGGTCATGCCGCGCTGCTCGGCGAGCACCGACAGCAGGTAGCGCAGGGTGACCACCCGGTCGGCGGTGGTCAGGGCGTCGGAGTAGGCGAAGTTCTGCTCGAACTGGCCGTTGCCGTCCTCGTGGTCGTTGGCGTAGTTGCCCCAGCCCAGCGAGTTGATCGCCTTGGACACCTCGGTCAGGTGGTCGTACATGCGGGTCAGCCCGCGGGCGTCGTAGCAGGGCCGGGCCGCGGTGTCCTTCGGGTCGGCCGGCCGCAGGGCGCCGTCCGGGCCGCGCTCGACGAGGAAGTACTCGACCTCGGCACCGACCTTGAGCTCCAGGCCCAGCTCGGCGGCGCGGGCCAGCTGCGCCTTGAGCAGCACCCGGGGCGCGTACGGCCAGGGCCGGCCCTCCACGTGCGGGTCGCAGTGCACGATCGCCAGCCCCGGCCGGATGAAGGGCACCGGCATGTAGGACGACGGGTCGGGGACGGCCATCAGGTCGGGGTCCCTCGGCTCCTGCCCCATCGCGCCGACCGCGTAGCCGGCGAAACCCACGCCCTCGGTCTCCAGCTCCTCGACCGCCTCGACCGGCACCAGCTTGGCGCAGGGCTTGCCGGTGAGGTCGACGAACAGCGCCATGACGAACTCGATCCCGTCGGCGCGGGCGCGGCGCGCCAGCTCTCCTCCGGTGGGCAGCTCGACGGGCGCCGGCGGGGCCTCGGGGCGGGTGGCGGTGAGCGACACGGGTCCTCCCGGGTGGTCGAGGTGTTCACTGCTGTGAACCTCTGTCGCACCGGAGTGAACAGGCTGCGTGTTTCCGCGACGTGACCGTCCGGGGAGATCCCTGTTTCCTCCTGTCCCCGGGCAGCGGGCGCCGGGCCACACGGCGGCGGCCCGCCGTCCCCGGGGAGGACGACGGGCCGCCGGGCGTGCCCGTGCCGGTCAGCCGCCGGCCAGCCAGGCGGCCGCGGCGTGCCGGTAGCGCTCGATGCCCTTGTAGGCGGCCATGTCGTCGGGCAGCTCGGTGAGCACGGCGGCCGTCCTCCGCCGCCACTCAGGGACGGCCGCGAGCTCGCGGAGGGACAGCAGGTGGGTGCGGATGAGGAAGCAGACGGCGTTCGAGACGCCCAGGCGCAGCAGGTGCTGCACCTCAACCCGCAGGTGCAGCCGGTCGGGCAGCGCTGGGTCGTCGACCACGAGTCGCCTCTCCCGGCCCCACTCCGGGTAGGTCTCCGTGGAGGTGTCCAGGCGCCGGTCCACGGTCATCGTCCAGTTGGTCCGGCGGTAGGCGTCGCCGGGCTGCAGGCGCATGAGGAACTGCTCGGCGCGGGCGACCACGCCGGTCTCGTGGACCCGCGGCACCGGCCCGTGGACCTCCAGGAAGCGCATGCCGACGTCGAACCCCAGCGACCAGTCGGCGGCGAAGGTGACCAGCCCGGCGTCGGCCCACAGCGAGCCCTCGCGCTGGTCGAGCAGGACGACGTCCTCCTGCACCTGGCTGCCGAGGAAGGCCAGCGGACCGCCGGGCAGCGAGTCGTCGTCACCGAGGACGAAGGACGACGACGTCCCGAGCAGGTCGTTGCGCCAGTGCCACCGGTCGCCGCGCCGGTGCAGCGCCATCACGTCGGGACGGGTGGCCGCGAGCTCCGCCAGCAGCGTGGCCAGCGCGTCCCAGGCGGCGACGCGCATGTGCGGCAGCTGGGCGCAGCGGGAGGGATCGGCGGCCAGCACGTCCCGGCGGACCGCGAGCTCGAGCACGTAGTCGTCGTCGACGTCGATCACGTGCTCGCCCCAGGTGCCCGCGGCGGTCCCCACCGGGCGGCGGGCCGGCTCGACGTTGGTGGCGTAGCGGTAGGCGTCGGCCGGGAAGGGGAACGGGAAGCGGGACACCCGTGGCGGCAGCGTCGTGGTCACAGGTCCAGCTCCAGGTCGTCGTCGAGGCTGCGCGAGACGCAGCACACGACCGCGTCGCCGGCGGCGCGCTCGGTCTCGGACAGGTACAGGTCGCGGTGCAGCGGCCGGCCGGAGACGACCGGGACACGGCACTCGCCGCACACGCCCTGGCGGCACATGCTCGGGACGGCGACGCCGGAGCCCTCCAGCGCCGCGAGCAGGCTGACGCCGGCGGGCACGGGCACCCGGACGCCGGAGCGGGCCAGGTGCGCGGTGAACGGCTCCCCCGGGTCGAGGTCGGCGGCGGAGAACCGCTCGGCGTGCACGCGCGCGGGCGGCCACCCCAGCTCGGTCGCCGTCCGCTCGACGAACTCGAGGAGCGGCGCGGGGCCGCACACGTACACGTGCGTGCCGATCGGCCGGTCGGCGAGCACCGCGGCGACGGCGTCGAGCATCGCCGGCGTGGACTCGTGCACGGCGAGGCGGTCCCCGCACAGGGCCGCCAGCTCCTCGTGGTGCGCACCCGCACCCGGCCGGTGGCCGTAGACCAGCTCGAACGAGCGCCCCCAGCGGACCGCGGCCCGGGCGTGGGACAGCATCGGGGTGATCCCGATGCCCCCGGCGACCAGCACGTGGTGCCGCGCGCTGGCGATCGGGGCGAAGGCACTGCGCGGCCGGGAGACGGCCACCCGGTCGCCGACGGCGAGACCGTGCACGAACGCGGAGCCGCCCCGGCCGTCGGGGCACAGCAGCACCGAGATCCGGTACTCCTGGCCCGGCGCGCCGTCCCCGGTGAGCGAGTAGGCGTTGCGCCGCTCCCCGCAGGTGAGCACCACGTGGCTCCCGGGCGCATACCCCGGGAGGAGGGCGTCGTCCGGGTGGCGCAGGACGAGCGTCCGGATGCCGGGTGCGGCATCGGCGACGGCGGCGACCTCGAGCTGCAGCGGCAGGGCCTCCCCCGGTGCCGCCGTCGGCGGCGCGGGCAGGACGGCGGTCACGCGACCTCCTCCGCGTCGGCCATGAAGCCCAGGTAGGCGCCGGTGCGCCGGGCGACGTGCGCGTACACGTGCAGCCGGCGGGCACAGCCCCGGCAGGGCACCTCGGCGCCGACCGGGACCTCTGCCTCGGTGGTGACCTGACAGTGCGCGCAGTGCACGCGCTTGCGGTCCACGCCGGTGACCGCCGCGCGGATCTCCGCGTCGAGGAGCCCGAGGCCGGTGGCGACCGCGCGGGCGGCGAGGACGTCGACCTCGGGCCCGGAGAGCATGAGCCGCCAGCCGACCCGGGCTGCGCGCACCTGGCCGGCGAGGGCCGCCAGCGTCGCGTCGTCGGCCCGCTCGGCGACGAGGCTCCAGACCACCCGTCCGGCCGGCGTGGCGGCGAGCCAGTCCGCGACGATCTCCCGCCCGCGGTCCCCGAAACCCAGCACGGAGACGGTGCGGCCGGCGGGGTCCACCGGCGGCACGCTCGCCGGCCAGCGCGGGACGCTCGTGTGTTCGGCTCCCACGGCCGGTCAGGGGGCGAAGGAGCGGTGGCCGGTGTAGAAGCCGAGCGCGCGGTCCGGCGTCTCGAAGCGGATCCGCGAGCCGGCGGGGAAGAACAGGACGTCCTTCGGCCGCGCGAGGACCTGCTGACCGGAGTCGAGGTCGGTGAGGTGGAACTCGCCCTCGACGACGACCTTCATCTCGTCGTAGGTGTACTCGTAGTCGAGCGGCGCGCCGGCGAAGAGCTCGAAGAAGCCGCTGCAGATCGCCGCCCCGCCGGGGTTGGCGAAGACGTCACCGATGTGGGCGCGCACCCCCTCGACCTCCATGCTGGGCAGCCCCAGCGAGCCTCCTGTGACGTGGCCGATGGTGCCGGTGACGGGCACGGGTCCTCCCCAAGAGTCGTCCACTGATGTGAAACGGAGGCTACGAGCGGTGGACCCTCCTTCGGGTTACCCGTCCGTTACGTTCTCGTCGCCGGGCGGTTCGGACGAGCGCACGCCACCTAGGCTCGCCGGGTGGAGGTCTCCCCCGGTCCCGGCGCGCACGACGACGCGCCGAGCGGTCATCTCGAGGACGTCATCGCGCTGCGCGTGCGGGAGTTCCGGCTCGCCCAGGGCATCTCGCTGGCGGAACTGGCCCGACTGACCGGCATGAGCAAGGCCATGCTGTCCAAGATCGAGAACGCGCAGACCTCCTGCAGCCTGTCCAGCCTCGCCCGCCTCGCCGAGGCGCTCGCCGTGCCGGTCACCGCACTGTTCCGGGGCATCGACGCCGAGCGGGAGGCCGTCTTCACACCCGCCGGACACGGATCGCAGATCGTCCGCCGCGGCAGCAACGTCGGCCACCTCTACCAGCTGCTGGGGTCCCTGCGGGGCGAGCACAAGCGGCTGGAGCCGCTCCTGGTCACCCTCACCGAGGCCAGCGAGGTGTTCCCCCTGTTCCAGCACCCGGGGACGGAGTTCCTGCACATGCTGGAGGGGGTCCTGGTCTACGGGCACGGCGAGGCGCGGTACGAGATGCGCGCCGGGGACTCCCTCGTCTTCGACGGCGAGGGGCCGCACGGCCCGGTCGAGCTCGTCGAGCTGCCGGTCCGCTTCCTCAGCGTCACGGCCTACGGCCACCTGACCTGATCCCTCCTCACCCCGGACACGCGGGAGGCCGGTCCCGCGGCGCGGGACCGGCCTCCGTCGTCCGTGGACGGTCAGTGCGGCGTGCCGCTCCCGGTGCGCGGGGCCGGCGCGGAGCCCGCGACCAGCCGCTCGGCCGAGGCGACGACGGCCTCGGGGGTCGGGCCGCTCCCCGGGGTGTGCACGGCGCCCTCGAGGTCGTAGGCGACCTCGGCGTGCTCGGTCAGGTCGAGACCGGCGAGCTCGCCCTCCTTCGACACCCGCAGGCCCACCGTGTGCTTGACGACCAGGGCGATCAGCAGGCTGACGACGAAGGAGTAGGCGACGACCGCCACGACGGCGACGGCCTGCGTGCCGAGGAGCCCCAGCCCCCCGCCGTAGAACAGGCCGGCCCGACCACTGGGCGCCTCGGCGGAGCCGAACAGGCCGACCAGGAGGGTGCCGACGACGCCGCCGACGAGGTGGACGCCGACCACGTCCAGGGCGTCGTCGTAGCCGAAGCGGTACTTCAGCGCGATGGCCAGCGGGCAGACCGCACCGGCGATGGCCCCGACGGCCAGGGCGCCGAGCGGCGTGACGGCGCCGCAGGCCGGGGTGATGGCCACCAGCCCGGCGATGGCGCCGGACATCCCGCCGAGGGTGGTGGCGTGACCGTCGCGCAGCCGCTCCACCAGGAGCCAGGCGAGGATCGCCGCGCAGGTGGCGTTGAACGTCGTCAGCATGACGACCGAGGCGCTGTTGCCCGCGGCCAGGGCCGACCCGCCGTTGAAGCCGAACCACCCGAACCACAGGATCCCGGCGCCGAGGGCGACGAAGGGCAGGTTGTTCGGCCGGGCCTGCCGGGGCCAGCCGGTGCGCTTGCCGACCACGAGCACCAGGGCGAGGGCGGCCACGCCCGCGTTGATGTGGACGGCCGTGCCGCCGGCGAAGTCCACGGCGCCGAGCGTGTTGGCGATCCAGCCGCCCTGGACGCTGCCGTCGGCGGAGTCGAAGGCGAACACCCAGTGCGCGACGGGGAAGTAGACCAGCGCCGCCCAGAGCCCGGTGAACAGCAGCCACGGGCCGAACCGGACGCGGTCGGACACCGCGCCGGCGATGAGGGCGGTCGTGATGACGGCGAACAGGGCCTGGAACACCGCCACCAGGGCCGGCGGCAGGGCGGCCGCCTCGTCTCCGGCCACGAGGTCACCGAGACCGAGGTACTCGGTGACGTCCCCCAGCAGGCCCAGGCTCCCGTAGCTGTTCCCGAAGACCGCGGAGAAGCCGAAGAGGGTCCACAGGACGCCGACGACGGCGACGGCTCCGAACACCATCATGATCATGTTCAGGACCGAGCGGGACCCGACCATGCCGCCGTAGAAGAGCGCGAGGCCCGGGACCATGAGCGCGACCGCCATCGTGGCCGCGAGGATGAATGCAGTGCTGCCGACGTCCACGGCACACCTTTCGTCTACTGACAGTGGTCACTGTTCGGCAGCAGTAGACGGTCCGAGTGTTGCCCCCGCGCTCTCCGCAGGTGACTTCCGTGTGACATGCCCGGTCGCCTCGAGCGCTCCGGCGGCGACCGGGTGCGGACGTACCCGGTCAGACGTTGAAGCGGAACTCCACGACGTCGCCGTCCTGCATCACGTAGTCCTTGCCCTCGATGCGGACCCAGCCGCGGGAGCGGGCCTCGGTCATGGAGCCCGCCTCCATGAGCTGGTCGTAGGAGACGACCTCGGCCTTGATGAAGCCGCGCTGGAAGTCGGTGTGGATGACACCGGCGGCCTGCGGGGCGGTGGCGCCGACCGGGATGGTCCAGGCGCGTGCCTCCTTCGGGCCCGCCGTCAGGTAGGTCTGCAGGCCCAACGTCCGGAAGCCGACCTTCGCCAGCTGGTCCAGGCCCGGCTCGCTCTGCCCGATCGACTCCAGCAGCTCGGCGGCCTCCTCGGCGGGGAGCTCGGCGAGCTCGGCCTCGGTCTTGGCGTCAAGCAGGATCGCCTCGGCCGGCGCGACCAGCGCCCGCAGCTCGGAGATCAGCTCCTCGTTGGCCAGCTCGTCGGCGTCGACGTTGAAGACGTAGAGGAAGGGCTTGGTCGTCAGCAGCGTCAGCTCGCGCAGCGGCGCGGGGTCCACCCCGGCGGCGAACAGCGTCTTCCCCGTGTTCAGGACCTCGACGGCGGACTGCGCCGCCGACAGCAGCGCGGCCCGCTCCTTGTCCTTGCGCGACTCCTTCTCCAGCCGCGGGATGGCCTTCTCCAGCGTCTGCAGGTCGGCGAGGACGAGCTCGGTGTTGATCGTCTCGATGTCGTCGGCCGGGTCGACCTTGCCCTCGACGTGCACGACGTCGGGGTCGCTGAACACGCGGATCACCTGGCAGATCGCGTCGCTCTCGCGGATGTTGGCGAGGAACTTGTTGCCCAGCCCCTGCCCCTCGCTGGCGCCGCGCACGATGCCGGCGATGTCCACGAACGACACCGTCGCCGGGACGACCTTCTGCGAGTCGAACAGCTCGCCCAGCTTCCCCAGCCGCTCGTCGGGCACGCCGACGACGCCGACGTTCGGCTCGATGGTGGCGAAGGGGTAGTTGGCCGCCAGGACGTCGTTCTTGGTCAGCGCGTTGAACAGCGTCGACTTGCCGACGTTGGGCAGCCCGACGATCCCGATGGTGAGACTCACGGGAGTCCAGCCTACGGGTCCGCCCGGAGCGCGGACGACGAGCGGCGGGTCCCTGCCGGCTCGGGTGGAACACGTGCGACGCTCGTCACACCACCGAGACCAGGAGGTCCCGTGACCCTGACGACGACGTCACGCCACGCCACCGCCACCGGCCCGCTGCCCGCGCACACCCGCGTGGCGATCGTGGGCAGCGGCTTCTCCGGCATCGGCACCGCCGTCGCCCTGCAACGCGCCGGCATCGACGACTTCGTCGTCCTCGAGCGCGCCGACAGCCTGGGCGGCACCTGGCGCGACAACGAGTACCCGGGCGCCGCCTGCGACGTCCCCAGCCACCTCTACTCGTTCTCGTTCGCGCCCAAGCGGGACTGGTCGCACGTCTACTCGCGGCAGCCGGAGATCCGCGCCTACCTGGAGGACGTCGCCACCCGGCACGGCGTGCTGCCGCACCTGCACTGCGACACGGACGTCGTCTCCGGCCGGTGGGACGACGACGCGCTGGTCTGGCACCTGGAGACCTCGCGCGGCCGCCTCACCGCCGACGTCCTGGTGAGCGGCGCCGGCGGCCTGGTCGAGCCGCACCTGCCCGACGTCCCGGGCATCGGGACGTTCCAGGGCCCGTCGTTCCACTCCGCCCGCTGGGACCACTCGGTCGACCTGGCGGGCAAGCGGGTCGCCGTCGTCGGCACCGGCGCCTCGGCCGCGCAGTTCGTGCCGGAGCTGCAGAAGACGGCGGCCGAGGTGGTCGTGTTCCAGCGGACGCCGCCGTGGGTGGTGCCGCGGCAGGACCGCCCCTACACCGAGCGCGAGCACCGGCTGTGGGCACGCGTCCCGGCGCTGCTCCGGCTGGCCCGGGGCGGGCAGTACCTGGCGCGGGAGGCCCGGCTCGGCATGTGGACCGGCAGCGGCCGGCTGCGCGGCTTCGTCACCAGGCAGGCGCTCGCGTTCCTCGAGCAGCAGGTGCCCGACCCCGAGCTGCGCGCCAAGCTGACGCCCGACTACGCCATCGGCTGCAAGCGGGTGATCGTCAGCGACGACTACCTGCGGTCGCTCACGCAGCCGAACGTCGAGGTGGTCGCCTCGCCGGTGGCGGAGGTCCGCCCGCACGCGGTGGTCGACGCCGACGGCACCGAGCACGAGGTCGACGTCGTCGTGTACGGCACCGGCTTCCGCGCCATGGACATCCCGCTCGGGCACCGGCTGGTCGGCCGCGAGGGTCGGACCCTGCGCGAGGAGTGGGACCGCGACGGCGTCCGCGCGCACCGCGGCACCACCGTCGCCGGCTTCCCCAACCTGTTCCTGCTGCTCGGGCCGAACACCGCGCTCGGCCACACCTCCGTCGTCCTGATGATCGAGGCGCAGATCGGCTACGTCGTCGCGGCGCTGGAGCGGATGCGGGAGACCGGCGCCGGCGCGCTGGAGGTCCGCCGCTCGGCGCAGGACGCCTACGACGCCCGGATGCAGGCCGAGCTCACCGACACCGTGTGGAACGCCGGCGGCTGCCGCTCCTGGTACCGCGACGAGCAGGGCCGCAACTTCACCCTGTGGCCGACGCACACGTACACGTTCAGGCGGGAGATGCAGCGGTTCGACGCCGACGCGTACGAGCTGCGCGCGGCCCCCCCGCGTCCCCGTCCCCGCCTGACCTCGTCCCCGCCCGACCTCGTCGCCGCCTGACCTCGCCGCCGCCCGACCCTGGAGCCCCCGACCCCCATGCGCACCTCCACCGCCGCCGCCGGTCTCGCCGTCCTCGCCGCCGGGGCCGTCGTCGCCCGCCGCCGCGCCGCCCGTCCCGCCGTCGCCCAGGCCCCTGCCCCCGAGCCGGCTCCCCCGCTGCGCGGCCGCGTCCGGACCGTGACCACCGAGGACGGCGTCGACCTGCACGTCGAGGAGTTCGGCGCCGAGCGGCCGACGGCGACCGTGGTCCTCGCGCACGGCTACGTGCAGTCCTCGCGGCTGTGGGCCGGCCAGGTCCGCGACCTGCTGGAGGCCCGCCCGGACCTGCGGGTGGTCACCTACGACCACCGCGGCCACGGCGCCTCCGGCCCGACGCCGCGGGAGCGCGCCACCATCGACCAGCTCGGCCGCGACCTGGCCGAGGTGCTCGACGCGGTCGCCCCGGACGGGCCGGTCCTGCTCGGCGGCCACTCGATGGGCGGCATGACGCTCATGGCGCTGGCCGAGCAGCGGCCCGAGCTGTTCGGCGACCGCGTCGCCGGCGTCGCGTTCGTGGGCACCAGCTCCGGCGGGCTGGACGCGGTCACCTGGGGGTTGCCCGGGCCGGTGGCGAAGGTCGTCAAGCGGGCCCTGCCGGTGCTCAACGAGCGGGCGGTCCGGGCCGAGCAGGCCGGCAAGCCGCGCGCGGTCGGCAGGGCCGACATGTGGCTGATCTTCAGCGGCGCGGCCGACCCGGCGGACCTGCAGGCGGCGATGGAGGTGCACCGCGCCTGCTCGGCCGAGACGGTGGCCGCCTTCCTGCCCACCTTCTCCGACCACGACCGCGCCACGGCGCTCGAGGCGCTGGCGGAGGTCCCGACGCTGGTCGTCGTCGGCGACGCCGACAGGTTGTGCCCCGTCGAGCACAGCCGGACGCTCGCCGCGGCGCTGCCCACCGCCGAGCTCGCCGTCTACCCGGGCGCCGGGCACATGGTGCAGTTGGAGCGCCGTCCCGAGGTCAGCCGCCGGCTGCTCGCGCTCCTCGACCGGGCCCTCGCCGCGGCCGCGGCGCCCGTGCTCGAGGAGCGCAGCGCCTGAGGAGGTCTCAGCGCGACCGGTCGTAGCCGAAGAAGCCGCGCTTCTTGATCAGCGCGGCCACCTCGGGCGGCACCATCGCCTCCCAGCCGGTGTCCTCGGTCGGGATCCGCCGGAGCACGTCCCGGCTGAGGATCGGCAGGTGGTCGGGCTTGTGGTCGAGCCCGACGAAGCTGCCGCGCCGGTTCAGGTAGTCGAACAGCGGCCGCAGCTGCTCGGCCACCTCGAGGGTGTCGACGGTGACCACCTGGCCGTCGCGCAGCATGGGGTAGACGAACAGCCGCAGGTCGTTCTTGAACAGCCGGCCGAAGCTCTCGAGGATGCCGCCGGGCAGCCCGGCGTGCCGGTCCTCGTCGAACAGCTCGAGGAGGCTGGGCAGCCCCATGACCATGCCGATCCGGCCGTCGGTGCGCCAGGCCAGGTAGGCGGCGAGCCGGTGGTGGGCCAGGTAGTCCGAGATCAGCACCGGCAGGCCGCAGGCGGCGAGCAGGTCGGCCCGGGCGAGGAAGTCCCGCCGGTCGACGACGTCCCCGCCGGCGCGCAGGTTGGCCATGGTGAGCTCGGCGAGGACGAGCACCTCGCGCTCGGCGACCGCCGGGTCCCGCTCGAAGGCGGTGCGGGCCGCCTCGAGCATGTCGAGGTTGACCACCGTCGGCGGGCGGAAGCTGCCGCGCTCGACCAGGATCGCCTTCTTGCGCAGCGCCTCGCTGGGCTGCAGCACCTTCCGGTCGGGCCCGAACATGGCCGCGCCGGAGAGCCCGACCTGCACGAGCTTGAGCGCCATGACCCGGTTGTCGACCATCCGGAACTCGATGCCGCTCATCTCCAGCAGGTCGATCTCGATCCGGCCGGTGGTCAGCCGGTCGAGCAGGCTCTCCACCAGGCGGTCGGGCTCGTGGTGCTGGAAGAAGGCGGCGTGCAGCAGGTTCACGCCGACGATGCCGAGCGCCTCCTGCTGCTGCGGTGCCTCGTCGTCGAGCATCCGCACGTGGACGACGACCTGGCTGGGTTCGTCGCGCGGGTGGGCCTGGAACTTCACACCCATCCAGCCGTGGCACTCGTTGCCGCCGCGGTAGCTGCGCGCGACGACGGTGTCGGCGAAGGCGAAGAACGACGTGTCGTCGCCGCGCTGGTCGCCGAGCCGGTCGACGTTGAGCTGGAACTCGCGGTCGAGCATCGCCTGCAGCCGGCCCTTGGAGACGTAGCGGTCGGCCTTGCCGTAGACGGCGTCGCTGACCGCCATGTCGTAGGCCGACATCGACTTGGCCACCGTGCCCGCCGCGCCGCCGGCGCGGAAGAACCACCGGGCGACCTCCTGCCCGGCCCCGATCTCGGCGATCGTGCCGTACCAGCGCAGGTCCAGGTTGATCTGCAGGGCCTTCTGCAGCGTGTCGACACCGGCGTCCATGGGGCACCTCCGGGTGCGGTCCGGGTGCTGCGCGAGCGTAGCCACCTGTGACCCACATCACCTCCCGCGACATCGCCGCAGGCACCGCCGTCGATCCCCTGGGAGGCGGTCAGGCGGCGGGGGCGAGCAGGGGTGCCGGGGTGGTGATCTCGGTGCCGTCGGGCCGCCAGGTGCGCCATCGGCCGTCCGGTTGTCGTTCGACGCGGAAGCCGTGGTGGACCTTGGTGTGGTGGCGCTCGCACAGCAGGGCTGCGTTGTCGAGGCTGGTGTCGCCGCCGTCGATCCAGTGGACCAGGTGGTGCACGTCGCACCACCACGTCGGTGCACCGCACCCGGCGAACACGCACCCCCCGTCACGGAGCTCGGCGGCGCGGCGGATGTGGCGGCTCACCAGCCGCCGCTCGCGGCCGAGGTCCAGCGGTGCGCCGTCGGGACCGAACACCACCCGGGACACTGCCCCGTCGCAGGCCAGCCAGCGGGCTCTCGCGGCGGAGATGGTGGCGCCGAAGCCCATCCGCCCGGCGTTGGGACGCCCGTGCGGATCGGCCAGGTCCGCCACATTGATGGCGACGGCGATCTGCGGCCTGTGCCCGCGCAGCGTCGGCAGCGACCCGGACGCCAGGGCGTTGTCGGCCACCTGCACCAGCGCGTCCCCGAGTCGCTGGGCGCGGGTGCGCTCGTCGCCGGCGGGCCGGTCGGCCTGCACGTGCGCCTCCAGCGCGGTCTGCAGCCTCTCCCCGCCCACGGCGTCCAGGTGCCCGCGGAAGGACAGCGATCCGTCGGCGTGCTTGGCCAGCGTCAACGACCGCCCCTCGGTCGGATCGGGCTCGGGCCCGTCGGGGTCGAGGGCGTTGCAGTAGTGCTGCACCACCTGGACCAGGTCGGCGTGCGACTGCTCGACCGCCACGCCGGTGAGCACCGCGTCGATCACCGCCAGGTCCACCCCGGCGGCCGCGGCGGCGGTGAGGCGTTCGGGGGTCACCGCCCGCGCGGCGACGGCCACCTGCTCGGCAGACACCAGTCCGGCGTCGTGCGCCTCGGCGAGGGCGGGCAGGTGCTCCAGCGCCCGGCCGTTGCGCACCAGGCGCGACGCCTCCGCCGTCGACAGCCGGCAGTGGCCGCGCAGCCACGAGGCCATCGACGTCAGGCCGTCGCGCTCCGGCGCCTGGGACAGCTCCGCCGCCCGGACCCGACGGGCGAGGCGGGCGTCGATCCGGTTGCGCTCGGCGACCAGCGCGGCGACGTCGTCGAGGACGTCACCACTGCACAGTCCACCCGAACACATGATCGAAGTTTACGGGGTCCGACGACCGCCTGCACCCTGAACCCCGAGGTCAAACGCCTGTCAACAGATCCGCGCCCGCCATTGACAGTCGGCCGCCCGGCCGGCCACCCGCCGGAGCCCGGGTGTCAGTGCGAGGGACACGGCCAGCGACGCCGCCGCGAACACCGCCATCGCGGCCCCCGGCTGGACGGCGTCGCCCAGCACCCCGGCCAGCACCGCGAACACCCCCTGCCCGGTCATCCGCGTCGCGGACTCGACACCGAGCACCTGGCCGCGCAGGCCGGGCGGCGTGAGCACGACGAGCCACTCCTGCTGCGCGAGCGACGCGGCGTAGCCGACCGAGGCGAGCGCCACCAGCACGACGGCGACCGGCACGGACGGCCCGAGCGCGAAGGCGAGGAACGGCGCGGCCAGCAGCAGCCGCAGCGCGGTGTTCGACCGCCGCCGGCCGGCCGGGGTCAGGAACCGCCCGACCACCAGGTCGCCGGTCGTCATGCCGACGGCGCCGGCCGCCAGCAGCCAGCCGCCCCGCTCCCCCGCGTACGGCACGAACAGCGCCTCGCAGCCGACGACCAGCCCGTTCGGGACGCACAGCGCCGCGAGCAGCGTGCGCGTGTCCCGCCGTGCCAGCAGCAGGCGGTTGCCGCGCAGCGTCTCCGCCAGACCGGTCCCCCCGCGCCGGCGCGGCGACCGCTCGGCCAGCCCGAACCGGAGCACCGGCACGGCGGCGGCGGACACGACCGCGGCCACCACGAACACCTGCGTCGTCGTCAGGGCGGTGAGCAGCAGGCCGCCGGCCGCGAAGCCGACCACCTGGAAGGCGCCGCCCGCGACGTTCACCGTCGACCGGGCCAGCGGGAACGCCTCGGCGGGCACGAGCTCCGACAGCAGCCCCCAGCGCGCCCCCGACCCCACCGAGACCACGTACGCCGTGGCGACGACGAGCAGCAGCCGCACCGCGGGGTCCAGGCCGGGCAGCGCCTGCAGACCCAGCGCCACGGTGGACAGCGCCCCGACGAGGACCAGCGTGCGCCGCGGCGGGCCGGCGTCCGCCGCCGACATGAGCGTCGTCGCGCCGAGGGCCTGCGCCACCGACGGGCCGGACACCGCCAGCGCCGTGAGCAGCGCCGAGCCGGTCTGCCGGTGCACCAGCGTGGCCAGGGCCAGCGACGACGTCGTCGCGGCCGTCGTCGTCAGCGCGGTGCCGGTCCACAGCGCCCGGAACTCCGGGAGGGAGAACAGCGCCCGGTAGGTGAGCACGTCAGGACCGTGCGGCGCGGGACGCCCCCGGCCCACACTTTCGCCTACGGTCGAAAGGTGGGTGAGTTCATCGTCGACGCCGACGTCATGGCGCGCGCCCGCTTCGGCACCTCGCAGCTCACCGAGACCCTGGCCGGGCTGCGGCTGCTGCTCTCCGAGCAGGTCCCGCCGTGGCACCGCCCCTGGCGCGACACCCACGCCGCCGCGCTGCGCGACCGCCTCGACGCCGACCCGGTCGGCGCCGCCCTGCTCCGCGCCGCGTTCGGCGCCACCTGGACCGCCGACTTCCTCACCGTGCCGCCCGCGGCGCCCGACCTCGCGCTCGACGAGGAACTGGCCCCCCTCGAGTCGCTCGACGACGACGCCGTCCGCGCCGACCTCGAGGTGGCCACCGGACCGGTGCCGCCCGCGCTGCACGGCACCGGCCTCGCCCGCACCGCCGCGGACCTGCTGCGCTGGACGTGGGAGCACACGATCCGCGACGAGTGGCCGCGGCGGCTCCGGGTGCTGCGCGCCGACGTCGTCGCGCGGACCGCCCGGCTGAGCCGCGAGGGCTGGTCGGGTGCGCTCGACGGCATCGCGCCCGGGGTCCGCTGGCTCCGGGACGGCCGGCTGCAGGTCAACGCGCACCCCTACCCGCCGCGCGACGTCCGCGGCCGCGACCTGCTGTTCATCGCCACGCACAGCCGCGGCAGCTGGGTGAGCTGGCGGCTGCCGCACACCTACGCCGTCGTCTACCCGGTCACCGGCACCCTGGCGTCGGGCCCCGCCCCGCTGCCCGAGCCGCTGGTCCGCCTGCTCGGCCGCAACCGCGCCCGCGTCCTCACCGCGCTCGACGCGCCGCGCAGCACCAGCGCGCTGGTCGCCGGGACCGGCCTGCCGCTGGGCAGCGTCGGCGGGCACCTGCGGGTGCTGCTCGACGCCGGCCTGCTCGAGCGCCGCCGGTCGGGACGCGAGGTCCTCTACTGGCGCAGCGACGCCGGCGAGGCCCTCCTCGAGGCCGCCGGGTGACCCGCGCTCAGCCGGAGCCGGGGCCGGGGAGCAGGCCGCGCTCGACGGCGACCATCACCGCGCGGGTGCGGTCGTCGACGCCGAGCTTGGCGAACACCCGCAGCAGGTGGGTCTTCACCGTGGCCTCGCCGATGTACAGCTCCCGGCCGATCTCGGCGTTGGTCAGCCCGCGCGCGACCCCGGCGAGCACCTCGAGCTCCCGCGGCGTCGGCTCCTCCGCCGCGGGCGCCCGCATGCGGGAGACCAGCCGGGCGGCCACCGGCGGCGCGAGCACGGTCTCCCCGCGGGCGGCCGCCCGGACGGCGTCGGCCAGCTGCGGCAGCGGCGCGTCCTTGAGCAGGTAACCGGTCGCCCCGGCGGCGACGGCGCGCACGATGTCGGCGTCGGTGTCGTAGGTGGTCAGCACCAGCACCCGGACGCCGGGGTGCGTGACGGCCAGCCGCTCGATCGCGGTGACGCCGTCCATCCGCGGCATCCGCAGGTCCATGAGGACGACGTCGGGCCGCGTCGCGGCGACCTGCGCCAGGGCCTCCTGCCCGTCACCGGCCTCCCCGACGACGTCGAGGTCGGGCTGCGCGGTCAGCCAGCCGACCAGCCCGCCGCGCACCACCGGGTGGTCGTCGACCACGAGCACGCGGATCACGGGCCGGGCACCCGCACGGTCACCCGGGTGCCCGCGCCCGGCACCGAGGCGACGTCGACCTCGCCCCCGACCTGCGCCACCCGCCCGCGCAGGCCGTCGAGCCCGGACACCGCGACCGACGACGGGTCGAAGCCCACGCCGTCGTCCTCGACGTTCACCGACACCTGCCCGCCGACCCGCGCCAGCCGCAGCACCACAGCGGTGGCGTCCGCGTGCCGCCGGACGTTGGTCAGTGCCTCCTGCGCCCCGCGCAGCAGCACGACCTCCTCGTCGGTGCGCAGCCCGGTCCCCCCGTCCAGCGCCTGCGTGTCCACGCGCACCGGCAGCCCGGTCTCGCGGGCGAACCGGCCCGCGAGGTGCTCCAGCGCCTCCACCAGCGTCGAGCCGTCCAGCGCCACCGGCCGGAACGCCGCGACCACCGCCCGCGCCTCGGCCAGGTTGTCGCGGGCGACCTCCTCGATCACCGCCAGCCGCTCGCGGGCGGCGGCGGGGTCGGAGGAGACGAGCGCCGCCGCGGTCTGGGACAGCACGACGATCGACGTGTAGCCCTGCGCCAGGGTGTCGTGCACCTCCTGCGCCAGCCGCTCCCGCTCGGCCAGCACCCCGCGCTCGCGCTCGGCGGCCGCCAGCTCCGACCGGGTCGCCTCCAGCTGCGCGATCAGCGACGCGCGCTCGGCGCTCTCGTGCAGCACCCGGCTGATCCAGACGCCCAGCGCCAGGCTGAAGCCGATGCCGATGCCGGTCTCGAGCAGCACGTCGGCGGCGCTGCGGTCCGAGGCCGCGCCCAGCACCGGGCCGGCCGCGCTGGCCAGCCCGAGCAGCAGGGTCCAGGTGACGCCGGTGAGGGTGCCCTGGACGGCGAACCAGACCTGGGGGTAGGCGAGGAAGAGCAGGAACAGCAGCCCCGGCGCCACCCAGCCGAGCAGGGCGAACGCGGTGACCAGCACGAGCAGGTAGGCCACCGCCCGCCGCCGCGCTCCCCGGCCGATCGCGGGGACGCCGAGGACGGCGTACGCGACGGCCAGCCCACCCAGCACCGCCAGCGCCGCCGCGCGCCGGTCGTCGTCGACGGCGTCCCCGGCGGTCGCGGACACCACGGCCAGGCCCCACACGACGGTGGAGATCACGTGCACGCCGGTGACGGTGGCCTGCCAGCCGCGCTCGGGCAGCGGCTCGCCGCCGTCGTCCCGCGGGGGGACGACGGCGGCGGCCAGGCGGCGGGTCAGGCTCACGCGGCCCGGCGCCAGCGGAAGGTCCGGGCGCACACCACGGCACCGATGATCACCCACGCGGCCAGCACCAGGGCAGTGGTCCCGTGCTCCCAGCTGCCGGCCTGCTCGGCGACGGCGGCGGAGTCGGGCAGGAACACCGACCGCATGCCCTGCACCATCCACTTGAGCGGGAACAGCGCCGCGACCTGGTCCATCCAGGCCGGCAGGTCCGAGCCGATGAAGAAGACGCCGGAGATGAACTGCAGGACGACGGCGAAGGCGGGGATCCCGGCGCCGGCCGACCGCGAGCTGCCGATGAACGAGGCCACCGCGAGGCCGAGGACGGTGCCGGCCAGGATGCCGAGGACGACGACCCAGCCGAAGGTCAGCCACCGCGAGGCCTCGGTGGGCAGCGGGACGTCGTAGGCGTAGGCGGCCACCACCAGCAGCAGGGCCAGCTGGACGACGGTCGTGATCACGACCTGGCCGGCCTTGCCGATCGCGTAGGCCAGCGCGGGCGTCCCGAGCGTCTGCAGCCGGGCGAGGTCGCCGCGGTCGCGTTCCTCGGTGACCGCGGTGCCCACGGCCTGGAAGCTGGTCAGCATGACGCCGGTCGCGGCGATCCCGGCGAGGAAGTACTGCCGGAAGCCGACCCCCGGCACCACGACCTCGTCGCCGAAGACCGACCCGAAGATCACCAGCATGATCACCGGGTAGGCGAAGGAGAAGACCACCTGCCCGGGGTCGCGGGCGAACAGCCGCAGCTCCAGGCCGATGCGGGCCAGCCCGATGGCGGCGGCCGAGGGCGGGGCGGGACGGGTGGCGGGGGTGGTGCGGACGGCGGTCATCGGTCCTGCCCCTCCGGGGTGGCGACCATCCGGAGGTAGACGTCCTCCAGGCCGGGACGGGTGACGGTCAGGCCGGGGACCTCGCCGGTCGGCGAGGCCGCGACCAGGTCGCGCAGCAGGGCGGCCGGCTCCGGGGTGGTGACCTCGCGGGGCTCACCGCCCTCCAGCCAGCGGACGGTGGCCACCCGCCGCAGCTCGGCGCCGAGCTCGTCGGGCGGGGCGACGTCGACCAGCCGGCCGGCGGTGATGACGCCGACCCGGGTGGCGAGGTGCGCGGCCTCGTCGAGGTAGTGGGTGGTGAGCAGCACGGTGGTGCCGCGGTCCCGCAGACCCTCGACCAGCGTCCAGAACGAGCGGCGGGCCACCGGGTCCATCCCGGTGGTGGGCTCGTCGAGGAACAGCAGCTCCGGGCGCCCCTGCACGCCGAGCGCCACCTCCAGCCGGCGCCGCTGGCCGCCGGAGAGCCGGTCCACCCGGGTCCGGGCGGCCCCGGTCAGCCCGACGTCGTCCAGCAGCTCCCCGGTCGGCACCGGCGTCGCGTGGTAGCGGGCGAAGTGCTCGAGGGTCTCCCGCACGGTGAGCGCGTTGCCGCCGCCGGTGCTCTGGCCGACGACGCCGGTCCGGTCGCGCCAGGCCCGGCCGGCGCGGGCCGGGTCCTGCCCGAGCACGCTGACGTCGCCGCCGTCGCGGCGCCGCACGCCCTCCAGGATCTCGACGGTCGTCGTCTTGCCCGCGCCGTTGGGTCCGAGCAGGGCGAACACCTCGCCGCGCCGGACCTCGAGGTCGAGGTCGGCGACCACCGTCCGGTCGCCGTACCGCTTGACCAGTCCGCGCACGCGGACCGCCGTGTCGTCGTCGCGCGCCGCGGCCGTGCCGGCCGGGGCGGGGGAGGTCGCTGTCACGACCCGAGCCTGTCGCGGCGCACCGGCAGCCGGGACGGCCTCGCGGTGGGTCCTGCGTCCACCGGTCGGTGGACGGCCGGGGTCCCCCGGTCAGGTCCCGGTGCCGAGCACCGGCCGCCCGGCCAGGGCGCTGACCACCTCGACGGCGTCGTCCCACCAGCGCTCGTAGTGGTACGGGTCGGCGTTGCGCTGGGTGCGGTGCGCGGCGATCGTCGGCGGCAGCGCCTGCCAGCCCGGGACCTCCTGCAGCGCCAGGAAGAAGTTGGTGGCGCTGGTGGTGGGGTCCATCCGGTCCTCGTAGGAGCCCCAGGCGCCGTTGTCGCGCTGCTGGAACAGCCCCCGGGAGTCGGGCCCGGCGGCGTCGCCGCGGTCCAGCACCAGCAGCGAGGACTCCCCCATCGCCGTCATGACCCCGATGACCTGCGCGCAGGTGTCCAGGCCCAGCACCGCGGCCGCGTTCACGATCGCCGCGGCGTTGGCCAGCTGCTCCCCGCCGTACCCGGCGACCGGCCCGCCCGGCACGGCGGCCGGGTCGACCCGCACCCCGGGCCCGGCGGCCGCGCAGTCCGCCGACCGCGGCGGCGTCGTCACCTGGCGCACCACGAGGAACGCCGCCAGCAGCACCAGGACGCCGACGACGAGGGCCGCCACCTGCCGCTGCCGGGGCGGGGCGGCCTCCGGCGTCTGCACACACCGGTCAACGGACGGCGGGCCGCGGAGGTCCCCGGAGGGTCCACGGCCGCGTCCGGAAACCGCCGGTCCCCGGCTCCGACCGGTGCCATGCTCGGGATCGTGCTCTCCCCCCTCGACGCCGAACGCTGCTACCGCGCGGTCGCCAGCCGCGACGCCCGGTTCGACGGCTGGTTCTTCACCGCGGTGCGCACCACCGGCATCTACTGCCGCCCCTCGTGCCCGGCGCGCACGCCGGCGGCCGCCAACGTCTCCTTCTTCGGCACCGCCGCCGGCGCCCAGGCCGCGGGCTACCGCGCCTGCCGCCGCTGCCGGCCCGACGCCGTCCCCGGCTCGCCCGAGTGGGACGTGCGCGCCGACGTCGTCGCCCGCGCCATGCGGCTGATCGCCGACGGCGAGGTCGAGCGCACCGGCGTGCCCGGGCTGGCCGCCCGGCTCGGCTACTCCGAGCGGCAGGTGCACCGCCTGCTGGTCGGCGAGCTCGGCGTCGGCCCGCTGGCGGTGGCCCGCGCCCAGCGAGCGCAGACCGCCCGGGTCCTGGTCGAGACCACCGACCTGCCGATGGCCGACGTCGCCTTCGCCGCCGGGTTCGCCAGCATCCGGCAGTTCAACGACACCGTCCGCGAGGTCTTCGCCTGCACCCCGACCGAGCTGCGCGGCCGCCGTCCGGGCACGGTCGGCGGGACACCGGGCTGGCTGACCCTGCGGCTGGCCGCCCGCGCCCCGTTCGACGCCGCCGAGGTGCTGCACTTCCTCGGCGCGCACGCGGTCCCGGGCCTGGAGGAGTGGGACGGGACGACGTTCTCCCGCGTCCTCGACCTGCCCGCCGGTCCCGGCGTCGTCCGGCTGTCCCCCGCCGCCGACGGCGGCGCCGCGGTGACCGCCCGGCTGCTGCTCACCGACCTGCGCGACCTGCGCGCCGCCGTCCCCCGCTGCCGGCGGCTGCTGGACCTCGACGCCGACCCCGCCGCCGTCGACGAGGTCCTCGGCGCCGACCCGGCGCTGGCCCCGCTGGTCGCCGTCGCGCCCGGCCGCCGGGTGCCCGCCTCCCCCGACGCCCCGGAGGCGGCGGCGCGGGCGGTGCTCGGCCAGCAGGTGTCGGTCGCCGGCGCCCGCACGCTCACCGCGCGGGTGCTGACGCTGGCCGGGACGCCGCTGGCCGAGCCGGTCGGCACCCTCACGCACGCCTTCCCGCGGCCGGAGGCCCTGGCCGACGCCGACCTGTCCGCCGTCGGCCTGACCGGGGCCCGCCGCCGCACGCTGGGCGGCCTGGCCGCCGCGCTCGCCGACGGGCGGGTGGTCCTCGACCCCGGCTGCGACCGCGAGGCGGCCGCCCGCGACCTGCTGGCGCTGCCCGG
The DNA here is from genome assembly GCF_042654585.1 of Geodermatophilus arenarius. NCBI lineage: Bacteria > Bacillati > Actinomycetota > Actinomycetes > Geodermatophilales > Geodermatophilaceae > Geodermatophilus > Geodermatophilus arenarius. Next base: position 257,134 of record NZ_JBHSGR010000002.1, read on the forward strand.
CATCGGGCCGTGGACGGCGGCGCTGGTGGTGATGCGCGGCCTCGGCGACCCCGACGTGTGGCTGCCCGGTGACCTCGCGCTGCGCCGCGCCCTCGCCGCCCTCGGCAGCTCCGACGCCGAGGCCGCCGGGCGCTGGCGGCCGTGGCGCTCGTACGCCGCGGTGCACCTCTGGGCGCTCGCGGCGCCCACACTGTTCACCCGCTCCCCCGCCGATCGGAGTGCGTCATGACCCCGTCCGCCCGCTACGCGACCGTGGCCACCCCGCCCGGTCCCTTCACCGTCGTCGTCGCACCCGGGCCCGACGGCGGCGACGTCGTCCTGGCCGCCGGCTGGACCGGCGACGTCGCCGAGCTGCTGCCCGTCGTGCACCGCGCGCTGCGGCCCACCTGGGTCGAGCGGGTGGAGCACCTGCCGGTCCTCGACGTCGTGGAGGCGCACGCCGCCGGCGACGTCGGCGCGATCGACACCGTCCCCGTCCGGCAGCGCTCCGGGCCGTTCCTCGAGGACGCCTGGGAGGTGCTGCGGACCGTGCCGCCGGGGCAGCCGGACACCTACGCCGAGTTCGCCGCCCGCTGCGGCCGCCCCTCGGCGGTGCGGGCCGCGGCCAACGCGTGCGCCCGCAACGCCGCCGCGCTGTTCGTCCCGTGCCACCGGGTGCTCGGCTCCGACGGCGGGCTGGGCGGCTTCCGCTGGGGCACGCCGGTCAAGCGCTGGCTGCTCGACCACGAGGCGGCACACGCCCCGGTCCCCGTCGACGCCTGAAAAGGAGGACCCCCCTGCCCCCCGCAGGCTCGCGGCGGACCCTGCAGGGGGGCCACGGGAGGTGGGACGGGGCCGCCTCCCGGGAGTTGTCGGCCGGGTGTTGCACCCTGCTGTCCGTGGACGCTGCCTCCCTCCTGCTCGGTCTGCTCCTCGGGGTGCTGCTGGGGGCGGCCGTGACCCTCGGGGTGGTCGCGCTGCTGGCCCGCCGCCGCCCCGCCGAGGCCGGGCTGGACCCGCTGCACGAGTCGCTGGACCACCTGCACCGGCTGCTCGCCGGCATGGAACAGGCCCGGGCCACCGCGCACGGCGAGCTGCGCGAGCAGATGGGCACCGTCGGGCAGACCAGTGCGATGCTGCGCCAGGAGACCGCGGCGCTGGTCACCGCGCTGCGCACGCCGCACGTCCGTGGCCGCTGGGGCGAGATCCAGCTGCGCCGGGTGGTCGAGGTGGCCGGCCTGCTCGAGCACTGCGACTTCGTCGAGCAGCCGTCGTCGACCAACGACGAGGGCGCCGGCGTCCGGCCCGACCTCGTGGTCACCCTCGCCGACGGCCGGCAGGTCGTCGTCGACGCGAAGGTCCCCTTCACCGGCTACATCGAGGCCACCCAGGCGACCGAGGAGACGGTGCGGGTGCAGCGGGTCGCCGCGCACGCCCGGCAGCTGCGCGCGCACGTCGACGCCCTCGCCCAGCGCCGCTACCCCACCGCGTTCCGCCCGGCCGCGCCGTTCACCGTGCTGTTCGTCCCCTCCGACGGGTTCCTCACCACCGCCCTGGAGGCCGAGCCCGGCCTGCTCGAGTACGGCTTCGGCCGCGACGTCGTCATCGCCACTCCGAGCACGCTGCTCGCGCTGCTGCGCACGGTGGCGCACTCCTGGCGGCAGGAGCGCCTGGCCCGCGACGCCGACCAGGTCATCGAGACCGGCCGCCGGCTGCACGCCCGGCTCACCACGCTCTCCGGCCACCTCACCCGCCTCGGCTCGGCGCTGGGCTCGACGCTGACCCGCTACAACGAGACGGTCGGCTCCTACGAGCGCTCCGTGCTCGCCGCCGCGCGCCGCTTCGACGACCTCGGCGTCGGCGAGACGCCGGTGCCCGTCCCGGCGGAGGTCGAGGCGGTGGTCCGGCAGCTGCGGCCGGCCGCGGAGGACCTGCCCCTCCCCGACGACGCCGACGACGCCGACGACGCCGCTCCCCCGCTGCGCTGGCGGCTGCCCGAGGGGCGCTGAGCGTCCTCCCCGCGGGTCGTCCCGCCCGGCCCGGGCGACACGCCCGTCACACCCACCCCGCGACTCACCCAGAGTTGCCAAATCGACAGGCCGACCTGTCGCGCGTCGAGCCCGGCAACTCCCCCTGCCGGCGGCTCCCCGTCGCTACCGTGAGGACCGACAGCGGCCCGGAGGGGCCAGGACGTCCGGACCGGGAGGTACGCCATGGCCTCGGCGAGCACTGCCGACACCTGGCGGGACAGCGGGGTGGGTGCGCAGCGCCCCTACGCCGGCCCGCGCGCGGGGCGTCCCGACGCCACCGGCCCGGACCGCTCGCTGCGCATGGGCCTCCCGCCGGTGCCGCCGCCCCGGGCGCGCGCCCGCCCCGGCGACCGAGGCCCCGGCAGCGGCGCCGTCGTCG
>NZ_JBHSGR010000003.1:0-224792 GCF_042654585.1 Geodermatophilus arenarius
GCCGGGCGGCACGAGGCCCCCGAGACGGACGGGCCACCCGCCGGGCCCGCCGCCGCCGAGGCGCCCGCCCGGGCCCCCGCGCAGCCCGCCCGCGGCGCCGCCACGGGCGCGTCCCTGAACGGGGGCGACACCCCGGAGGAGGACGTCGAGGTCACCGACCTGCTCCTGGTCGTGGACCTGACCGACGAGGTGCTCGTCGTCGACGAGCACCCGCGCTACCACCTGGCCGACTGCCCCTGGCTGGCCGGCCGGGAGCCGATCCCGCTGCCGGTGAACGAGGCGCGCACCGACGGGTTCACCCCGTGCGCGGTCTGCGGACCGGACGCGCACCTGGCCACCGTCGAGCGCGCCCGCAGGGCCGCCCGCCGCGGCTGACCGCGGCGGGCGGCCGCGTCAGGCGGCCACGAGGTCAGGCCCGGGCGAGCCAGAAGCGGGAGCCGTTCGGCCCCTCGACGCCGGCACCCTCGCCCGCGGTACCCGCGTGGACGGCGGTGGCGAGCACCTCGCCGGCCAGCTGCTCGCCGGACGCGGTGAGCGCCTCGGCCATCGGCCCGTCGGCGGTCCACCACAGCTCGATCCGGTCGCTGACCGCCAGGCCCGCGTTCTTGCGGGCCTCCTGCACCAGCCGCACCGCCTCGCGGACCAGCCCGGCCCGCTCCAGCTCCGGGGTGAGCGTGAGGTCCAGCGCCACGGTCAGCCCGGCGGCGCTGGCCACCGTCCAGCCCTCGCGCGGGGTCTCGGTGACCACCAGGTCGCCCTCGGCCAGCGGCACCGCCTCGCCGTCGACGTCGACCGACGCGGTCCCGGCCCGGTAGGCCGCGACCAGGGCGGCGGGGTCGGCCGCGGCGACGGCCTTCGCCACCGCCTGCACCTGCTTGCCCAGCCGCCGCCCGACGGCGCGGAAGTCGACCTTGACGCTGACGTCGACCAGGTCGCCGCCCACCGCCGCCAGCTCGTCGAGCTCGGCCACGTTGAGCTCGTCGGCGACCTCGGCCACCAGGTCGCGGCCCATCGCGGACCAGCCGGGCGCGGCGACCAGGGCCCGCGCCAGCGGCTGGCGGGTGCGCACCCTCGCCGAGGTCCGCGCCGCCCGGCCCAGCTCCACCAGCCGGCGCACCAGGTCCACCTGCGCCACCAGCTGCGGGTCGCGGGCGTCCTCGTCGACGGCCGGCCAGGACGCCAGGTGCACCGAGTCCGGGGCGTCGTCGCCGAGGCCCGGCCGCACGACGCGCGTCCAGACCTCCTCGGTGACGAACGGGGTGAACGGCGCCATCAGCCGGGTCAGCCCGTCGAGCACCTCGTGCAGGGTGCCCAGCGCCGAGGGGTCGCCGTCCCAGAACCGGCGCCGCGAGCGGCGGACGTACCAGTTGGACAGGTCGTCGACGAACTGCGCGAGCAGCCGCCCGGCGCCCTGGGTGTCGAAGGCCTCCAGCGCGTCGGTGACGCCCTCGGTGACCGCGGCCAGCTGGGCGAGCGCCCAGCGGTCCAGCAGCGGCCGCTCGGCCCGCGGGGGAGCGGGGGAGGCGGCCGGGTCCCAGCCGTTGGTCTCGGCGTACAGGGTGAGGAAGCTGGCGGTGTTCCAGTAGGTCAGCAGGACCTTGCGGACCACCTCGGACAGCGTCTCGTGCCCGACCCGCCGCGCCGACCACGGCGAGCCGCCGGCCAGCATGAACCAGCGGACGGCGTCGGCGCCGTGCCGGTCCATGAGCGGGATCGGCTCGAGGATGTTGCCCAGGTGCTTGCTCATCTTGCGGCCGTCCTCGGCGAGGATGTGGCCCAGGCACAGCACGTTCTCGTAGGAGTTCCTGCCGAAGACCAGCGTGCCGACGGCCATCAGCGAGTAGAACCAGCCGCGGGTCTGGTCGATCGCCTCGCAGATGAACTGCGCCGGGTAGGCCGCCTCGAACTCCTCCCGGTTCCGGTGCGGCGCGCCCCACTGCGCGAAGGGCATGGAGCCGGAGTCGTACCAGGCGTCGATGACCTGCGGCACGCGCCGGTAGGTCCCCTCCTCGCCGGGGCGGGTGAAGGTCACCTCGTCGATGAAGGGGCGGTGCGGGTCCAGGTCGGACAGGTCGCGGCCGGCCAGCTCCGACAGCTCCGCCAGCGAGCCGACGACGACCGTGCGGGACGGGTCGGCGTCGTTGCGCCAGATCGGCAGCGGGGTGCCCCAGTACCGGTCGCGGGACAGCGCCCAGTCGACGTTGTTGTTCAGCCAGTCGCCGTAGCGGCCCCACTGGATGGTCTCGGGGTGCCAGTGCGTCTTCTCGTTCTCCGCGAGCAGCTGGTCCTTGACCGCGCTGGTGCGGATGTACCAGGACGGCTGCGCGTAGTACATGAGCGGCGTGTGGCAGCGCCAGCAGTGCGGGTAGCTGTGCTCGTAGCGCTGCTCGCGCCACAGGACGCCGCGCTGCTGCAGGTCGACGACGAGGGCGTCGTCGGCGGCCTTGAAGAAGCGCCCGCCGACCAGCGGCACCTCCGGCAGGAAGTGGCCGGAGGCGTCGATCGGGTTGACCACCGGCAGGCCGTAGGCGCGGCAGACGGCGAGGTCGTCGGCGCCGAACGCGGGGGACTGGTGGACCAGGCCGGTGCCGTCGTCGGTGGTGACGTAGTCGGCGAGGACGACGTAGTGCGCGTCCTGCGGCCGACCGTCGGGGCCCTCGGGGAAGTCGACCAGCTCGAACGGGCGCCGGTAGTGGGTGCGCTCCCAGTCGCGGCCGGTCGTGCGCGCCAGCACCTCGACGTCGTCGGTGTCGCCGAAGACGGCGCCCAGCAGCGGCTCGGCGACGACGAGGGTGGGGCGGGCCGGGTCGGAGTTGTCGCGCGCCACCAGGTACGTGACGTCGGGGTGCACCGCGACGGCGGTGTTCGACGGCAGCGTCCACGGCGTCGTCGTCCAGACCAGCAGGTCGGCCTTCCCGGCCCACTCGCCGTCGGTGACCGGCAGCCGGACGTACACCGAGGGGTCGGTGATCGACTCGTAGCCCTGGGCGACCTCGTGGTCGGACAGGCCGGTGCCGCAGCGCGGGCAGTACGGGGCGACGCGGTGGTCCTCGACCAGCAGGCCCTTGTCGAAGACCTGCTTGAGCGACCACCAGACGCTCTCGATGTAGGAGGGGTCCATCGTCCAGTACGCGGTGGACATGTCGACCCAGTAGCCCATGCGGCGGGTGAGGTCGCTGAACGCGTCCACGTGCCGCATGACCGACTCGCGGCAGCGGGCGTTGAACTCGGCGATGCCGTAGCGCTCGATGTCGGGCTTGCCGGCGAAGCCGAGCTCCTGCTCGACGGCGATCTCGACCGGCAGGCCGTGGCAGTCCCAGCCGGCGCGGCGGGGCACGTGCCAGCCCTGCATCGTCTTGAAGCGGGGGAAGACGTCCTTGAACGCCCGGGCCTCGATGTGGTGGGTGCCCGGGCGCCCGTTGGCGGTGGGCGGGCCCTCGTAGAAGACCCACTGCGGGCGGCCCTGCGAGGCCTCCAGCGACCGGGCGAAGACGTCGGCGTCCTCCCAGCGGCGCAGCACGTCCTGCTCGAGCGCGGGCAGGTCGACCTGGGGCGGCAGCGCACGGAACGGAGAGCTCACGGACCGATCCTCCCACCCTGCCCTCCCCTCGTCCCCGAGCCGTCGAGCGCGCCCACGTCCAGGCGCGGCGGCCCGGCCGCGGGCGTACGGGAGACTGATCACCATGGGGAGCGGGCGGTGAACACCACGGTCACGCTCGCCCTGGCAGTCGGGGCGCTGGTGGTGCTCGTGGCCGCGGTCGCCCTGCGCGTGGCCGACCGGCTGGGTCTGCCGAGCCTGCTGCTCTACCTCGCGCTCGGTGTGGCGCTGGGGGAGAGCGGGCTGGGCATCGAGTTCGAGGACGTCGCGCTCACCCAGACCCTCGGCGTCGCCGCGCTCGTCGTCATCCTCGCCGAGGGCGGCCTGACCACCCGGTGGGGCGACGTCCGCCGCGCCGTCGGGCCGGGGCTGGCCCTGTCGACGGTCGGCGTCGTGGTCAGCGTGGCGACGACGGCGGCGGTCGGCGTCTGGCTCCTGGACCTGGACTGGCCGTTCGCGCTGCTGCTGGGCGCCGTCGTGAGCTCGACCGACGCCGCCGCGGTGTTCGCGACCCTGCGCCGGCTGCCCCTGCCGCGCCGGATGGTGGCCGCGCTGGAGGTGGAGTCCGGGCTCAACGACGCGCCCGTCATCCTGCTGGTCGCAGTGCTGTCCGACGCGCTCACCGGGGAGGAGACGGAGTCCTGGTGGGTGACCGTGGTGGTGGTGGTCGCCGAGCTGGTCGGCGGCGCGGTGGTCGGGCTGGCGCTCGGGGCCGGGGGTGCCTGGCTGCTGCGCCGCGCGGCGCTGCCGCTGTCGGGCTTCTACCCGCTGGCCACGCTGGCGCTGTGCGTGCTCGCGTTCGCGTCGGCGTCGCTGGCGCACACGTCGGGCTTCGTCGCCGTCTACCTGTGCGGGCTGGTGCTCGGCAACGCGGCGCTGCCGCACCGGGCGGTCACGATCGGCTTCGCGGAGGGCATGGCCACGCTGGCCCAGATCGGGCTGTTCGTCCTGCTCGGGCTGCTGGTCTCGCCCGGCCGGCTGCCCGACGCGATCGGCCCGGCGCTGCTGGTCGGGCTGGCGCTGCTGCTGGTGGCGCGGCCGCTGTCGGTGCTGGCGAGCCTCGTCTGGTTCCGCATGCCGGCGGTGCAGCAGGCGTTCGTGTCCTGGGCGGGGCTGCGCGGCGCGGTGCCGATCGTGCTGGCCACCTTCCCGCTCACCGCGCAGGTGCCCGGCGCCTCGTTCGTCTTCGACACGGTCTTCGTGCTGGTCGTCGTCTTCACCGTCGTGCAGGGCTCGTCGCTGCCCTGGGTGGCCCGCCGGCTGGGCATCGCCGCGCCGCTGACCCCGCGCGAGATCGAGGTGGAGTCAGCGCCGCTGGAGGAGCTCGACGCCGAGCTCATGCAGATGCGGGTGCCCGACGGCTCCCGGCTGCACGGCGTCTACCTGCCCGAGCTGCGGCTGCCCGAGGACGCCGCGGTGGTGCTGATCGTCCGCGACGGGCGGTCGTTCGTGCCCGACGAGACCACCCGGCTCATGCGCGGGGACCAGGCGCTGCTGGTGTCGGCCCGCCGCTCCCGCCCGGAGGCCGAGCGCCGGCTGCGGGCGGTCAGCCGCGCGGGCCGGCTGGCCACCTGGCGCGGCGAGCAGGGCGCCGCGACCGAGTCCGACTGAGCGGCCCCCGGACGACGACTCCCCCCAGTCGCGGGAACGGAGCGGACCTCAGCCGTTGAGCTCGAGGGTCTGCGTCGTGTCCGCGCGGACGGCCGCCAGCAGGGCCGGGTCGGAGGAGAGGTCGCGGCCGTAGGAGGGGATCGCCTCCTCGAGCGCGGCGCGGCGCGCGGCCACCCGGTCGGGGAACGCCCGCTCGACCAGCGAGAGCATCGCCGAGACCGCCGTCGAGGCGCCGGGGGAGGCGCCCAGCAGGCCCGCGATCGAGCCGTCGCCGCCGACGATGAGCTCGGTGCCGAACTGCAGCACGCCCTTGCCGCTCCTCGGGTCGCGCTTGATGACCTGCACCCGCTGGCCGGCGGTGATCATCTCCCAGTCGGCCTGCTCGGCCAGGGGCACGAACTCCGTCAGCGTGCGGTGGCGGGCCTTGCGCGACTGCAGCAGCTCGGTGACCAGGTACTTGGTCAGCGCCAGCTCGGTGCGGGCCACGCCCAGCATCGAGCCGAGGTTGTTCGGCTTGACCGACAGCGGCAGGTCGAACACCGAGCCGGCCTTGAGGAACTTCGGCGACCAGCCGGCGTAGGGGCCGAACAGCAGCGAGAACTCGCCGTCGACCAGGCGCAGGTCCAGGTGCGGCACCGACATGGGCGGCGCCCCGACGGCGGCCTGCCCGTAGACCTTGGCCTGGTGCCGGCTGACCAGCTCGGGGGAGCGGGTGCGCAGGAACATGCCGCTGACCGGGAAGCCGCCGAACCCGCGGATCTCGGGGACCGCCGCCTTCTGCAGCAGCGGCAGCGCGCCGCCGCCGGCGCCGACGAAGACGAACCGGGCGCGCACGGTGCGCTCCTCGCCGGTCCGCCCGTCGGTGACGGTGACCTTCCAGCGGCCGTCGTCGCGCTTCTCCAGGCCGGTGACCCGCTGGCCGGTGTGCACCTGCACGCCGCGGGCCTCGCCCTGCTCGAGCAGCAGCCGGGTCAGCGCGCCGAAGTTGACGTCGGTGCCGGCGACCGAGCGGGTCGCGGCGACGACCTGCGCGGGGTCGCGGCCGTCCATGACCAGCGGCACCCACCCCGCCAGCTCGGCGGGGTCGTCGGTGTACTCGAGCCCGGCGAACAGCGGCTCGGCCGACAGCGCCGCATGGCGGTTGCGCATGTAGGTGCGCCCGCCCTCCCCGGTCACGAAGCTGACGTGCGGGACGGGGGAGATGAACTCCTTGGGCGAGCCGGTCAGGCCGCTGCGCACCAGGTGCGACCAGAACTGGCGCGACACCTGGAACTGCTCGTTGATGAGGCGGGCCTTGGTGGTGTCCACCCGGCCGTCCGGCCCCGCGGGCGTGTAGTTCAGCTCGCACAGCGCCGCGTGCCCGGTGCCGGCGTTGTTCCACGCGTCCGAGCTCTCGCCCGCCACCGCGTCCGCGGACTCGAAGACGGTGATGCTCCACTCCGGCGCGATGACACCGAGCAGCGACGCCAGGGTCGCGCTCATGATGCCCCCGCCGACGAGCACCACATCGGGGTCGGTGGCTGAACCGAGGTCGGTGGACACGACTGCCTTCCTGCCGGGTGGACGTGCGCCATCTCCGACGATCGGCCGAACGGCGTCCCGGGACGCCCTCGGCGGGGTGTGAGATTCGTCTACCCGGCGGTGAGCTGCCTCACCGTCGCGGCGGTGGTACGGCCGCGCCGCGGGCCGGGAGGCACGGCCGCCGAGGCTATCGTCGGGCTCGCCGGCCGCCTCCCGCGGCCACCCGCACACCGCCGCGAGCACGAGGAGCCCCCCGCTGAGCGAGCGACCCGAGGACCCCGCGGAGGCCCCCGCCGCGGCCGCTCCGGACGACGCCGCCGTGTACGACGCCGCCGTGCACGCTGCCGCCGCGGACGCTGCCGCCCCGGCACCGGCCCGGCGCGCGCGCACGCGGCTGCTCCTCCTGCTCGCCGCGGCCGTCTTCCTCGCCGACCTCGGCAGCAAGCTGCTCGTCGTCGCCACGATCGACCGCGGCGAGAACCTCCGGGTGCTCGGCGGGGCGCTGTACCTCACGCACGCGCGCAACACCGGCGCCGCCTTCTCCTTCGCCGAGGGCTTCACCGTCGTCTTCACGCTGGTCGCGGTCGCCGTCGCCGTGGTGATCGTCCGGACGGCGCGGCGGCTGTACTCCACCGGCTGGGCAGTCGCGCTGGGGCTGGTCCTCGGCGGCGCCCTGGGCAACCTGGTCGACCGCGTGTTCCGCGAGCCGGGGTTCCTGCGCGGCGGCGTCGTCGACTTCCTGTCGGTGTTCGCGCCGGACGGCGAGGTGTACCCGATCTTCAACCTGGCCGACTCCGCGATCGTCTGCGGCGGGCTGCTCGGGGCCTACCTCGCGCTGCGCGGCGTCGAGTTCGACGGCACCCGGACCCGCGACCGCGGCGACGGCGCGGTGTCCCGCGGCTGACCTGTCACGATGGACCGGTGAGCGCTCCCGGTCAGCACCGCGCCCTCCCGGTGCCCGACGGCCTGGAGGGCCAGCGGGTGGACCAGGCGCTGGCGCGGCTGTTCGGGCTGTCCCGCGCGGTCGCCGCCGACCTCGCCGACGCCGACAAGGTGTGGGTCGACGGCCGCGTCCGCGGCAAGGGCGACCGGCTCACCGGCGGCAGCTGGCTGGAGGTCGAGCTGCCCCCGCCGCCGGGGGAGGCGCCGCCGCCCGAGCCGGTGCCCGGCCTGACCGTCGTCCACGACGACGACGACGTGGTGGTCGTCGACAAGCCGGTCGGCGTCGCGGCGCACCCGAGCCCCGGCTGGGAGGGCCCGACCGTCGTCGGCGGGCTCGCCGCGGCCGGCTACCGCATCTCCACCTCCGGCGCCCCGGAGCGGCAGGGCGTGGTGCACCGCCTCGACGCCGCCACGACGGGGCTGATGGTCGTCGCCAAGAGCGAGCGCGCCTACACGCTGCTCAAGGCGGCGTTCAAGGAGCGGACGGTCGACAAGGGCTACCACGCGCTCGTACAGGGCCACCCCGACCCCTCGCGCGGCACCATCGACGCGCCCATCGACCGGCACCCGCGGCACGACTGGAAGTTCGCCGTCGTCTCCGGGGGGCGCCCGTCGGTCACCCACTACGAGGTGATCGAGGCCTTCCCGGCCGCCAGCCTGGTCGACATCCACCTCGAGACCGGCCGCACCCACCAGATCCGGGTGCACTTCTCCGCGCTGCGCCACCCCTGCGTCGGCGACACCGCCTACGGCGCCGACCCGACGCTGGCCGCCCGGCTCGGGGTGTCCCGGCAGTGGCTGCACGCGGTGCGGCTGGGCTTCGCGCACCCCGCCGACGGGCACCGGGTCGAGTTCACCAGCGACTACCCGGACGACCTCGCCGGGGCGCTGGCCGTCCTGCGCGCCGAGTCCTGACCCTCCCGTGACCGGCCTCCCCGCCACCCTCGCCGACTGGGGCCCCGCCGCGCTGTCGGCCGTGGTCGTCGGGGTCTACCTCGTCGCCGGCGAGCCGCTGGTCGGGCACGTGCTGCACCGCCGCTTCGAGGGCCGGCTGCGCACCGACCCGGCCGCCCGGCGCTCCTTCTACCGGCGGCTGCTGGTCCTCGAGTGGGGGCTGGCGGCCCTCGCCCTCGTCGTCTGGCTGGCAGCGCCGGACGTCGACGCCGCCGCCGTCGGGCTGGCCTGGCCCACCGGCCCGCCGGGACCGGTCACCGGCGCCGCCGCGCTGCTGGTCCTGGTCCTGGCGCTGGTCTCGGTCCGGGTGCTGCGCAGCGGGGCGCTGACCCGTGCGGGCACGCCGCAGCCGGGCACCTCCCCGCCCGCCCAGGGCCGGCACGCCGAGCCGCCCGTGCACGCCACCCTGGCCCTGCTGCCGCGCAGCCGGTCCGAGCGGCGGCTGTTCACCGTCGTCGGGGTGACCGCGGGGGTGTGCGAGGAGTGGCTCTACCGCGGGTTTTTCCTCGCGGTGGTCGCCGCGGTGGGCGGCGGGCTGCCGCACGCGGTCCTGGTCGCCGTCGCGGCCGTGGCCTTCGGGCTGGCGCACGCCTACCAGGGGGTGGGCGGGGTCGTGCTCACCGGCGTGCTGGGCGGGGTGTTCGCGGCGCTGTACCTGGAGACGGGGTCGCTGCTGCTGCCGGTGCTGCTGCACGCCGCGGTCGACCTGCGGTTCCTGCTCGTGCCGTCGTCGGCGCTGCCCGAGGCGCTGCCCGCGCCGCGCGCCACCGGCGGGGCGCCCGCGTGAGCGCCCCGACGGCCGGCGTCGCCACCGCCGCCGACTGGCCGGAGGTGGTCGCGGTGCGCACCCGGGTCTTCGTCGAGGAGCAGGGCGTGCCGCCGGAGGTCGAGCAGGACGCCGCCGACGCCACCGCCGTCCACGCGGTCAGCCGGGGCCTCCACGGCGACCTGGCCGGCCGGGTGGTGGCCACCGGGCGGCTGCTCGAGCGCGACGGGCGGGGGGTGATCGGCCGCATGGCCGTCGACGCCGCCGCCCGCGGCGCCGGGCACGGCGCCGCGGTGCTGACCGAGCTGCACCGGCAGGCGGCGCTGCGCGGCCTGACCGAGGTGGAGCTGCACGCGCAGGTCACCGCCCGCGGCTTCTACGAGCGGGCCGGCTACACCGCCGTCGGCGAGGAGTACGAGGAGGCCGGCATCCGGCACGTCACCATGCGCCGCCGACTGTGACGGGGTCGTCCCGCCGCGCCGGGACACGTCCTGTCAGACCCTCGGCGTAGAACGTCCCCGGTGCGAGGATCAGGGGACCGGCCCGGGCCTGCGTCGGTGCCCGGCCGGACCAGTCCCGAGCCCGCACCGCGCCGCCCGGTCTTCCCCGCCGGTCGCCCGCCGGAGCACCCGACGGCCGGGCCAGCACGACCCGTGAGGAGCACCGCACCGCCGTGAGCAGCAGCGCCGCCCAGAGCACCGACTCGTTCGCGCACCTGCACGTCCACACCGAGTACTCGATGCTCGACGGGGCGGCCAAGCTGCCCGAGGTGACGAAGGCCGCGGCCGAGCAGGGCATGCCGGCGCTGGCCATGACCGACCACGGCAACGTCTTCGGCGCCTACGACTTCTACAAGCAGGCCAAGGCCGCCGGCGTGAAGCCGATCATCGGCATGGAGGGCTACTACACGCCCGGCTCGCGGTTCGACCGGGCGCCGTTCGACTTCGGCGACAACCTCATCGACGAGGACGGCGAGGGCGGGTCCTCCCGCGGCAAGGCCGCCTACACGCACATGACCCTGCTGGCGCGCACCACCGAGGGGATGCACAACCTCTTCCGCATCTCCTCGCTGGCCAGCCTCGAGGGCCAGTACCGCAAGCCGCGCTTCGACCGCGACCTGCTCGAGCGCTACGGCACGGGCCTCATCGCGACGACGGGCTGCCCGTCCGGCGAGGTCAACATGTGGCTGCGCGCGGGCAAGCTCGACCGCGCCCGGCAGGCGGCCGCCGACTTCCAGGACATCTTCGGCAAGGAGAACTTCTACGCCGAGCTGATGGACCACGGCCTGTCCATCGAGCAGAAGACCCGCCCGCAGCTGCTGGAGATCGCGAAGGACCTGGGCATCCCGCTGCTGGCCACCAACGACCTCCACTACACGCACAAGGAGGACGCCGAGGCCCACGACGCCCTGCTGTGCATCCAGACCGGGGCGCGGCTGAACGAGACCAACCGCTTCAAGTTCAACGGCGACGGCTACTACCTGAAGAGCGCCGCCGAGATGCGCGCGCTGTTCCCCGGCGACCTGGCCTCGGCGTGCGACAACACGCTGCTGGTCGCCGAGCAGTGCGAGGTGGCCTTCACCGAGGGCGCCGACCTCATGCCGCGGTTCCCCCTGCCGCCGGGGGAGGACGAGACCTCCTGGTTCGTCAAGGAGGTCGAGCGGGGGCTGCACAAGCGCTACCCGAACGGCATCCCCGACCACGTGCGCAAGCAGGCCGACTACGAGGTCGGGATCATCACCCAGATGGGCTTCCCCGGGTACTTCCTCGTGGTCGCCGACTTCATCAACTGGGCCAAGGACAACGGCATCCGCGTCGGCCCCGGCCGCGGCTCGGCCGCGGGCTCGCTGGCCGCCTACGCCATGGGCATCACCGACCTCGACCCGCTGCAGCACGGGCTGATCTTCGAGCGGTTCCTCAACCCCGAGCGCGTCTCGATGCCCGACGTCGACATCGACTTCGACGACCGCCGCCGCGGGGAGGTCATCCAGTACGTCTCGCGGAAGTACGGCGAGGAGCGGGTCAGCCAGATCGTCACCTACGGCACCATCAAGGCCAAGGCCGCGATCAAGGACGCCGCCCGGGTGCTCGACCGCCCCTACTCGGTGGGCGACGAGCTGACCAAGCTCATGCCCCCGGACGTGATGGGCAAGGGCATCCCGCTGTCGGGCGTCTTCGACCCGGCCCACCCGCGCTACAAGGAGGCCGCGGAGTTCCGCGCCCGCTACGAGTCCGACCCCGGCGCGGCCGAGGTCGTCGACCAGGCGCGCAAGCTCGAGGGCCTGAAGCGGCAGTGGGGCGTGCACGCGGCCGGCGTCATCATCGGCCGCTACCCGCTGATCGACTCGATCCCGATCATGCGCCGCGAGAACGACGGCGCGATCATCACGCAGTTCGACTACCCGACCTGCGAGACGCTCGGCCTGCTGAAGATGGACTTCCTGGGCCTGCGCAACCTCACGGTCATCGACGACGCGCTGCGCAACATCGTCGCGAACGGCAAGGAGCCGATCGACCTCGACGAGATCAGCAAGGACCTCACCGACAAGGCCACCTACGACCTGCTGGCCCGCGGTGACACCCTCGGCGTCTTCCAGTTCGACGGCGGGCCGATGCGCTCGCTGCTGCGGCTCATGCGGCCGGACAACTTCGAGGACATCTCCGCGGTCGGCGCGCTCTACCGGCCGGGCCCGATGGGCGCGAACTCGCACACCAACTACGCGCTGCGCAAGAACGGCCAGCAGGAGATCACGCCGATCCACCCCGAGCTGGCCGAGCCGCTCGAGGACATCCTGGGCGGCACGTACGGCCTGATCGTGTACCAGGAGCAGGTCATGGCGATCGCGCAGAAGGTCGCCGGGTACTCGCTCGGCAAGGCCGACCTGCTGCGCCGCGCGATGGGCAAGAAGAAGAAGTCCGTCCTCGACGCCGAGTTCGTCGGCTTCGAGGCCGGCATGAAGGAGCGCGGCTACTCCGACGCCGCGATCAAGACCCTGTGGGACATCCTCGTCCCGTTCGCCGACTACGCGTTCAACAAGGCGCACTCGGCGGCCTACGGCCTGGTCTCCTACTGGACGGCCTACCTCAAGGCCAACTACCCGGCCGAGTACATGGCCGGGCTGCTCACCAGCGTCGGCGACGACAAGGACCGCCGGCCGGTCTACCTGGCCGAGTGCCGCCGGATGGGCATCAAGGTGCTCCCGCCGGACGTCAACGAGTCCTCCTGGGACTTCACCGCGGTCGGCACCGACATCCGCTTCGGCCTGGCGTCGGTGCGCAACGTGGGCACCAACGTCGTCGACTCGATCGTCCGGGCGCGCGAGGAGAAGGGCGCGTTCAAGGACTTCGCCGACTTCATGCGCAAGATCGACACGGTGGCCTGCAACAAGAAGGTCATCGAGTCCCTGGCCAAGGCCGGCGCCTTCGACTCCCTCGGCCACTCGCGCCAGGGCATCGCCGCCATCCACGCCCAGGCCGTCGACGCCGCCATGTCGCTCAAGCGCAAGGAGGCCGAGGGCCAGTTCGACCTGTTCGGCAGCTTCGGCGGCGACGGGGACGACCCGTTCGGCAGCGCGCTGGACATCGCCGTCCCGACGGCGGACTGGTCGAAGTCCGAGCGGCTGGTCTTCGAGCGCGACATGCTCGGCCTCTACGTCTCCGACCACCCGCTGCACGGCGTCGAGCACGTGCTCGCCGCCAACGCGGACACCCCGATCGCGGAGATCAACGCCGGCGGGGTCGAGGACGGCGCGAACGTCACGATCGCCGGCATCCTCACCTCGGTGCAGCCCCGCACCAACAAGCAGGGCGCGCCGTGGGCCATCGCGACGCTGGAGGACCTCGAGTCCGGCATCGAGGTGCTGTTCTTCCCGAAGACCTGGGCGGAGGTCTCGGAGAAGGTCGTCCGCGACCAGATCGTCGTGGTCAAGGGCCGGATCAGCCGCCGCGACGACCAGCCCTCGCTGTTCGGCTCCGAGGTGACCGTCCCCGAGCTCACCGAGGGCCCCCGCGGCCCGGTGCTCGTGTCGATGGCCGCGGCCCGCTGCACCCCGCCGGTGGTCGAACGGCTGCGCGAGGTGCTGGGCAGCCACCCGGGCACCACCGAGGTGCACCTCAAGCTGCTCAACAACGGGCGCGAGACGGTGCTGCGGCTGGACCAGGGGCTGCGGGTGCGGCCGAGCACGGCCCTCATGGGCGACATCAAGGCACTGCTGGGACCGACCAGCGTCGCCCTGCTGTGACCGGCACGCCCGGGAGCGGGCCGTCCGCTCCGCGGGGTTCACTGGGGGTCGTGAGCAGCCCGTCTCCGCTCCCCGACAGCCCGTACGCCCCGCCCGCCTCGGTGGTCGGCGCCGCGGGCACCGCTCCCGGCGCCGGGAACGCCGCCTCCGGCGCCGGGGACGTCGCCCCCGGTGCCGTCCCGGCCGCGGTGCCGCCCGCCCGGCCGGCCGGTGCCGCGCTGCTGGCGGAGCTGCGGCGGGACCTGCGGGGGGCGGCGCTGTGGGCGGCGCTCGTCGCGCTCGCGGGTGTCCCGGCCGGCCTGCTGTGGGTCTGGCTGGCGCCGCGGGCCCGGTTCGAGGTGGTCGAGGGCGGGGCGGTGCCGGTCGGGCGCCCGTCGGCGGAGCTGCTGGTCGCCGACGACTCGGTGCTGGTGCTCGTCCTCGCCGGCCTCGGCCTGCTCGCCGGCGGGATCGCCTGGGGGATGCGCCGCCGGCGGGGCGTGGCCACCGTGGTGGGCACCGCGCTCGGCACCGCGCTGGCCGGGGTCCTCGCCTGGCAGCTGGGGGAGCTGCTCGCGCCCGGGCCGACGCCGGCCCAGCTCGGCGACGTCGGCACCCGGGTGACCACCGGGCTGGAGCTGTCCAGCCCGCCGGCGCTGGCGGTGGCCCCGTTCGCCGCGCTGCTGGTCTACGTGGTCGCGGCGCTGTTCGCCGCCCGCGACGACCTCGGCCGGGGGTGACGTCCTGGGACGGCCCCCCGCAGGGTCCCGCCGCGAGCCTCCACCGGCCTTCCTGCAGGGTCCCGCCGCGAGCTTGCGAGCGGTGGGGGGCAGGGAGGTCCTCCACGGGGGTAGGGGGTCCTCCGCCTAGTTGAGGCTGGTCGGGCCGGCGAACTGCTGCAGCGGCGCCGGGACCGCCCCCACCGTCCGGAGCAGGGTCAGCTCCCGGCGCAGCATCCGCGTCTCGGCCACCAGCCGCCGCCGGGTCGCCGACTCGGCCAGGAGCGCCTGCCGGTCCTCGGTGGTCAGCAGCGCCGCCGAGGCCACCAGGTAGGACAGCGCGCGGGCGTCCCCGTCGACGACGTCGAGGAGCGCGTCGGTGCCCTCGAGGTCCTGCGCGTCGCCGGCCACGGCGGTCTCCGCGCCGCCGGTCTGCAGGCTCGCCACGGCGCTCACGTAGCGGGTGAACAGCGAGCCCACCCCGCGCTCCAGCACGTCGAGCGACCCGCGGGCCACCTCGGCCACCAGCCCCTCGTCCGGGCCCCCGCCGGGCGGGGAGGACCCCACCTCCTGGTCACCGGCCGCCTCCTCGGCGGCCTCCTCCTCGGCCAGCCACTCGACCTCGGCGCGCAGGTAGGGCGTGCCGTCCTCGTCCTCGTCGTCCCCGCCGACCAGGACGTCGAGCAGCCGGAACCGGTCGCCGCCGACGGTGGTGAGGCGGAACCCGCCGTCGGGCTGCGGTCGCACGGTCTGCAGGTGCGCGGTGCAGCCGACGTCGTAGAGCGCCTGGGCGGGGGCGACCCGCTCGACCTCCCAGCCCTGCCGGATCGCGACCACCCCGAAGAACCGGCCGTCGCCGTCCTCCGGCTGCGCCAGCAGGTCCCGCACCAGCGCCCGGTAGCGGGGCTCGAAGACCTGCAGCGGCAGCACGATCCCGGGGAACAGCGGCGACCCGAGCGGGAACAGCGGGATGAGGTCGCCCACACCGGCGAGCCTACGGGCGCCCCTGGCCCCCGGCGCCGTGACGGCGGGCGGCCGGACCCCGACTACGCTGGGAGGTCGTCCCTCGCCTGGTTCCGGAGGCCTCCCGTGCTCGCCCGCATCGACCTGCGTGGATCCGCGCTGCCGGGGGTCCGTGACCTGGCCGGCCTGCTGCCGCGCGCCGCCACCGACATCGACTCCGTGCTGGCCACCGTCCGGCCGCTGTGCGAGGACGTCCGCGTCCGCGGCGCCCAGGCGGTCCGCGAGATCACCGCCCGCCTCGACGGCGTCGACCTCGAGGACTTCGCCGTCCCGGCCGACGCGATCCAGGGCGCGCTCGACGGGCTGGCCCCCGACGTGCGGGCCGCGCTCGAGGAGGCCATCGCCCGGGTGCGGAGGGTGCACGCCGACCAGGCGCGCACCGACGTCACCACCCAGGTGGTCCGCGGCGGCACGGTCACCGAGCGCTGGGTGCCGGTGCGCCGCGTCGGCCTCTACGTCCCCGGCGGGCTGGCGCCGCTGCTGTCCAGCGTGGTGATGAACGTCGTCCCGGCGCAGATCGCCGGCGTCGCGTCGATCGCCGTCGCCTCCCCGCCGCAGCGCGACCACGGCGGCCTGCCCGACCCGGGCGTGCTGGCCGCGTGCGCGCTGCTCGGCGTGACCGAGGTCTACGCCGTCGGCGGCGCGCAGGCGATCGCGGTGTTCGGCTACGGCGCGGGCTCGTGCGAGCCGGTGGACGTGGTCACCGGCCCCGGCAACGTCTACGTGACCGCCGCCAAGCGGCTGCTGCGCGGGCTGATCGGCATCGACTCCGAGGCCGGCCCCACCGAGGTCGCGATCCTCGCCGACGACACCGCCGACCCGGTGCACGTCGCCGCGGACCTGATCAGCCAGGCCGAGCACGACCCGCTGGCCGGCGCGGTGCTGGTCACCACGAGCGAGGAGCTGGCCGACGCCGTCCTCGACCTCGTCCCCGGCCAGGTCGCGGCCACCAAGCACTCCGACCGCATCCTCACGGCGCTGGACGGCAGCCAGTCGGGGATCGTGCTGGTCGACGACCTCGACGCCGGCCTGGCGGTGGTCGACGCCTACGCCGCCGAGCACCTGGAGATCCAGACCCGCGACGCCCGCGACGTGGCGCTGCGGGTGCGCAACGCCGGCGCGGTGTTCGTCGGCGCCTGGTCGCCGGTGTCGCTGGGCGACTACATCGCCGGCTCCAACCACGTGCTGCCCACCGGCGGCTGCGCCCGGCACTCCAGCGGCCTGTCGGTGCAGTCGTTCCTGCGCGGCATCCACGTCGTCGAGTACGACGAGCAGGCGCTGGCCGAGGTGGCCGGGCACGTCGACGCCCTCGCCCACGCCGAGGACCTGCCCGCGCACGCGGCCGCGGTCCGGGTGCGGCAGAAGCCGTGACGGCCACCCCGAGGACGTCGATCGACGAGCTCCCGCTGCGGCCGGAGCTGCGCGGGCGCACGCCCTACGGCGCCCCGCAGCTGCAGGTCACCCACCGGCTCAACACCAACGAGAACCCGCACCCGCTGCCCGCGGAGCTGCTGGCCACGCTCGGCGAGGCGCTCGGGCACGCGGCGCTGGAGCTCAACCGCTACCCCGACCGGGACGCCGTCGCGCTGCGCACCGACCTCGCCGCCTACCTCAGCCGCGGCGGGGAGCGGGTCGAGCCCGCGCAGGTGTGGGCGGCCAACGGCTCCAACGAGGTCCTGCAGCAGCTGCTGCAGGCCTTCGGCGGCGCCGGGCGGACGGCGCTGGGCTTCACCCCGTCCTACTCGATGCACCCGATCATCTCCGCCGGCACCGGGACGGCGTGGGTCGACGGGCACCGCCGCGAGGACTTCACCATCGACGCCGCGCAGGCCGCCGCCCAGGTGCGCGAGGTCCGGCCCGACGTCGTCTTCGTGACCAGCCCGAACAACCCCACCGGGACGGCGGTCGCGCTGGAGACGGTCGAGCAGCTCCACGACGCCACCGAGGGCATGGTCGTGGTGGACGAGGCGTACGAGGAGTTCGCCCGCACGGGCACGCCGTCGGCGCTGAGCCTGCTGCCCGGCCGCCCGCGGCTGGTGGTCAGCCGCACGATGAGCAAGGCGTTCGGCATGGCCGGCCTGCGGCTGGGCTACCTCGCCGCCGACCCCGCCGTCGTCGACGCGCTGCAGCTGGTGCGGCTGCCCTACCACCTGTCCTCGCTGACCCAGGCCGCCGCGCGGGCCGCGCTGGCGCACACCGACGCGCTGCTGGCCACCGTCGACGCGGTCAAGGCCCAGCGCGACCGGATCGTCGCCACCCTGCCGTCGCTGGGGCTGACCAGCGTGCCCAGCGACGCCAACTTCGTCCTGTTCGGCCGGTTCGCCGACGCGCACGCCGCCTGGCAGGCGCTGCTCGACCGCGACGTCCTCGTCCGCGACGTCGGCATCCCCGGCTGGCTGCGGGTCACCGCCGGCACCCCGGCGGAGACCGACGCCTTCCTCACCGCGCTGGGTGAGGTGGCCCCCGACCACCGCCTGGGAGACTGAGACCCATGAGCCGTACCGCCCGCGTGGAGCGCGCCACCAGCGAGACCAAGCTGGTCGTCGAGCTGGACCTCGACGGCACCGGAAAGAGCTCGATCAGCACCGGCGTCGGCTTCTACGACCACATGCTCACCGCGCTGTCCCGGCACAGCGGCATCGACCTCACCGTGCAGGCCGACGGCGACCTGCACATCGACGCCCACCACACGGTGGAGGACGTCGCCATCGCGCTCGGCCGGGCGTTCGGCGAGGCGCTCGGGGACAAGAAGGGCATCACCCGCTACGGCGACGCCACGATCCCCATGGACGAGGTGCTCGTGCAGGCGGCGGTCGACCTGTCCGGCCGGCCGTACTTCGTGCACGCCGAGCCCGAGACCATGACGCCGATGATCGGGCCGGACTACCCGACGTCGCTGACCAAGCACGTCCTCGAGTCCTTCGCCTTCAACGCGCGGATCACCCTGCACGTGCGGGTGCTCTACGCCGGCCGCGACGCCCACCACATCGTCGAGGGCCAGTTCAAGGCGCTCGCCCGGGCCCTGCGCGCCGCCGTCGCGATCGACCCGCAAGTCGCCGACGTCCCCTCCACCAAGGGCGCGCTGTAACGGATGGAGTTCGGCGTCGTCCTCGTCGTCCTCGGCGGGTTCCTGCTGGGCGGGGCGTGGAGCATGTGGAAGGCGGACCACGACACGAGGGGCCGCACGGGCCCGCAGGTCCTGATCGCGGTCGTCCTGCTGGTGGCGGCGCTGCTGGCCACCGCGTCGGGGATCCTGAGGCTCGTCTGAGCGACCGGGACCGCCTCCCCGGGCCGGTCCTCGCCGACCGGCGGTGGCCGCGGTGCTCGAGCGGGCGCCCCGGGACCGGGCGGGAATCCCGGCGGGGACCGCGGCGCTGCCACGTACCGTGGCAGACGTGAAGAAGGTGGTCGTCCTCGACTACGGGTCCGGCAACCTGCGCTCGGCCGAGCGGGCGCTGGCCCGCGTCGGCGCCGACGTGACCGTGACCGCCGACCGCGACGCCGCCCTCGAGGCCGACGGGCTCGTCGTGCCGGGAGTGGGCGCGTTCGCCCACTGCATGCGGGAGCTGCGCGCCGTCGACGGGCCGCGCACCATCGGCCGGCGGCTGGCCGGCGGCCGGCCGGTGCTGGGCATCTGCGTCGGTATGCAGGTCCTGTTCGAGCGCGGGGTCGAGCACGGCCACGACGCCGAGGGGTGCGGTGAGTGGCCCGGCACGGTCGAGCAGCTGGAGGCGCCCGTCCTGCCGCACATGGGCTGGAACCGGGTTGAGGTGCCCGAGGGCAGCGTGCTGTTCGACGGCCTGGCCGACGAGCGGTTCTACTTCGTGCACTCCTACGGCGTCCGCGAGTTCACCCTCGGCCAGGACGGCCCGCCGTCGCGGCTGGCGCCGCCGAAGGTGACCTGGGCCGAGCACGGCGACCGGTTCGTCGCCGGCGTGGAGAACGCCGCGCTGTCGGCGACGCAGTTCCACCCGGAGAAGAGCGGCGACGCCGGCGCCCAGCTGCTCACCAACTGGCTGGCCACGCTCTGACGCGTCACGTCAGGGGGAAGGGCGGCTGCAGCCACCACGGCGCGTCGACCACCTCCACCCGGCGGACCCACTTCACCCACCAGTAGCCGCGCCGGCCCGGCGCGACCAGCCGCACCGGCGCCCCGTGCCCGGCCGACAGCGGCCGGCCCGCGCAGTGCGTGGCCAGCAGCAGCGCGCCCGCGTCGGCCAGCGGCAGCCGCCGCCGGTAGCCGGTCACGCTCACGACGTCGACGCTGCCGTCCTCCGGCAGCCCGGCGCCGGCCAGCAGCCGGTCCAGCCGCACGCCGCGCCACTCCTGCGTCGCGTACCAGCCGCCGGTGCAGTCGAGGACGGCGGTGACCGTGTCGCCGCGGTCGAGGTCGGCGGCGCGCAGCCGGGTCGTGCGGCCGCCCGCGACCAGCTCGACGGTCCCGCCGGCGTCGTCCGGGACGGCGTCGGTGAACCACTGCGTCACCGGCATGGCCGCGGGGTCGCCGCTGCCGCGCTCGTGCGAGCCGGTGCCGCGCCGGCGCGCGCCCGGTGCCCCGGTGAGCCGCAGGCCGCCCTCGACCGCGCCCCACAGCGCGGCCGCGGCGACGGCCAGGTCGCCGGCCCGCAGCAGCCCGCGGCGGGAGGCGTCGCCGCGCCGCGGCCGCTGCCGGCTGCCCACGGCGTGCACCGCCAGCAGCACCGCGGTGCCGACCGCCGTCGCGACGTGCACCTGCAGCAGCGCCACGCCGCCCACGGCCAGTCCGGGCCCCGCGACGGTGTGCAGGAGGCCGGTCACGACGGTCAGCCCGACGAGGACCGCGAGGCCCCACGCCGCCGTCGGGTCGCGCCGGCCACGGGTGCGCGCCCGCGACCTGCGGACGACGACGGCCTTCCACGGCACGAGCAGCAGCAGGCCGAGCCCCGCCGCCCCGTGCGCGGCGGCCACCAGCCGCGAGGGCAGCGGCGTCCCGACGCCGAACGCGAGCACCCCGGTGCCGCCGGCCACGAGCAGGAGCACGAGCAGCCCGAGGTTCGTCCGGCGCCCGGCACGAGCGGGGAGCGCACCGCGCAGCATCCCCGGAGTGTCCTCCGCGCGCGCCTAGGGTGACCCGGTCCGGCACCCGGTCGAGGAGGACCCCGCTTGCCCGCGTCGCGCACGCCCGCCCCGGCACCCGAGCGCCGCGGGGGGCTGGCCGGCCCGCTCGTCACCCTGGCGCTGCTGGCCGGGCTGACCGTCTGGAGCGTGCTGGCGCTCCGGCCGCCGGCCCCCGCGCCCGCCGACGCCCCGGCGGCGTCGTTCAGCGCCGGCCGGGCCTTCGCGCACGTGCAGGAGATCGCCGCGCAGGTGCACGTCACCGGCAGCCCGGCGCACGAGCGCGTCGTCGACGGGCTGGTCGCCACGCTCACCGACCTCGGCCTGGACACCCGCGTGCAGAACGCCGTCGGCACCCGGCAGGCCGGCCCCGGGGCGGCGGAGATGGCGCGGGTGCGCAACGTCGTCGCGGTCCTGCCCGGCACCGACAGCACCGGCCGGCTGTTCCTCGTCGCGCACTCGGACTCGGTGGAGACCGGCCCCGGAGCCAGTGACGACGCCGCCGGCGTGGCCGCGATCCTCGAGACGGTGCGCGCGCTCGGCGAGGGCGAGCCGCTGCGCAACGACGTCGTCGTGGTCATCACCGACGCCGAGGAGGCGTGCCTGTGCGGCGCCGAGGCGTTCGCCGACAGCCACCCGCTGGCGAGCGAGGGCGGGGTGGTGCTCAACCTCGAGGCCCGCGGCACCACCGGCCCGCCGATCACGTTCGAGACGTCGCCGGGCAACGCCGGGCTGGCCGCGCGGTACGCCGCCGCGGTGCCGCACCCGGTGGCCAGCAGCTTCGCCGTCGAGGTGTACCGGACGCTGCCCAACGACACCGACTTCAGCGTGCTGCTCGGCGACGGCGACTTCACCGGCCTGAACACCGCCTTCATCGACGGCAACGCGGGCTACCACACCCCGCAGGACACCCCCGAACGGCTGGACCGGCGGACGCTGCAGGCTCTGGGCGACAACACCCTCGCCCTCACCCGGGAGCTCGGCGACGCCGCCCTGACCGGCCTCGCCCGCCCCGGCGACGGCGACGCCACCTACTTCCCGCTGCCTACCGGGCTCGCGCGGTACCCGGGCGCGCTGGTGTGGCCGCTGGCGGGGGCGGCGGTGCTCGGCGTCGTCGTCCTGGCGCTGGTGGACCGCCGGCGCGGCTCCTCCGTGCCGCGGACGCTGCTCGGGACGGCGGCGGCGCTGCTGCCGCTCGTGCTGGCGCCGCTGGCGGTGACCGGGCTGTGGCGGCTGCTGGTGCTCATCCGGCCCGGCTACGCCTCGATGACCGACCCGTGGCAGCCGGGCTGGTTCCGGCTGGCGGCGGTCGCGCTCGTCGCGGTGGTGGTGCTCGCCTGGTACGCGCTGCTGCGCCGCCGCCTGGGCGCCGCGGCACTGCGCACCGGGGCGCTGACCCTGCTCGCCGTCCTCGCGGGAGTCCTCGCGGCGCTGGCGCCCGGCGGGTCGTACCTGGCCGCGCTGCCGGCACTGGCCGGCGCGCTCACCGGGCTGCTGCCTCGGCGCGCGCAGCCCGCCGGCGCGCTGGTCGCCGGGGCGGTCGCGGTCGTCGTCCTCGCGCCGACCGTGGCGCTGTTCCTCCCGGCGCTCGGCCTGGCCGGCGGGGCCGCGCCGGCGGCGGTCGCGACGGTGCTCGCCCTGGCCCTGCTGCCGGTGGTGGAGGGGCTGTTCCCGGCCGGCCGCGCGCGGCTCCGGACGCCGGCCGT
Source organism: Geodermatophilus arenarius (assembly GCF_042654585.1). NCBI lineage: Bacteria > Bacillati > Actinomycetota > Actinomycetes > Geodermatophilales > Geodermatophilaceae > Geodermatophilus > Geodermatophilus arenarius. Next base: position 22,154 of record NZ_JBHSGR010000003.1, read on the forward strand.
GCCCGGGGTCGCCGTCGTCCTGACCGTGCTGCTCACCGCCGTCGGGCTGGCCGTGGACCGCTTCGACCCGCAGCACCCGGTGCCCAGCCGGCTGGTCTACGCCCTGGAGGCCGACACCGGCGAGGCGTGGTGGGCCAGCACCGAGGACGACCCGGGGGAGTACACGGCGCGCTACGTCGGCACCCCGCGGACGCTGCCGCACGACTACCCGTACCTCGCCGGGGAGGCGGTGGCGGCCGGGCCGGCGGAGGTCGCGGGCCTGCCGACGTCGCGGGTCGAGGTCGTCGACGACCGCTCCTCCGGCGGGCAACGGACGGTCACCGTGCGGGTCACGCCGCAGCGCGAGGTCCGGCTGGTGGTGCTGGACCTGACCGCCGACGGCGGCACGGTCACCGCCGCCCGCGTGGAGGCGCGCGACGTCCCGGCGCAGGCGCTGGGGGAGGACCGGCTGTGGGTCACCTTCCACGCGCCGCCCGCGCAGGGCGTGGAGGCGACGTTCACCGTGGACGGCGACGGGCCGCTGCGGCTGCGGGTGGTCGACGGCAGCGACGGGCTGGACGACCTGCCCGGCTTCGAGCCCCGCCCGCCGGGCGTGGACGCGGCCGGCACGCACAGCTCCGACCTCGTGGTCGTGGGGGCGACGACGGACCTCGGCTGACCCGCCGCCGCACGCCGACCTGTGGCCGTCCCGGCGCGGTCGGGGCAGCCGCAGGTCGGCACCGGGCGCTCAACCGCCGTGGCGGGCCAGCAGCTCCGCGCCGATCGCGGCCAGCTCCGCGCGCACCGCGGCGGGCTCGACCACCTCCACCGCGGCGCCGAACCCGGCCAGCTGCTCGGCGACCGCGCGCACCGTGTGGGCCGCGACCCGCAGCCGCACGCGCCCGTCGCCGTCCGGGCCGCCCTCGACGGCGCAGTGCCGGCTGAACCGGTCGCGCAGCACCGGCACCAGCCGCGCGGGCACCACCACCGTCGCGGCCTCCGGCGACCGGCGCCGCTCCACCTCGCCGACCACCTCGTCCCACGCGCCGGGCAGGTCGAGCCCGGCGGGCCGCTCGAAGCCCTCCCCGGTCACCGCCGGCGCCCCCATGCGGTCGACGCGGAAGGTGCGCCGGCCGGCGGCGGTGCCGGCCACCAGGTACCAGGTGCCGTCCTTGTCCACGAGCCCCCACGGCTCGGCCCGCCGCCGCCCGGGCGCGCCGCCGCGCCCGGCGTAGTCGAACTCCACCACCCGCCGGGCGACGACGGCGTCGAGCAGCAGCGCCACCTCCGGCCGGTCCCGGGCCTGCTCGCCCCAGCCGGACGGGTCGACGACGACCGCCTCCGCGGCGGCCGCGGCCTCGGCGCGGAAGGTCCCCGGCAGCGCCCGCAGCAGCTTGCGCAGCGCGCCCCGGGCGTCCGGCCCGGCCGCGGTGGCGGGGCCGAGCAGCAGGAACAGCGCCCGCGCCTCGGGCCCGGTCAGGCCGGTCAGGTCGGTGCGCGCCCCGCCGACCAGCTGCCACCCGCCGCCCCGCCCGGCCTGCGGGTACACCGGCACGCCCGCGGCCGACAGCGCCTCCAGGTCGCGCCGGGCGGTCGCGACCGACACCTCCAGCTCGGCGGCGGCCTGCGCGGCGGTGACCCGGCCGCGGGCCTGGAGCAGCAGGAGGAGGGCCACCAGCCGGTCGGCGCGCACGCCGCCGAGGATGCCGCGGAAAGTGCTCAGGAGGTGAGCACTTCTCCGCGGAGCATGGGATCCAGCGGGACGCAGCAGGCGGACCGCCCGACGGAGGGACCCTCCCGTGCTCCGAGGACTGGCCACCGTGACCCTGCTCGCCGACGACGTCCCCGCCGCCGTCCGCTGGTACGCCGGCGTGCTCGGCACCGGGCCCTACTTCACCCGGCCGGTCGAGGGGCCGCCGGCCTACGTCGAGTTCCGCATCGGCGACGACGAGGACGAGCTCGGGATCATGGACGCCCGCTACGCCACCTGGGCCGCCGGGCAGCCGGCCGGCGTCGTCGTCCACTGGCACGTCGACGACCTGCCCGCCGCGCTGCGGCGCCTCGAGGACGCCGGCGCCACCGTCGTCTCCCCGCCCACCGTCCGCGGCGAGGGCTGGTCCACCGCGGTGGTCGCCGACCCGTTCGGCAACCTGCTCGGCCTCATCACCAGCCCGCACTGGGCCGCCGCGCACGGCGGCTGACCGGGCTCAGCTGCGCAGGTAGGACGCGCCGTTGACGTCGACGATCGTCCCGGTGCTGAACCGCGCCTCCGGCGACGCCAGCCACAGCACCGCCGAGGCCACCTCCTCCGGGCGCGCGACCCGGCCGAACGGCGACTGCGCGCGGACGGCGTCGCCACCGGGGCCGTCGAGCACCTCGCGCGCCATCTCGGTCTGCACGAAGCCCGGCGCCACCGCGGTGACCGAGATGCCCAGCGGCGCGAGCGCCAGCGCCATCGACTGCGCGAACGCGTTCATCCCGGCCTTCGAGGCGCCGTAGGCCGGGTTCTGCGGCTCGCCGCGGAAGGCGCCGCGGCTGGACACGTTGACCACCGCGCCGCCGCCGGCGGCCCGCAGGTGCGGCACGGCGCGGAAGGTCGCGTGCGCGGCGCCGAGCAGGTTGACCGCGAGCGTCCGCTCCCACACCTCCTGCCAGTGCTCGAACGACGACTCCAGCGGCGGGGAGGCGACGAAGACGCCGGCGTTGTTGACCAGCACGTCCAGCCCGCCCAGCGCTTCGGCGGCGGCGTCGACCATCGCGCCCACGGCCTCGGCGTCGGTCATGTCGGCCTGCACCAGCGCGTGGCCGGACCCGGGCAGCTCGGCGAGCACGGCCTCGGCGCGCTCCTTCGACGTGCCCCAGTGGACGGCCACCCGGTCCCCGCGCCCGGCGAAGGCGCGGGCGATCGCGCGGCCGATGCCGCGGGAGCCACCGGTGACGAGGACGGCGCGCGAGGAGGAGGTCACGAGCGGGCAGTCAACCAGCCCGGCCACCGGCGGCCCGCGTCACCACCGGCCCCGGTGGACGACCTCGTCCACGCCCCGCCGGCCGCGCCGCAGCGACGGCGAGCGCCGGTCGTCCCCGCCCGGGTAGCCGACCGACACGACGCCGACCGGCCGGTGGGTGCCGGGGATCCCGAACGCCTCCCGGACGGCGTCCACCCGCTCGGCCGGGACGCCGAACAGGCAGGCGCCGAGCCCCTCGTCGACGGCGGTCAGCAGCATCATCAGCGCCGCCATCCCGGCGTCGACGTCCCACCAGGGCACCGGCCAGCGGGTCTCGTCGCGATCGGTCCAGCCCTTGTCCGGCTCGGCGTAGCGGTCGAGGTAGGCGGCCTTCGACGACAGCGGGACCACCAGCAGCGGCGCCCGCCGCATCCGGGTCAGCCACGCGTCGGGCGCGCCCTCCCCGGCGGTCACCGACCAGAACAGGTCGCGGTCGGCGGCCGACTCGAGCACCAGGAACGCCCAGCCCTGGGTGAACCCGGCCGAGGGCGCCCGGATCGCGTGCTCCAGCAGCCGCTCGCGCACCTCCGGCGGCACCGGCCGGTCGGGGTCGTAGTCGCGCACCATGCGGCGCCTGCGGACGACGTCGGCGAACTCCACCCCCGCAGCCTGCCTCGGGTGGGTCAGGCCACAGCGGGCCGGTCCCTAGGCTGGGAGCGTGCCCACCCTCCAGCTGCTCCCCGCCGTCGACGTCGCCGACGGCCAGGCCGTCCGACTCGTCCAGGGGGAGGCCGGCAGCGAGACCTCCTACGGCGACCCCCTCGACGCCGCCCTGCAGTGGCAGCGCGACGGCGCCGAGTGGGTGCACCTGGTCGACCTCGACGCCGCCTTCGGCCGCGGCAGCAACCGCGAGCTGCTCGCCCGCGTCGTCGGCGAGCTCGACGTCGACGTGGAGCTGTCCGGCGGGATCCGCGACGACGAGTCGCTGGCCGCGGCCCTCGCCACCGGCTGCCGCCGGGTCAACCTCGGCACCGCGGCGCTGGAGTCGCCCGAGTGGTGCGCCCGCGCCATCGCCGAGCACGGCGACCGCATCGCCGTCGGCCTCGACGTCCGCGGCACCCGGCTGGCCGCCCGCGGCTGGACCCGCGAGGGCGGCGAGCTCTACGAGACCCTCGCCCGCCTCGACGCCGAGGGCTGCGCCCGCTACGTGGTCACCGACATCACCAAGGACGGCACGCTGCGCGGCCCCAACCTCGACCTGCTGCGGGAGGTCTGCGCCGCCACGCCCCGGCCGGTGGTCGCCTCCGGCGGGGTCAGCTCGCTCGAGGACGTCCGGGCGCTGGCCGGGCTGACCGCGGTCGGCGTCGAGGGCGCGATCGTCGGCAAGGCCCTCTACGCCGGAGCGTTCACGCTGCCCGAGGCGCTGGCGGTCACCCGCGAGGTCTCGTCGTGACCGCGCGGCGGATCGGCTCCGGCGGGCCCTGGGAGGACGTCGTCGGCTACAGCCGGGTCGTCGTCGCCGGGGACTCGGCGTGGGTGAGCGGCTGCACCGCCACCGTCGACGGCGCGGTCGTCCACCCCGGCGACGTGGGCGCGCAGGCCCGGGTCGCGTTCGGCGTGCTCGTCGCCGCGCTGGAGTCGGCGGGCCTGACCGCCGCCGACGTCGTCCGCACCCGCATGTACGTCACCGACACCTCCCGCTGGGAGGAGGTCGGGCGCGTGCACGGCGAGGTCTTCGGCGCGGTCCGGCCGGCCACCGCGATGATCGGCGTGGCCTCGCTGCTGCACCCCGACATGCTGGTCGAGGTGGAGGCCGACGCGGTCCGGGGGGCGGGGACGTGAGCGAGCTCGCGAGACCACGCACGAGCAGAGCAGCCGGGCGAACGCCGCCGACGAGCGCCAGCGAGGAGGCGTCGTGAGCCTCGCGGTGCGCGTGATCCCGTGCCTGGACGTCGACGCCGGCCGGGTGGTCAAGGGCGTGAACTTCGTCGACCTGCGCGACGCCGGCGACCCGGTCGAGATGGCCCGCGTCTACGACGCCGAGGGCGCCGACGAGCTCACCTTCCTCGACATCACCGCCAGCTCCGGCGACCGGGAGACCACGTACGACGTCGTCCGGCGCACCGCCGAGAGCGTCTTCATCCCGCTCACCGTCGGCGGGGGCGTGCGCAGCCCCGACGACGTCGACCGGCTGCTGCGGGCCGGCGCGGACAAGGTCGCGGTCAACACCGCCGCGGTCGCCCGGCCCGAGCTGATCAGCGAGATCGCCGACCGCTTCGGCAGCCAGGTGCTCGTGCTCTCCCTCGACGCCCGCCGGGTGCGCGACGGCGCGGCCACCGACTCCGGTTTCGAGATCACCACGCACGGCGGGCGCCGCGGCACCGGCCGGGACGCCGTCGAGTGGGTGGTGCAGGCCGCGCAGCTCGGGGTGGGGGAGGTGCTGCTCAACTCGATGGACGCCGACGGCACCCGCGCCGGCTTCGACACCGAGCTGATCCGCGCCGTCCGCCGCGAGGTGAGCGTCCCGGTGGTCGCCAGCGGCGGCGCCGGGGCGGTCGAGCACTTCCCGCCCGCGGTCGAGGCCGGCGCCGACGCGGTGCTCGCGGCCAGCGTCTTCCACTTCGGCACGCTGCGGATCGGCGACGTCAAGGCCGCGCTGGCCGGCGCCGGCGTCCCGGTGCGCACCGCCGCGGACACGCCCCTGCGCTGACCGCGCCCGGCCGTCGTGCACCTCCGCGGAGGTGCACCGGACGCGTCAGCCGACCGGGGCGCCGTCCCGCACGACGACCCGGGCGACGTCGGTGCGCCCGGTCGCCCAGAGCAGGACCTCCATCGGCTCGCCCTCGACCGTGGTGGGTGCCGACCCGGCGCGGATCCGCTTCCCGGGGCCGGGGACGTCGCTGCGCTGCAGCGCCAGGCCGCCGGGGCACCGCGCGGCCGCCGCGCGGGCGAACAGCTGCGCCGCGCCCCAGAGCCGGTCGGCGTCGGCCGGCGGCAGCGCGCGCGGCGCCCAGCCGGGCCGCGCCCGCCGCACGTCCTCGTGGTGGATCGCGAACTCGGCGGAGTCGGCGACCGCCGACACCCCGGGCCAGCCCATCGGCAGCCACGCCGGCGGGCCCTGCCGGACCCGCGCCACCAGCTCGGGATACGCCGTCGAGGTGCGCAGCCGGTCCTCGACCCGCTCCGCGTGGGCGTGCAGCCGCCCGCCGACCGGCGTGCGCTCCAGCGCGTAGCCGGGCAGCGCGTCGGGACGTCGGTCGCGGGTCACCAGGTGGGCGGCCAGGTGGGCCGTCGTCCACCCCTCGCAGCAGGTCGGGGCGTCGGGGCCGAGCTCGTCGAGGAGGTCGGCGAGGGCCGCGCGCTCGCGGGCGGCGAGCGGGCGGGAAGAGGGAGTCACCACGGCGGGTTACCGATCCCGTCCACCCGGAAAACCCGCAGGCCCCTGTCGGTACCGCCGGTTAGCCTGAGTAACGACTGCGAGTGCCGCGGTCGCGAACCCCGAGGAGATCCGTGCCCCGCGCCCGAGACGCCGTCGTCCGGCGGGGACTGCGCCACGTCGCCCGGTCCATCCGCGAGCAGCGCGGGATGTTCACCCTCGCCCTGCTCGCCAGCAGCCTCTACGCCGCGATGACCGTGCTGTCGGCGTTCGTCATCGGCGGGGTCACCGACCGGGTGGTGCTGCCGGCCTTCGCCGACGGCGACACCACCGCCGGCGCGCTCACCCTCGCCGTCGTGGTGATCCTCGGCGTCTCGGTGCTCAAGATCCTCGGCATCCTCGGCCGGCGGCTGTTCGCCGGCGTGATGGCCTACCGGCTGCAGGCCGACTACCGCCGCCGCGTCACCGCGCAGTACCTGCGGCTGCCGCTGGCCTGGCACCAGCGCCACCCCACCGGGCAGCTGCTGTCCAACGCGAACTCCGACGTCGAGGCCGCCTGGTACTTCGTCTCCCCGCTGCCCTTCGCCTGCGGGACGCTCGTGATGATCGCCATCACCGTCGTCGCGCTGGTGGCCACCGACCCGCTGCTGGCGCTGGTCGGCCTGGTCGTCTTCCCGCTGGTCTTCGTGGTCAACGCCGTCTACTCGCAGGTGATGAGCCCGCGGATGCAGCGGGCGCAGCAGCTGCGCGCCGAGGTCAGCGAGATCGCCCACGAGAGCTTCGACGCCGGCCTGGTGGTCAAGACCCTCGGCCGCGAGGACGTCGAGAGCGCCCGGTTCACCGAGCGCGCCCGAGAGCTGCGCGACGGGTTGGTCTCGGTCGGCCGGGTGCGCGGGCTGTTCGACCCGCTCATGGAGGCGCTGCCCAACCTCGGCACGCTCGCCGTGCTGCTGGTCGGCGCCGGCCGGGTCGCCTCCGGCGCCACCGACGCCGGCGACCTGGTGAGCATCGCCTACCTGTTCACCCTGCTCGCGCTGCCCATCCGCGCGATCGGCTGGGTGCTCGCCGACCTCCCGCGCGCGCTCGCCGGCTTCGACCGGGTCACCCCCGTCCTCGACGCCACCGGCGAGACCCCGCACGGCCCGGAGACCGCGCCCGCCGGCGACGGCGGCGCCCGGCTGGGCCTGCGCGCGGTCGACCACGTCTTCGACGGCGCGTCGCAGCCGGTGCTGTCGCAGGTCACCTTCGACGTCGCGGCCGGCAGCACGGTCGCCGTCGTCGGGCCGACCGGCTCGGGCAAGTCGACGCTGGCCGGGCTGCTGGTGCGACTGGTCGACCCGGCCGGCGGCGAGGTGCTGCTCGACGGCGTCGACCTGCGCCGGCTGCGCGAGGGCGAGGTCAGCGGCCAGGCCGCGTTCGTCCCGCAGGGCACCTTCCTCTTCGACGACACCGTCCGCGGCAACGTGACCCTCGGCGGCGGGTACGGCGACGACGAGGTGCGCGCGGCGCTGCGCGTGGCCGCCGCCGAGGACTTCGTCGACCGGCTGCCCGAGGGCCTCGACACCCGCGTCGGCGAGCGCGGCGCCACCCTCTCCGGCGGCCAGCGGCAGCGGCTCGCCCTCGCCCGCGCCGTCATCCGCCGGCCCCGGCTGCTCGTCCTCGACGACGCCACCAGCGCCGTCGACCCCGCCGTCGAGGCGCGCATCCTCGACGCGCTGCGCTCGGCCGACCGGCCCTCGACCGTGGTCGTCGTCGCCTACCGGCAGGCCACCATCGCCCTCGCCGACGAGGTGGTGTGGCTGGAGAACGGCCGGGTCACCGCCCGCGGCAGCCACGAGGAGCTGCTGGCCACCGTGCCCGGCTACGCCGCGCTGGTCCGCGCCTACTCCCAGGCGGAGGTGGCGGCGTGAGCGCCGTGGACACCGGGCGGCGGGAGGGCGCGTTCGCCACGCTGCGCCGCGGGCTGCGGATGATGCCGGAGTTCCGCCGCGGACTGCCGGCCACGTTCGCGCTCGCGCTGGTCGCCACCGCCGGGCGGGTGGTCGTGCCGATCGCCGTCCAGCAGGTCATCGACCGCGGCCTGCTCGCCCCCGGCGGGCCCGACCTCGGCCTGGTCCGCACGCTGGTGCTGGTCTGCGCGGTCGTCGTCCTGGTCACCGGGGTGGCGGTCTACCGGATGAACGTCCGGCTGTTCCGCACCACCGAGACCGCGCTGGCCGGGCTGCGCGCCCGGGCGTTCCGGCACGTGCACGACCTGTCCGTGCTGCACCAGCAGGGCGAGCGCCGCGGCTCCCTGGTCTCCCGGGTCACCAGCGACGTCGACCAGCTGTCCACCTTCATGCAGTGGGGCGGCGTCCTCGGCGTGGTCAGCCTCGGCCAGCTGGTCGTGGCCACCGTCGTCATGGCGGTCTACTCCTGGCAGCTGACCCTGCTGGTGCTCGCCTGCTTCCTGCCGCTGGCCTTCGCCGTCCGCTGGTTCGCCCGCCGGCTGCAGGTCGCCTACGGCGTGGTCCGCGAGCGGGTCGGCGACGTGCTCGCCGCGGTGTCGGAGTCCGTCGTCGGCGCGCCGACGGTGCGCGCCTACGGCATCCGCGAGCGGACGGCGGCCCGCCTCGACCGGGCCATCGGCCGGCACTACCGCGCCCAGGTCGACGCGCAGAAGGTCACCGCGGCCGTCTTCGTCACCGGCGAGTTCGCGGCCGCGGTCGCCAACGCCGCCGTCGTCGTGGTCGGCGTGCTGCTCGGCGTGGCCGGGCAGGTCAGCGCCGGCACGCTCGTCGCCTTCCTGTTCCTCGTCACGCTCTTCGTCGCGCCGGTGCAGACCGCCAGCGAGGTGCTCAACGAGGGGCAGAACGCGATCGCCGGGTTCCGTCGGGTGCTCGACGTCCTCGACACCGAGCCCGACGTCCGCGACCCCGCCGCCGGCGGCACCGCGCGGGAGCTGCCGACCGGGCCGCTCGGCGTGCGGCTCGAGCACGTCACCTTCCGGTACGCCCCCGGCGCGCGGGCGGCCCTCGACGACGTCGACCTCGCGCTGGCGCCGCGCCGCCGCTACGCCGTCGTCGGGGAGACCGGGTCGGGGAAGACGACGTTCGCCAAGCTGGTCACCCGGCTCATGGACCCCACCGAGGGGCGGGTGCTGCTCGGCTCCGACTCCGCCGGCTGGGTGCCGCTGCCCGACGTGGCGTTCGCCTCGCTGCGCCGGCGGGTCGGCATGGTGCCGCAGGACGGTTTCCTCTTCGACGCCACCGTCGCCGACAACGTCCGCTACGGCCGCCCGGACCTCACCGACGAGCAGGTGACCGCGGCCTTCGCCGAGCTCGGTCTCGGCGACTGGCTGGCCGGCCTGGCCGACGGCGTCGCGACGCCGGTGGGCCAGCGCGGGGAGTCGCTGTCGGCGGGGGAGCGGCAGCTGGTCGCCATCGCCCGCGCGCACGTGGCCGCGCCCGACCTGCTGGTGCTCGACGAGGCCACCAGCGCCGTCGACCCGGCCACCGAGCGGCGGCTGACCCTGGCGCTGGACCGGCTCACCGAGGGCCGCACCACGCTCACCATCGCGCACCGGCTGTCCACCGCCGAGCGGGCCGACGAGGTGCTCGTCGTCGACGCCGGCCGGGTGGTGCAGCGCGGCACGCACGCGGACCTGGTCGACGCCGTCGGCCCCTACGCGCGGCTGCACGCCTCGTGGCGCCGGTCGTCGGCGGGGGAGCCCGAACGCGTCGCCTGAGCGGGCGGCGGTCCTAGGCTCCGCGGCGTGACCACGTCCTCCACCAGCCCCTCCCGCATGCCCGGCACGGCGATCGCCGCCGCGGCGATCGGCGCCCTCGGCGTGCTGCCGCTGGCCCTGGTCACCGTCCTGCCGTTCGCCCTCGGCGGCGTGCAGTCCGACGACGTCCGCGACTGGTGGGTCTACGCGCTGCTCCTGCTGCCCGTGCTCCAGGTCTTCGGTGTCGTCTGGCTGGTCTCCCGCCGGGGCCGGTGGCCGCTGCTCCTGGGAGCCGTGGGCTCGCTGGGGTTCGCCCTCCTCGTCATCGCGACGGCGGTCGCGGTCGGCGAGGACGTGGGCGCCGCGCCGGTCGTCGTGGCCGTCTGCCCCCTGGTCGCGGCCGGCCTCGCGCTCAGTCCCCGGGTGACGGCCTGGCTGGCCGGCCGCCGCCGTCCGGGCTGACGGGGTCCGGCCGCGGGGGCCTCCCTGCGGGGCCCGCCGCGAGCGTGCGAGTGGCGGAGGGCAGGGAGGCCCCTTCTCTAGGCTGCCCGGCATGCCGTCGTCCCCGCCCCGCCGGACGACGACCCGCCGCTCCCCGCGGGCGGCGGCCGCGGCGTCGGCCGTCCGGCGGGCCGCCCCGCCGCCCGCTGCCGGGCGCCCGCTCACCGCGCCGTTCGCCGCCGCGTTCGGCCTGCTCGTCGCCGCCGAGGACCTGTACCTCGGGTGGCTGCTCTGGGACGGCCTGCCCCCGCGCTGGGGCTGGTACCTGGCCGCCTCCGCCGTCCTGGCGCTGCCGGCGGTCGCCGGGGCGGCGCTGGTGTGGGCCGGCCGGGGCCGCGGGTGGCTGGTCCTCGCCGTCGCCGCGGTGCTGCCGCTGCTCCTGCTGCTCGGCGTGGCCCTGCTGTTCGGCGCCCTCGGCGACGGCTCGTCGGTCGGGTGGGCGCTGGCGCTGCTGGTGGGCCCGGCCGGCTGCCTGGCGCTGACGGTGCGCCGCCCGATCCGGGAGTGGACCCGTCCCGGCCGGGCGACACCGCCCCCGGCGCAGCCGGGGCGGACCCCCCGGGGCGGCCGCGCCCGCTAGCGTGCCCGCCGTGATCGACACAGACGTCGTCGTGGTGGGGTCCGGACTGGCCGGCCTGGTGGCCACCGCCGAGCTGGCCGACGCCGGCCGGCGGGTGGTGCTCGTCGAGCAGGAGCCGGAGGCGTCCTTCGGCGGGCAGGCGTGGTGGTCCTTCGGCGGCCTGTTCCTCGTCGACTCGCCCGAGCAGCGCCGCCTGCGCGTCCGCGACTCGCTGGAGCTGGCCCGCCAGGACTGGTTCGGCACCGCCGCCTTCGACCGCGCCGAGGACCACTGGCCCCGGCAGTGGGCCGAGGCGTACCTGGAGTTCGCCGCGGGGGAGAAGCGGGCCTGGCTGCGCGAGCAGGGCGTCGGCTTCTTCCCCGTCGTCGGGTGGGCCGAGCGCGGCGGCTACACCGCCACCGGCCACGGCAACTCCGTGCCCCGCTTCCACATCGTCTGGGGCACCGGCCCCGGCATCGTCGAGCCGTTCGCCCGCCGGGTCCGCGCCGCCGTCGAGCGCGGGCTGGTCGAGCTGCGCTTCCGGCACCGGGTGACCGCGCTGGTCGTCACCGACGGCGCGGTCACCGGCGTCCGCGGCGAGGTGCTCGAGCCCAGCGGCGTCGCCCGCGGCGAGGCCAGCTCGCGCACCGCCGTCGGGGACTTCGAGATCACCGCCCAGGCCGTCGTCGTCACCTCCGGCGGCATCGGGGGCAACCACGACCTGGTCCGGCAGAACTGGCCGGCCCGGCTGGGCCCCCCGCCGCAGCGGCTGCTGTCCGGCGTCCCCGCGCACGTCGACGGGCTCATGCTCCAGGCCACCGAGGCCGCCGGCGCCAACCTCATCAACCGCGACCGCATGTGGCACTACACCGAGGGGATCGCCAACCACTCCCCGGTGTGGGCACGGCACGGCATCCGGATCCTGCCCGGGCCCTCGTCGCTGTGGCTGGACGCGACCGGGCAGCGGCTGCCGGTCCCGCTGTTCCCCGGCTTCGACACCCTGGGCACCCTCGCCCACATCGGGCAGACCGGCTACGAGCACACCTGGTTCGTGACGACGAAGAAGATCGTCGAGAAGGAGTTCGCGCTGTCGGGCTCCGAGCAGAACCCCGACCTCACCGGCAAGGACGTCCGGCTGCTGCTGAACCGGGTCAAGGCGGGCGTGTCCGCCCCGGTGCAGGCCTTCCTCGACCGCGGCGAGGACTTCGTGACGGCGTCCTCCCTGCCCGAGCTGGTCGCCGGGATGAACCGGATCACCGGCGGCACGCCCGAGGTGTCGCTGGAGACCGTGGAGCGCGAGGTCACCGCCCGCGACCGCGCGGTGGACCACCCGTTCACCAAGGACCTGCAGCTCACCGCGGTCCGCGGCGCCCGCAACTACCTCGGCGACAAGCTCATCCGGGTGGCCCCGCCGCACCGGCTGCTCGACCCCGCGGCCGGCCCGCTGATCGCGGTCCGGCTCAACCTGCTCACCCGCAAGACCCTCGGCGGGCTGGAGACCGACCTGTCCGGCCGGGTGCTGCGCGCCGGCGGCGAGCCGTTCCCCGGCCTGTACGCCGCCGGGGAGGCGTCCGGGTTCGGCGGCGGCGGCATGCACGGCTACCGGTCGCTGGAGGGCACCTTCCTCGGCGGCTGCCTGTTCTCCGGCCGGGTCGCCGGCCGGGCGCTGGCGGCGGCCCTGTGAGCTCGCCCGGCAGCCCCTGGGCCGACCCGGCCGCCGGGACCGAGCCGGTCGCCTACGCGGGCCCGCCGGCCACCGCCCCGTACGCCGCGCCGGCCCCGGTGTACCCGGGGTACGCGCCGGGCTGGCCGGCCGCGCCGGGCTGGCCGGCCTACGGCCCGCCGGTGCCGCAGCGGCCGCGCCGGCCGGGGCAGGTGGTCGCCGCGGCGGTCCTCGCGTTCGTGCAGGCCGCCGTCGTCGCGCTGTCGTCGGCCTACGTGCTGCTGCTTGCCAGCACGTTCGGCCTGTTCGCCGGCATCCCCGACCACTCCGGCGGCGGGGGCGACGACGTCTCCGGCCTGGTCACCGAGGTCACGGTGCTCTCGGCGGTCCAGCTGGCCTCGGCGGTGCTGCTGGTCGTCGCCGGGGTGCTGGTGCTCAACCGGCGCAGCCGGGCGGTGTGGACGACGCTGCTCGCCGGCTTCGGCGTGCAGCTCGCCCTGGCCGCCTACTGGCTGGTCCGGCTGACCTCCCTCGCCGACGTCGCCGGCTTCGACCCGACCGGCGTGCTCGTCGTCGGCGTGCTGTTCTACGCCGCCGCCCCGGCCGTGGGGCTGGGCCTGCTGCTGGTCGGCGCCGTCCGCCGGTGGGCCGCCGGCGGGGACGCGCCACCGGCCGCGGAGTGACCGCGCGGGGCCGCCGGACCGGCCGGTCCCCGCGGCGGGGGAGAATCGCGGGCATGCCCGCCGTGCCCGCCGTCGACTCCGCCCTCGACCCCGCCGTCGCCGCGCTGCTGCGCCGCGACCCGGCGGGACTGGTCGCCGCCGTCGTGCAGCAGCACGACACCGGCGAGGTCCTCATGGTCGCCTGGATGGACGACGAGGCGCTGCACCGCACCCTGACCACCGGCCGGGCCACCTACTGGTCCCGCAGCCGCGGGGAGTACTGGGTGAAGGGCGAGACGTCCGGGCACCGGCAGTGGGTCCGCGACGTGCGCCTGGACTGCGACGGCGACGCGCTGCTGGTGCTCGTCGACCAGGAGGGCCCGGCCTGTCACACCGGCGCGCGCAGCTGCTTCTCCCGCGACCTGGAGGTCACCCGTGCGGCTCGGTGAGACCAGCCCCTCGCGCGAGGCGTTCGCCGCCCTGGACCAGCCGGTCGTGCCGGTGACCCGGCGGCTGCTGGCCGACGGCGAGACCGCCGTCGGCATCTACCGCAAGCTGGCCGGCAACCGGCCCGGCACCGTGCTGCTCGAGTCGGCCGAGCAGGGCAAGCGCTGGTCGCGCTACAGCTTCGTCGGCGTGCGCAGCGCCGGGGTCCTCACCGAGCGGGACGGGCGGACCCTGTGGCTCGGCGACCCGCTGCCCGGGCTCACCGACGACCTGCCCGAGGACCCCCTGGCCGCGGTCCACACGCTGGCCCGCCGGCTGCGCTCGCCGCGCCGGGAGGACCTGCCGCGGCTGACCGGCGGGCTGGTCGGCTACCTCGGCTACGACGTCGTCCGGCGGCTGGAGCGGCTGCCGGTCACCGCCACCGACGACCTCGGCATGCCCGAGCTGTCGCTGGCCCTGGTCACCGACCTCGCCGTCCTCGACCACACCGACGGCACCGTGCTGCTCATCGCCAACGCCCTGACCGGGTCCGGCGACGCCGACACGGCCTGGGACGACGCCGTCGCCCGCCTCGACGCCATGGCCGCCGACCTCACCAAGGCGGTGCCGCCGGGGGTGGCCACGTTCGCCCCCGCCGAGCCGCCGCCGGTGCGCAGCACGATGGCGCCGGGGGAGTACGAGGCCGGGGTGGAGGCGGTGCGCGAGCACATCCGCGCCGGCGACGCCTTCCAGGTCGTGCTGGCCCAGCGGTTCGAGACCGACACCGACGTCGACGCGCTCGACCTCTACCGGGTGCTGCGGGCCACCAACCCCTCGCCGTACATGTACCTGCTGCGCTTCGCCGGCCGGGAGACGCCCTTCGACGTCGTCGGCTCCTCGCCGGAGGCGCTGGTGACCGTGACCGGCGGCTCGGCCGTCGTCCACCCGCCGGCCGGCACCCGCCCGCGCGGCGCCACCGAGGAGGAGGACCTGCGGCTGGCCGAGGGACTGCTCGCCGACCCCAAGGAGCGCGCGGAGCACGTCATGCTCGTCGACCTCGCGCGCAACGACCTGGGCCGGGTGTGCGTGCCGGGCACGGTCGAGGTGCCCGACTTCATGCGGATCGAGTACTACAGCCACGTCATGCACCTGGTGTCCACCGTCGGCGGCGAGGTGGCCCCCGGCCGCGACGCGCTCGACGTCTTCGACGCGACCTTCCCGGCCGGCACCGTCTCCGGTGCCCCCAAGCCGCGGGCGATGGAGATCATCGAGTCGCTGGAGCCCACCCGGCGGGCGCTGTACGCGGGCACCGTCGGGTACCTGGACGCGAGCGGGGACATGGACATGGCGATCGCCATCCGCACCGCGGTGCTCCACCAGGGCCGGGCGTACGTGCAGGCCGGCGCCGGGATCGTCGCCGACAGCGACCCCGCCACCGAGGAGGCCGAGACCCGGCACAAGGCGCGGGCGGTGCTCTCGGCGATCGCGACCGCGGAGGGCATGCGGGAGGTGCGGTGACGGCGGCGCGGCGGGAGCTGGGGACGGCGCTCGCCGGCTGCGCGGTCGCCGGCGGGCTGGCGCTGTCGGCGGGCGGGCAGACCTGGGCCACGGTCACGGTCACCCGGCGCCCGCCGCTGCCGCCGGTCACCGAGACGCTGACCGGGTCGTCGCTGGCGCCGCTGGTGCCCGCCGCGGGGCTGCTGCTGCTCGCCGCGGCGGTCGCCGTCCTCGCGGTGCGCGGCGCCGGGCGGGTCGCGGTGGGGGTCCTGGTGGCGCTGGCGGGCGCCGCGCTGGCCTGGTCGTCGGTGGGCGTGCTGGCCGGCGGGGTGGACCCTTCCGCGGCGGCACCGGGGGAGCGGCGCACCGCCGACCTCGCGGCCGCCTGGCCGGTGCTGTGCGTGCTCGCCGCCGTCGTCGTCCTCGCCGCCGGCGGGCTGGTCGCGGTCCGCGGCCGCCGCTGGCCGGCCATGGGCCGCCGCTACGAGCGGTCACCCGGCGCGGCGGCCGCGCCAGCCCCGGCGCGGGCCCGCACCGACGAGGACCGGGCGCTGGACGCCTGGCGCGCCCTCGACCGCGGCGACGACCCGACGGCCGACCCCGCCGACGAGGCGCCACCGGGCCCGGCCGGTGACCCGGCGGCCGGGCCCCCGGGCCGCCGTCGCTAGGGTGGGTCCACCCGTCCGACCGGCACCGGACCGGCCGACCCAGCAGCGAGGAGGCGGAGTGACCGTCCTCGACGACATCGTCGCCGGCGTCCGTGAGGACGTCGCGGCGCGCGAGGCGGCCACCCCGCTGGCCGAGGTCCGAGCCGCCGCCCGCGACGCCCGCCCCGCCCGCGACGCCCTGGCCGCGCTCCGCGAGCCCGGCGTCGGCGTGATCGCGGAGGTCAAGCGCCGCAGCCCGAGCAAGGGTGCGCTGGCCGACATCCCCGACCCCGCGGTGCTCGCCGCCCAGTACGCCGCCGGCGGCGCCCGGGTGATCAGCGTTCTCACCGAGCGGCGCCGCTTCGGCGGCTCGCACGCCGACCTGGCCGCCGTCCGCGCCGCCGTCGACGTGCCGGTGCTGTGCAAGGACTTCGTGGTCAGCAGCTACCAGGTGCACGAGGCGCGTGCCCACGGCGCCGACGTCGTCCTGCTGATCGTCGCGGCGCTGGAGCAGAACGCGCTGCTGGGCCTGCTCGAGCGGGTCGAGTCCCTCGGCATGACCGCCCTGGTCGAGGTGCACACCGAGGCGGAGGCCGACCGCGCGCTGGCCGCCGGCGCCTCGGTGATCGGCGTCAACGCCCGCGACCTCACCACCCTCGACGTCGACCTCGGCACCTTCGAGCGGATCGCGCCCGGGCTGCCCTCGGGCGTGGTCAAGGTCGCCGAGTCCGGCGTCCGCGGCCCGCGCGAGCTCATCGCCTACGCCGGCGCCGGCGCCGACGCCGTCCTGGTCGGCGAGGGCCTGGTCACCGCCGGCGACCCGCGCCAGGCGGTCGCCGACCTGGTCACCGCCGGCTCGCACCCGGCCGTGCCGCGCACGACCCGCTAGACCCCGGCCTCGCTGCAGGGACCCGCCGCGAGCCTGCGAGGGGCGGGGGGCAGCGAGGTCCTTAGTCTGGGTGCATGACCACGAGTGCCGTCCACCCGCCCGAGCAGCGCAGCGACCCGGCGCGCCCGGCGTGGCCCGACGCCACCGGTCACTTCGGCGTCTTCGGCGGCCGGTTCGTCCCCGAGGCGCTGGTCGCGGCCCTCGACGAGCTGACCGAGGCCTACGAGGCCATGCGGGTCGACCCCGCGTTCGTCGCCGAGTTCGCCGCCCTGCAGCGGGACTACACCGGCCGCCCGAGCCCGGTCACCGAGGTGCCGCGCTTCGCCGAGCACTGCGGCGGCGCCCGCGTGCTGCTCAAGCGCGAGGACCTCAACCACACCGGCTCGCACAAGATCAACAACGTGCTGGGCCAGGCGCTGCTGACGAAGCGGATCGGCAAGCAGCGGGTCATCGCCGAGACCGGCGCGGGCCAGCACGGCGTCGCCACCGCGACCGCGGCGGCGCTCATGGGCCTGTCCTGCACGATCTACATGGGCGAGGAGGACACCCGCCGGCAGGCGCTCAACGTCGCCCGCATGCGGCTGCTCGGCGCCGAGGTGGTCCCGGTGAGCACCGGCTCGCGCACCCTCAAGGACGCCATCAACGAGGCCTTCCGCGACTGGGTGACCAACGTCGAGACCACCAACTACGTCTTCGGCACCGTCGCCGGCCCGCACCCGTTCCCGGCGATGGTCCGCGACTTCCAGCGGGTGATCGGCGACGAGGCCCGCGCCCAGGTGCTTGAGCGCGAGGGCCGGCTGCCCGACGCCGTCCTCGCCTGCGTCGGCGGCGGCTCCAACGCCATCGGGATCTTCACCGCGTTCGTGCCCGACGAGGGCGTGCGCCTGGTCGGCCTGGAGGCCGGCGGCGACGGCGTCGAGACCGGCCGGCACGCCGCGACGATCACCGGGGGAGCCCCCGGCGTGCTGCACGGCGCCCGCTCCTACCTGCTGCAGGACGACAACGGCCAGACGATCGAGTCGCACTCGATCAGCGCCGGGCTGGACTACCCCGGCGTCGGGCCGGAGCACAGCTTCCTGCACGACGTCGGCCGGGCCGAGTACCGCCCGGTCACCGACGCCGAGGCGATGGAGGCCTTCGCGCTGCTGTGCCGGACCGAGGGCATCATCCCGGCGATCGAGTCCGCGCACGCCCTCGCCGGCGCCGTGCGGCTGGGCCGCGAGCTGGTGGCCGCGGGGGACGGCGGGCGGGGAGGCGAGCCTCCGCTGCTGCTGGTCAACCTCTCCGGCCGCGGCGACAAGGACGTCGAGACCGCGTCGCGCTGGTTCGGCCTCGGCGACCGCGACGAGGTCGACCCCGGCCCCGGCCTGGACACCGACCAGCAGCCCACCGAGGGCGCCGTCGCCTCCGGCGACGCGGTGCCCGGCCGGGACGCGGGGAGCCCGGCATGAGCCGGCTCGAGCAGCGGATCCGCGGCGCCAACGCCGAGGGCCGCGCCGCGCTCGTCGCCTACCTGCCGGTGGGCTACCCGGGCGTGGACGACTCGATCGCCGCGATGACGGCCGCCGTCGAGGGCGGGGCCGACGTCGTGGAGATCGGCGTCCCGTACTCCGACCCCGGCATGGACGGCCCGGTCATCCAGCAGGCGGTCGACCCCGCCGTGCGCGCCGGCGTGGGCATGCGCGACGTGCTGCGCGCCGTCGAGGCGGTGGACGCCGCGGGCGCGGTGCCGGTGGTGATGAGCTACTGGAACCCGGTCGAGCGCTACGGCGTCGAGCGGTTCGCCACCGACCTGGCCGCCGCCGGGGGAGCGGGCGCGATCACGCCCGACCTCATCCCGGACGAGGCCGCCGCGTGGCTGGCCGCCGCCGAGGCCGCCGACCTCGACCGCGTCTTCCTCGTCGCGCCGTCGTCCACCGACGCGCGGCTGGCGTCGACCACCGCGGCCTGCCGCGGGTTCGTGTACGCCGCGTCCACGATGGGCGTCACCGGCACCCGCGCCACCGTCGGCGACGCCGCCGAGCGGCTGGTCGCCCGCACCCGCGCGGTCACCGACGTCCCGGTGTGCGTGGGCCTGGGCGTCTCCAACGGCGACCAGGCCGCCGAGGTGGCGGGCTTCGCCGACGGCGTCATCGTGGGGTCGGCCTACGTGCGGGAGCTGCTCGAGGGCCGGGGCGCCGACGGCGTGCGCCGGCTGTCCGAGGAGCTCGCCGCGGGCGTGCGCCGCCGGGTGGCCGTGCCGTGACGGTCCTGGCGTCGATCCCGAGCCCGGCCCAGGGGGTGTGGCACCTGGGGCCGTTCCCGCTGCGCGCCTACGCGCTGTGCATCATCGCGGGCATCGTCGCGGCCTGCTGGATCGCCGAGAAGCGGTGGGTCGCCCGCGGCGGCCGGCCCGGCGAGGTCCTCGACATCGCGGTCTGGGCGGTGCCCTTCGGCATCCTCGGCGGCCGGCTCTACCACGTGATCACGACGCCGCAGCCCTACTTCGGGGAGGGCGGGGACCCGCTGCGGGCGTTCGCCATCTGGGAGGGCGGCCTCGGCATCTGGGGCGCCATCGCCCTCGGCGGCGTCGGCGCGTGGATCGCCTGCCGCCGCCGGGGCATCCCGCTGCCGGCCTTCGGCGACGCCATCGCACCCGGCCTGCTGGTGGCCCAGGCGGTCGGCCGGCTGGGCAACTGGTTCAACCAGGAGCTGTTCGGCCGGCCCACCACGCTGCCCTGGGGCCTGGAGATCGACGCGGCGCACCGCCCCGACGGCTACGAGGCGTTCGCCACGTTCCACCCGACGTTCCTCTACGAGCTGCTGTGGAACCTCGCCGCGGCCGCCGTCGTGGTGTGGGCCGACCGCCGCTTCCGGCTGTCCCACGGGCGCGCGTTCGCGCTCTACGTCGCGCTGTACTGCGCCGGCCGGCTGTGGATCGAGGTGCTGCGCATCGACGACGCCAACCGCTTCCTCGGCGTCCGGCTCAACGTGTTCACCTGCATCGTGGTCGGGCTGCTCGCCGTGGCCTACATGCTCTGGCAGCGGGGCCGCCCGCGGGAGGTCATCGACCGGGCCGCCGTCGGCGGACGTGACGACGACGACACCGCCGCCGCCGACGCCGGCACCGCCGACGCGGCCCCGACCAGCACCGACGCGCCCGCCGAGGAGCGGCGGGGTGACCGGTCTCACGACGCGCCGGGGACGTCCTGACAGGACGCGCCGACGGATCGTTTCGCGCCGGTGAGCCCGGTGTCGCTGCTGTGTACCCTCCTGTCCAGACCGGCCGGTGATCCCGGTGGGTCGCTCGCGTCGTAACCGGGCCAGCGCTGCCCCGCGGGACGACGACCCCGCGCAACCACCCGCGGGGCCGCCGGTCCTCAGCCTGCCCGGGCCACCGTGTCCCGGGCGGTCGCCGGCTCCGCTGTCCCCCTCTGCTTCCGTGCACCGCACCCTCTGACCACCGGCCGGGCCCCGCGCCCCGCGACGTCCCCCCGGGGGCCGCGCGCAGGCCGACGACGGGAGTGATCATGTCCGGGTCCCGCACCCCCGCCCCCCGCACCACCGCCGGCTCGGCCGTCCCCTTCTCGGCCGTCCCCTTCTCGGCCGTCCCCTTCTCGGCCGTCCCCTTCTCGGCTACGCCGGCGGCCTCCGGCCTCTACGACCCGGCGAACGACTCGGACGCCTGCGGCGTGGCCTTCGTGGCCGACGCCCGCGGCCGCCGCTCGCGCGCGATCGTGGCCGCCGGCCTGACCGCGCTGCACAACCTCGACCACCGCGGGGCCGCCGGCTCCGAGCCCAACTCCGGGGACGGCGCCGGCATCCTGACCCAGGTGCCCGACGCGCTGCTGCGGGCCAGCGTCGACTTCGACCTGCCCCCGCTGGGCGAGTACGCCGTCGGCGTCGCCTTCCTCCCGGTCGACGAGCAGGAGCGGGCCGCCCGCTACGCCGACGTCGAGCGGATCGCCGCCGAGGAGGGCCTGACCGTCCTCGGCTGGCGCGACGTGCCGGTCGACCCCGACGGCGCCGACCTCGGCCCCACCGCGCGCGCGGTCATGCCGCACTTCGGGCAGCTGTTCGTCGCCGAGACCATGGGCGCCCGCGCCGACCAGCAGGCCTTCGGCGGCCCGCGCGAGGTCAACGGCGTCACCCGGCTGGAGCGGCGCTCGTTCGTGCTCCGCAAGCGCGCCGAGCGGGAGGCCCGCGAGGCCGGCAGCTCGCTCTACGTCGTCTCGCTGTCCAGCCGCACCGTCACCTACAAGGGCATGCTGACCACCGACCAGCTGCCCGCGTTCTTCCCCGACCTGCGCGACGAGCGCTACGAGTCGGCGATCGCGCTGGTCCACAGCCGGTTCTCCACCAACACGTTCCCGAGCTGGCCGCTGGCGCACCCGTTCCGGTTCATCGCCCACAACGGCGAGATCAACACCATCAAGGGCAACCGCAACCGGATGCGCGCCCGCGAGGCCAAGCTCGAGACCGAGCTGTTCGACGGCCCCGCCGGCCCGGCCTCCGAGCTCGGCCTGGACCGGGTCTTCCCGGTGACCGCGAGCGACTTCAGCGACTCGGCGACCTTCGACGAGGTGCTCGAGCTGCTGCACCTGTCGGGCCGCTCGCTGCCGCACGCGGTGCTGATGATGATCCCGGAGGCGTGGGAGAACCACGACGAGATGGACCCGGCCCGCCGGGCCTTCTACCGGTTCCACTCCTCGATCATGGAGCCCTGGGACGGGCCGGCCTGCGTCGCGTTCACCGACGGCACGCTCATCGGCGCCGTCCTCGACCGCAACGGCCTGCGCCCGGGGCGCTGGTGGCGGACCAAGGACGACCTCGTCGTCCTCGCCAGCGAGGCCGGCGTCCTCGACATCCCGGCCGGCGACGTCGTCGCCAAGGGCCGGCTGCAGCCGGGCCGGATGTTCCTCGTCGACACCGCCTCCGGGCGGATCGTCTCCGACGAGGAGGTCAAGGGCGCCCTGGCCGCCGAGCACCCCTACGAGGACTGGCTGCACGCCGGCCTGGTGCACCTGCCCTCGCTGCCCGAGCGGCGGCGGGCGCGGCCCAGCCACGAGTCGGTGGTCCGCCGGCAGCTGCTGTTCGGCTACACCGAGGAGGACCTGCGCGTCCTGCTCACCCCGATGGCGTCGTCCGGCGCCGAGCCGATCGGCTCCATGGGCACCGACACCCCGATCGCGGCGCTGTCGGACCGCTCCCGGCAGCTCTACGACTACTTCGGGCAGCTGTTCGCCCAGGTGACCAACCCGCCGCTGGACGCCATCCGCGAGGAGCTGGTGACCAGCCTCGGGCGCACCTTCGGCCCGGAGCAGAACCTGCTCTCGGCCACCCCGGCGTCGTGCCGGCAGGTGTACCTGCCCTACCCGGTCATCGACAACGACGAGCTGGCCAAGATCCTGCACATCGACGACGACGGCGACCTGCCCGGCTTCGCCGCCGTCCGGATCACCGGCCACTACGACGTCACCGGCGGCGGCCCCGCGCTGGTCGAGGCGGTCGAGCAGCTGCGGAGCAAGGTCAGCAGGGCGATCGCGGCCGGCGCGCGGGTCATCGTGCTGTCCGACCGCGACTGCGACGAGAAGCGCGCGCCGATCCCGTCGCTGCTCATGACCGCCGCCGTCCACCACCACCTGGTGCGCGAGCGCACCCGCATGGAGGTCGGCCTGGTCGTCGAGTCCGGCGACTGCCGCGAGGTGCACCACGTCGCGCTGCTGCTCGGCTACGGCGCGGCCGCGGTCAACCCGTACCTGGCCTTCGAGTCGATCGAGGACCTCATCCGCGACGGCGTCCTCACCGGCGTGCAGCCCGCCCAGGCGGTGCGCAACGTCGTCAAGGCGCTCGGCAAGGGCGTCCTCAAGGTGATGAGCAAGATGGGCATCAGCACCGTCGGCTCGTACACGATGGCGCAGATCTTCGAGGCCGTCGGCCTGTCGCAGGACGTCGTCGACGAGTACTTCACCGGCACCTCCTGCCCCCTGGGCGGCGTCGGCATGGACGTCCTCGCCGAGGAGGTCGCCATGCGGCACCGGCGCGCCTACCCGGAGAACCCCACCGAGCGCGCGCACCGGCGGCTGGAGACCGGCGGCGAGTACCAGTGGCGCCGCGAGGGGGAGGTGCACCTGTTCAACCCCGAGACGGTGTTCCTGCTCCAGCACTCGACCCGCTCGCGGCAGTTCGAGGTGTTCCAGCGCTACACCGACACCGTCGACGCGCTCTCGGAGGACGCCGCGACGCTGCGCGGCCTGTTCGAGATCCGGAAGGGCGTGCGCCCGCCGGTGCCGCTCGAGGAGGTCGAGCCGGCCAGCGAGATCGTCAAGCGCTTCCAGACCGGCGCGATGAGCTACGGCTCCATCTCGCAGGAGGCGCACGAGACCCTCGCCATCGCCATGAACCGGCTCGGCGGCAAGTCGAACACCGGTGAGGGCGGGGAGGACCCCGACCGCTACGTGCCCGACCCGAACGGCGACCTGCGCCGCTCGGCGATCAAGCAGGTGGCCAGCGGCCGCTTCGGCGTGACCAGCGAGTACCTGGTCAACGCCGACGACATCCAGATCAAGATGGCGCAGGGGGCCAAGCCCGGCGAGGGCGGCCAGCTGCCCGGCGGCAAGGTCTACCCGTGGGTGGCCCGCACCCGGCACTCGACGCCGGGCGTCGGCCTGATCAGCCCGCCGCCGCACCACGACATCTACTCGATCGAGGACCTCAAGCAGCTCATCCACGACCTCAAGAACGCGAACACCGAGGCGCGGATCAACGTCAAGCTGGTCGCCGAGGTCGGGGTCGGGACGGTCGCGGCCGGGGTCAGCAAGGCGCACGCCGACGTCGTCCTGATCTCCGGGCACGACGGCGGCACGGGTGCCGCCCCGCTGACCTCGCTCAAGCACGCCGGCTCGCCGTGGGAGCTCGGCCTGGCCGAGACCCAGCAGACGCTGCTGGCCAACGGGCTGCGCGACCGGATCGTGGTGCAGGCCGACGGCCAGATGAAGACCGGCCGCGACGTGCTCGTCGCGATGCTGCTCGGCGCCGAGGAGTACGGCTTCGCCACCGCTCCGCTGGTGGTCTCCGGCTGCATCATGATGCGGGTCTGCCACCTCGACACCTGTCCGGTCGGCGTGGCCACCCAGAACCCGGAGCTGCGCAAGCGGTTCACCGGGCGGCCGGAGTTCGTCGTCACCTTCTTCGAGTTCCTCGCCGAGCAGGTCCGGCAGTACCTCGCCGAGCTGGGCTTCCGCTCGGTCGACGAGGCCGTCGGCCACACCGAGCTGCTCGACACCCGGCGCGCGGTCGACCACTGGAAGGCCAGCGGTCTGGACCTCTCGCCGATGCTCGCGCAGCCCGAGCTGCCCGAGGGCGCGGCCCGCCGGGCGGTCCGCACCCAGGACCACGGCCTCGACGTCGCGCTGGACCAGACGCTGATCCAGCTGTGCGAGGGCGCCCTGCTCGACGCGCGGCCGGTGCGCCTGGAGCTGCCGGTGCGCAACGTCAACCGCACCGTCGGCACGATGCTCGGCTCGATGGTCACCCGCCGCTTCGGCGGCGAGGGCCTGCCCGACGGCACGATCGACCTGACCTTCACCGGGTCGGCCGGCCAGTCCTTCGGCGCCTTCCTGCCGCGCGGCATCACCATGCGGCTGCTCGGCGACGCCAACGACTACGTCGGCAAGGGCCTGTCCGGCGGCCGGATCGTCGTCCGCCCGGCGCCCGAGGCGACCTTCGCCGCCGAGGACAACGTCATCGCCGGCAACGTCATCGGCTACGGCGCCACCGGCGGGGAGGTGTTCCTGCGCGGGCGGGTCGGCGAGCGGTTCTGCGTCCGCAACTCCGGCGCGCTGGCCGTCGTCGAGGGCGTCGGCGACCACGCGCTGGAGTACATGACCGGCGGCCGCGCGGTGATCCTCGGGCCCACCGGGCGCAACGTCGCGGCCGGCATGTCCGGCGGCATCGGCTACGTCCTGGACCTCGCCCGGCACCGGGTGAACCCCGAGATGGTCGACGTCGAGCCGCTGGACGGCGAGTCCGCGCAGTGGCTGCGCGACGTGCTGGTCCGGTACCACGCCGAGACCGAGTCGCCGGTCGCGGCGGCCCTGCTGGCCGACTGGGGCCGCTGGTCCGAGCAGTTCAGCGTGATCATGCCGCGCGACTACCGTCGCGCCCTCGAGGCCCGGCGCGCCGCCGAGGCCGCCGGCACGGATGTGGATCGAGCAGTGATGGAGGCCGCACGTGGCTGACTCGACGGGGTTCCTGAAGTACGAGCGGGCCCTGCCGCCCCGGCGGCCGGTCGACGTCCGCATCCTCGACTGGAAGGACGTCTACCTCTCCCGGCAGAACGGGGAGGACGGCGTCTACCCGGTCGCCGCGCTGCGCCAGCAGGCCGCGCGGTGCATGGACTGCGGCATCCCGTTCTGCCACCACGGCTGCCCGCTGGGCAACCTGATCCCGGAGTGGAACGACCTCGCCCGCCGGGACGACTGGCGCGACGCGATCGAGCGCCTGCACGCGACCAACAACTTCCCGGAGTTCACCGGGAAGCTGTGCCCGGCCCCCTGCGAGGGCGCCTGCGTGCTGAACCTGCAGGACTCGCCGGTCACGATCAAGCAGATCGAGTGGGAGATCATCGACCAGGCCTTCGAGCGCGGCCACGTCGAGCCGCAGGCCCCGGCCGAGCGCACCGGCAAGAAGGTCGCCGTCGTCGGGTCCGGGCCGGCGGGCCTGGCCGCCGCCCAGCAGCTCACCCGCGCCGGGCACGACGTCACCGTCTACGAGCGGGCCGACCGCGTCGGCGGCCTGCTCCGGTACGGCATCCCCGAGTTCAAGATGGAGAAGTCCGTCCTGGACCGGCGGCTGGATCAGATGCGCGCCGAGGGCACCCGTTTCGTCACGGGCGTCGAGGTCGGCGGGTCGGGGGAGGGCGACCTCTCCGCCGAGCAGCTGCGCGGTGAGCACGACGCCGTCGTGATCGCCGCCGGCGCCACCGTCGGGCGCGACCTGCCCGCCCCCGGGCGCGAGCTCGACGGCATCCACCTGGCGATGGAGTTCCTGCCCTTCGGCAACCGGCAGGCGCTCGGCGAGCTGGACGACCCGCCGATCTCCGCCAAGGGCAAGGACGTCGTCATCATCGGCGGCGGCGACACCGGCGCGGACTGCCTGGGCACCTCGCACCGGCAGGGCGCCCGCTCGGTCACCCAGCTGGAGATCATGCCCGCGCCGCCGGACAAGCGGGCCGAGGGCAACCCCTGGCCGACCTACCCGATGATCATGCGGGTCTCCTCGGCCCACGAGGAGGGCGGCGAGCGGCTGTACTCGGTCAACACCGAGCGCTTCCTCGGCGACGACGAGGGCCGCGTGCGCGCCCTGGTGATCCACGAGGTCGAGCGGGTCGACGGCCGGTTCCAGAAGGTCGAGGGCACCGAGCGCGAGCTGCCCGCGCAGCTGGTGCTCCTGGCCATGGGCTTCACCGGCGTGCAGCGCGAGGGCCTGGTCGAGGCGCTGGGCCTCGACGTCGACGGGCGCGGCAACGTCGCCCGCGACGGCGAGTTCATGTCCACCGTGCCCGGCGTGTTCGTGGCCGGGGACGCCGGCCGCGGCCAGTCGCTGATCGTGTGGGCCATCGCCGAGGGCCGCGCCGCCGCCGGCGCGGTCGACCAGTGGCTGACCGGCAGCTCCATGCTGCCCCGCCCGGTCACCCCGACGGCGGTGGCGCTGCGGTAACACCGTCGTCCTCCGGGCTCCGCTCGCCGGACGACACAGGGGCCGGGCCCCCGCGACACCCGCGGGGACCCGGCCCCTGTCCGATCCGCCGGAGGCGGCGCACTAGCGTTCTCCCCATGTCCCGCCGCGCGAAGATCGTCTGCACCCTGGGCCCGGCCACCAGCTCCCTCGAGCAGATCACCGCCCTGGTCGAGTCGGGCATGGACGTCGCCCGGCTCAACTTCAGCCACGGGTCGCACGCCGACCACGAGAAGGCGTACCTCCACGTGCGCCAGGCCTCCGACCGCACCGGTCGCGCCGTCGCCGTCCTGGCCGACCTGCAGGGCCCCAAGATCCGCCTCGGCACGTTCGCCGACGGCCCGGTGCACTGGGCCACCGGCAGCCGCGTCTGCATCACCGTCGACGACGTCGACGGCACCGCCGAGCGCGTCTCGACCACCTACAAGGGCCTGGCCAACGACGCCCGCGTCGGCGACCGGCTGCTGGTCGACGACGGCAAGCTCGCCCTGTCGGTCGTCTCCGTCGACGGGCCCGACGTCTGGTGCCTGGTCGTCGAGGGCGGCGAGGTCTCCAACAACAAGGGCCTGTCGCTGCCCGGCGTCGCCGTGAGCGTGCCCGCGCTGTCGGAGAAGGACGAGGAGGACCTCCGCTTCGCCCTGCACCTGTCCGTCGACTTCGTCGCGCTGTCGTTCGTCCGCTCGCCCGCCGACGTTGAGCTGGTCCGCGACATCATGCGCCAGGAGGACGTGCACGTCCCCGTCATCGCCAAGCTGGAGAAGCCCGAGGCGGTGGCGAACCTGGAGGCGATCGTCGAGGCCTTCGACGGGATCATGGTGGCCCGCGGGGACCTCGGCGTGGAGCTGCCGCTCGAGAAGGTGCCGCTGGTGCAGAAGCGCGCCGTGCAGGCCGCCCGCGAGCGCAACAAGCCGGTCATCGTCGCCACCCAGATGCTCGAGTCGATGATCACTAACTCGCGGCCCACCCGCGCCGAGGCCTCCGACGTCGCCAACGCCGTCCTCGACGGCGCCGACGCGGTGATGCTCTCCGGCGAGACCTCGGTCGGGCGCTACCCGATCGCGGCGGTGCGCACGATGGAGCGGATCATCGACGCCGTCGAGAGCTCCGACGCGCGCGCGCCGGAGATCACCCGCCGGTCCCGGTCCCGCTCGGGCGCGATCGTCCGCGCGGCCCGGGACATCGGCGAGGCGCTCGACGTCAAGGCGCTGTGCACCTTCACCCAGACCGGCGAGACCACCCGCCGGCTGGCCGCGCTGCACCCCCGCCAGCCGCTGCTGGCCTTCACCGTCGACGGCCGGGTCCGCAGCCAGCTCGCGCTGTCCTGGGGCGTGGAGACCTTCCTCGTGCCCTCGGTGGAGCACACCGACGACATGGTCGAGCAGGTGGACTTCTCCCTGCTGTCCATCGGCCGGCTCAAGGTCGGCGACCGCGTCGTCGTCGTGGCCGGCAGCCCGCCGAACACGGTCGGGTCGACCAACCTCATCCGGGTGCACGAAGTCGGCACCGACTCGTGACCGGCGGCGGGACCCAGGCCGCCGCGCTGATGAGCGTCCTCGACCTCGAGGAGCGCTCGCCCGACGTCTTCGTGGGGCAGACCCCGACCACCACGCTGCAGCGCATCTTCGGCGGGCAGGTGGCCGGGCAGGCGCTCATGGCGGCCACGCGCACGGTGCCGGGCGGCCGCGGCGTGCACTCGCTGCACTCCTACTTCCTGCGGCCCGGCGACCCGCACGAGGAGCTGCGCTACACCGTCGAGCGGATCCGCGACGGCCGGTCCTTCTCCACCCGCCGGGTCATCGCCTGCCAGACCCGGCGCGGTGAGGACGTCGCCGTCTTCGCGCTGACGGCGGACTTCCACGCCGGCGAGCCGGGCGTCGTCGCGCACTCCCGGCCGATGCCGGAGGTGCCGCGGCCCGACGAGCTGCTGTCGCTGGCCGACCACGCCGCCGGGTACGGCGACCTGGCGGCGCCGGCGCTGGAGATCAGCCGCGCGGTCGAGCAGCGGCCGCTGGTCAACCCGTTCGCGCCGGAGCCGAAGACCCCGCCGGCCACCCAGTCGCACGCCTGGTTCCGGGTGGCCGGCCGGCTCCCCGACGACGCCGGGGTGCAGGCCGCGGCGCTGACCTTCGTCAGCGACCTGACGCTGCTGTCCGCGGGGCTGGCGCGGGTCGGCGGCGGGTGGGGCGGGCGCTACGTCGGCGCCAGCCTCGACCACGCCGTCTGGTTCCACGCGCCGTTCCGGGCCGACGAGTGGTTCCTCTACGAGACCGACAGCCCGGCCGCCTCCGAGGGCCGCGCGCTGTGCTTCGGCAGCATCTGGACCGCCGACGGCCGGCACGTGGCCACGGTGGCCCAGGAGGGGCTCATCCGGTCACTGGGGGAGTAGCCGGCACCACCTCGGCCGGCTCCACCTCCGCCGAGGCCTCCTCGGGGGCCTCCGGCACCACCGTCTGCCCGGCGGCCGCCTGCTCGGCCGCGTGCCGCCGGGCCGCCTCCTCCTCGGCCGCCCGCCGCTCGGCCTCCTTGCGCTCGGCCTCGGCGCGGGCGCGCTCGGCGGCCTGCTCGGCGAAGTCTGCGGCCAGCCAGTCGTGGCCCTCGCACAGCAGCGCCCAGGCCCGCTCGACGTGCGCCCGCGTCGTCGCCGGCGCGCCGATCGCCACCCGCAGCACCACCGAGCCGCGCACGGTCGTGTGGGTCAGGTAGACCTCGCCGCCGTCGTTGAGCCGCTCCAGCAGCGTCATGGTCGCGACGTCGGCGTCGACGTCGGCCGGCCAGCGCGGCCGCAGGCACACCAGCGACAGCGGGTGCGGGGCGGCGACGTCGAAGCGGTCGTCGGCGTCGGCCCAGCCGGCGAGCTCCTGCGCCAGCGCGACACCGGACCGGACGTGCGCGCGCAGCCCCTCGGCGCCGTACCAGCGCAGCACGGTCCACAGCTTGAGCGCGCGGAACCGGCGGCCCAGCTCGATCTGCCAGTCGCGGTAGTCGACGACCGCGCCGGCCTCGGTCGCGGCGTTGCGCAGGTACTCGGGGAGGATCGACAGCGCGCCGGTGAGCGCCGCCCGGTCGGCGACCCAGAACAGGGTCGCGTCGAAGCCGGTGAGCAGCCACTTGTGCGCGTCGGTGGTGTAGCTGTCGGCCTCCTCGACGCCGGCCTGCAGGTGCCGCAGCTCCGGGGCGACGGCGCTCACGCCCGCGTACGCGGCGTCGACGTGCAGCCAGGCGCCGTACCGGCGGCAGATCGGCCCGATCGTGGCCAGCGGGTCCACCGCGGTGGTCGACGTCGTCCCGACCGTGGCGCAGACCAGCACCGGCTTCAGCCCGCGGGCGGTGTCGCGCTCCAGCCGGGCGGCGAGGGCGGCCGGGCGCATCGCCAGGTCGCCGTCGACCTCCACGACCCGGATGGCGTCGGTGCCGAGGCCCGCGATCCGGACGGCCTTCTCCATCGACGAGTGGGTCTCGGAGGAGACGTAGACCGTGTACTCCTCGGGCACGACACCGTGCCGGACGGTGGCCCCGCCGCTGGCGCGGTGCAGCGCCGCGAGCAGGGCGACCAGGTTGGCCCCCGAGCTGGAGTCCTGCACGACGCCCCCGCCGCTGCCCGTGGAGCGGAACGCCTCCGGCAGCCCGAGCAGGTCGGCCAGCCAGTCCAGGACGTGCTGCTCGAGCTCGGTGGCCGCCGGACTGGTCACCCACGACATGCCCTGGACGCCCAGGCCCGCCGACAGCAGGTCGCCGAGCACCGAGGGGCCGGAGGTGTTCGCCGGGAAGTAGGCGAGGAAGCCGGGGTGCTGCCAGTGGGTGACGCCCGGCAGGACGACCCGCTCGAGGTCGGCGAGGACGGCGGAGAAGGGCTCGCCCCGCTCGGGGGCGGACGGCGGGAGCGCCGCGCGGACGTCGCCGGGGGAGACCCGCGAGCGGACGGGGAAGGACTCGATGCGCGCCCAGTAGTCGGCGATCCAGTCGACGACCTCGTGACCGTGCTGCCGGAACTGCTCGGGGGTCATGTGGGGCACGGGCTCGCTCACCCCGACACCGTATGCGGCGCTCCTCCGTCCGAGCGGGCAGGAGGTGAGCCGCTCCCGTCGGGTCGTGAGCCGCCCCGCGAGGCGGTGGGAGGAGTGGGGGCCGGAGGCCTCCGCGACGAGCGCCGGGACGGGCTCCGCGGCGGCGGGGACGGCACCCGGCCGCGGTGCGGTCCGGAGGACCGCGATGTCGGAGTGCCCCCGGTGCGACTCGAACGCACACTGCGCGGGTTTTGAATCCGCTCCCTCTGCCGATTGGGGTACGGGGGCAGGTGCCGCGACCGAGGTCACGACCCGGCCAGCCTAACCGGGACGCCACTCCCAGCCGTCGTCGCTAGGCTCCTCCGCGTGAGCAGCGAGCCGACCCGGGTCCTCATCGCCGAGGACGAGGCCCTCATCCGCCTCGACCTCAAGGAGATGCTCGAGGAGGAGGGGTACGTCGTCGTCGCCGAGGCGGGGGACGGGCAGACCGCCGTCGACCGCGCCCGGGAGCTGACGCCGGACCTGGTCATCCTCGACATCCAGATGCCGGTCCTCGACGGGCTGGCGGCCGCCGAGCAGATCGCCTCGGCGCGCATCGCGCCGGTCATCGTGCTCACCGCCTTCAGCCAGCGCGAGCTGGTCGAGCGGGCCCGCGACGCCGGCGCCATGGCCTACCTGGTCAAGCCCTTCTCCAAGAACGACCTCGTGCCGGCCATCGAGGTGGCCCGCGCCCGGTTCACCGAGATCGCCGCGCTCGACGGCGAGGTGCGCACGCTCGAGGAGCGGCTGGAGGCCCGCAAGGTCGTGGAGAAGGCCAAGGGCCGGCTCATGGCCGAGCAGGGGATGACCGAGGCCGAGGCCTTCCGGTGGATCCAGCGCACGGCCATGAACGAGCGGACGTCGATGAAGGCGCTCGCCGAGCGGATCCTCGCCACGGACGAGGCTGCTGCGGAGGGTGCACCCTCCCGGGGGAACGCGTAACCCGGCCGGAACAGGGCAGGTCACGACCCCATCACGGTCTCAACCGTCCCGCATCCATCCCCGTGTCCAGCAGTTACGTTCACCGGACTGACGGGGCCCCGGCACGTCCGGGGCCCGCCGGACCGACGTACGACAACTGGGAGTTGCTGGATGCGCACGCGTACCTACGCCCGCAGCATCGCCGTCACCTCCGCCGCGCTCGTCGCTCTCACCGCCTGCGGTGGCGGCGACGACGGTGGCAGCGGCTCGGGCGGCGACGCCTCGGGCGGCGGCGAGAAGCAGGTCAACATCTACGGCACCGACGGCAACATGGGCAACGCCCTCGGTGAGGACTTCACCGAGGAAGGCGCGCTGGCCGGCATGCGGGGCACGACGCCCCTCACCGAGCTGGGCCCGGAGTTCACCGACCGGCTGCTCGAGGTGGACCCCAACCTGCAGGACTACAACTACGCGGGTGAGACCTACGACGCGGTGATCGTCACGGCGCTCGCCGCGCAGGCGGCCGGCACCAACGACGCCAACACCTTCAAGGCGTACGTCAACGGCATGACCACCGGCGGCGACAAGTGCACCGACTTCGCCGCCTGCCTGGAGATCATCAACAACGGCGGCAACGTCGACTACGACGGCATCTCCGGCCCGCTGGCCTTCACCGACGCCGGTGAGCCCGCGGCGGCCAGCTTCGGCCTGCTGCAGTTCGGCGACGACAACGCCCTCGACAGCGACGCCACCGAGTACGTCATCGCCGGTGACGAGGCCAACGCCACCACCGACGAGGGCCCGGCCTACGCGCCGGCCGGCACGACCGGCGGCCCGCTGGTCATCGGCACCCTGCTGCCGCTGACCGGCAACCTGGCCTTCCTCGGCCCGCCGGAGGTCGCCGGCGCCAAGCTGGCGGTCAACGACATCAACGCCGCCGGCGGCGTCCTGGGCCAGCCGGTCCAGCTCGTCGAGGGTGACTCCGGTGACGCCTCCACCGACACCGCCACCCAGACCGTGGACCGGCTGCTGCAGTCCGGCGTGAACGCGATCATCGGTGCGGCGTCCTCCGGCGTGAGCCTGACGGTCATCGACGCCATCACCGGCGCCGGTGTCCTGCAGTTCTCGCCGGCGAACACGTCCGACCAGTTCACGAACTACAACGACAACGGGCTGTACTTCCGCACCGCCCCGCCGGACACGCTGCAGGCCCGCGCCCTCGCGGACCTGATCATCGCCGACGGCAACAACACCGTGGGGATCCTCGCGCTCAACGACCCCTACGGCACGGGCCTGGCCGAGAACACCAAGAACAACCTGGTCAGCGCGGGCCTGTCCGAGGACGACATCGTCAGCGTGACGTACGACCCGCAGGCGGCGAACTTCGACGCCGAGGTCCAGCAGATGACCGAGTTCAACCCCGACGCGATCGTCGTCATCGGGTTCGAGGAGTCCTCGCGGATCCTGCAGGGCCTCAACGACCAGGGCGTCGGCCCGCAGCGGTGACCCCGCGGCGGTGAGGTAGTCCCCGTCCCGGCAGCGGCCCGGTACCCCTCGCGGGGTGCCGGGCCGCTGTCGTGTGCTCAGCGCTGCAGGGACTGGCCCTCGGGCGCCCAGTCGGCCGGGCGCCCGCGGTGGTTGGAGAACTCCACGGCCCAGCGCCACCAGCTGCGGTCGGGCGCGTGCTCCCAGCGCAGCAGGACGCCGACCTCCCCACCGGGCAGCAGCACCGGCAGGCCCAGGTGGCTCTCGTCGGGCCACACCTCGCTGCGCCGCAGGCCGCCGTCGGTCAGCTCGAGCAGGGTGACGGGGGAGTAGTCGCCGTCGCGGTCGGCGTCGCCGCGGGCCACGACGGTGTCGTCGTCGGCGGTGACCCGCACCGCCAGGCGGGCGGGCGCGGCGTGCACGAGCACGCGGGAGAAGCCGCCGGCGGTCAGCGCCCGGCAGAAGTCCAGGCCGTTCATGCCGCCGTCGCGGCCGCGCAGGTCCCAGGTCCAGTTCACGGACCCGGTCCTACCCGTCCGCACCCCGGACGACGAGAGGCCGGCGCCCCCTCGGGGACGCCGGCCTCGTCAGGGGGCCTCGGGCGGTCACTGCGCCTTGGCGAGGGTCCCCAGGTAGAGCTCGATGACCTTCGGGTCGGTCATCAGCGACCGGCCGGTGTCGGTGTAGGCGTTGCGGCCCTGGTCGAGCACGTAGCCGCGGTCGCAGATCTGCAGGCAGCGCCGGGCGTTCTGCTCGACCATGATGATCGAGACCCCCGTGGCGTTGATCCGCCGGCAGCGGATGAACACCTCGTCCTGGTAGGCGGGGGACAGGCCCGCCGAGGGCTCGTCGAGCAGCAGCACCGACGGGTCCATCATCAGCGCCCGTCCCATGGCCACCATCTGCCGCTCGCCGCCGGAGAGCGCGCCCGCCTTCCCCTTGCGCCGCTCACCGAGCAGCGGGAAGAGGTCGATGACGTAGTCGAAACGCTCCTTGAACGTCTTCGGCCGCAGGTAGACGCCCATCTGCATGTTCTCCTCGATGGTGAGCGAGGGGAACACGTTGTTGTTCTGCGGCACGTAGCCGACGCCCATGGACACCAGCCGGTGCGCCGGCGCGGAGGTGATGTCCTCCCCGCGCAGCTTCACCGACCCCGAGCGCACCGGGATGAGCCCGAACAGCGTCTTGAGCAGCGTCGACTTGCCCGCGCCGTTGGGGCCGATGATCCCGACGAGCTCGCCGTCCTGCAGGTAGAAGTCGGCGCCGCGCAGGATGTTGACCCCCGGCACGTAGCCGGCGACGAGGTCGTCGGCGCGCACCAGGGCGCCCTCGGCGAGGCGCAGGTGCTCCTCGCGGGTGGCGGCCTTCTCCGCCGGCGACAGCTCCGCGGTGCCCGCGGCGGCCTCGTCGGCGCGGGTGACGTCCTCGCCGGACTCGTCGACCCGGAACAGCGGCTCGCTCATCGGTCGGTCTCCCTGCGGGTGTCGGAGCCCAGGACCTCGCCGCCGCCGTGCTCCTCGGCGGCGATCTGCGCCTCGGCCTGGGCGAGGACCTGGTCCTCCTCCTCGACGGTGAGCGGGGCGTCGTGGTGCGCGCCGAGGTAGGCGTCGACCACGGCCTGGTTCTGGCTGATGGACTCGGGCGGCCCCTCGGCGATCACCCGGCCGGCGGCCATGACGACCACCCAGTCGCTGATGTCGCGGACGACGTCCATGTCGTGCTCGACGAAGATCACC
Organism: Geodermatophilus arenarius; assembly: GCF_042654585.1. NCBI lineage: Bacteria > Bacillati > Actinomycetota > Actinomycetes > Geodermatophilales > Geodermatophilaceae > Geodermatophilus > Geodermatophilus arenarius. Next base: position 56,906 of record NZ_JBHSGR010000003.1, read on the forward strand.
GTCATGCCCTCCTCGCGGAGGTCCTTGACGTGGCCGAGCAGGCTCTGCGTCAGCGCCGGGTTCACGCCGGCCATGGGCTCGTCGAGCATGACGACCTTCGGGTCGCTCATCAGCGCGCGCGCCATCTCCAGCAGCTTGCGCTGACCGCCGGAGAGGGTGCCGGCGAACTCGTCCTTCTTGGCGTCGAGCTTGAACCGCCGGAGCAGGTCCATGGCCTTGTCGGTGTTGGCCCTCTCCTGCGACCGCCAGGTGCCGGGCACCAGCGCCCGCAGGAAGCTCTCGCCGCGCTGGCCCTGGGCACCGAGCAGCATGTTCTGCAGCACGGTGAGCCGGGACAGCGCCTTGGTGAGCTGGAAGGTCCGGACGACGCCGAGCCGGGCGACCTGGTGCGGCGCGAGCTTGCCCAGCGGCCGGCCGTCGAAGCTCCACGTGCCGGTGTTGGGCTGGTCGAAGCCGGTGAGCAGGTTGAACAGCGTCGTCTTGCCGGCACCGTTCGGCCCGATCAGCCCGGTGATGCCGCCGCGCTGCACCTCGAGGTGGTCGACGGCGACCGCGGTCAGACCGCCGAAGGTCCGGGTGACCCCGTCGACGACGATCGCCGGGTCGGGCTTGGCGACGCCGACCTCCCACGGGACGTCGCGCAGTGCCGCCTGGGCCAGTCGCTGCGGGGCACGGCCGGAGCCGCCCTTGTCCAGCGACGCCGCGGAGGCGCCGGCGGGCGTGTTGTCAGCGGGCATCGAGCATCACCTCTCGTCGGTCGCCGAAGATGCCCTGCGGCCGGAAGACCAACAGCAGCATGAGCCCGATCCCGACCAGGACGAAGCGGATCTGCGCCACGTCCGTGGACGACAGGAGCCCCTCGGGGATGATCCCGTTGTCGATGAGGAGCCGCAGCCCGGTGTCGGCGAACTGCAGGATGAACAGCAGGATGACGGCGCCGACCACCGGCCCGAGGACCCGCGCGGCACCGCCGAGGATCAGGGCGGCGTAGGCCAGGAACGTGTTGGCGTTCTGGTACTGGTCGGGGACCGCCGACCCGGTGCCCACGGCGTAGACCATGCCGCCGAGGGCGCCGATGATCCCGCCCAGCACCAGCGCCTGCATCTTGTAGACGTAGACGTTCTTGCCCAGCGCGCGGACGGCGTCCTCGTCCTCGCGGATGGACTTGAGGACGCGGCCCCACGGGCTGCGCATGAGGGCCCACACCAGCAGGCACGACAGGGCCACCAGCACCCACCCGACGAGGGTGACCCACAGCTCGCCGCCGGACCAGCTGGTGCCGAGGATGCGGTAGCGCTCGTTGGTCGCCCACGGGGCGAGGGCGATGAAGTCACCGTTGAAGGCGGACAGGCCGCGGGTGCCGTTGGTGACCGGGGTGGCCGACACCGAGCGGAACAGCAGCCGCAGCCCCTCCGCCGTCGCGATGGTCGCGATGGCCAGGTAGTCCGCGCGCAGCCGCAGGGTCGGCAGGCCGAGCAGCAGGGCCAGGACGACGGCGGCGGCGAGGCCGACGACCACGCCCACCCAGAAGGGCAGCCCCCACTGGCTCACCGAGATGGCGATGCCGAAGCCGCCCAGCAGGGCGAAGGCGATCTGCCCGAAGTTGAGCAGGCCGGCGTAGCCGAACTGGACGTTGATGCCGATGGCGAGCAGCGCGAAGAAGATCGCCTGGAACCCGAGGCCGGCCTTGAGGGCGACGGCCAGGGCGTCGATGAGGTCGCCCACGGGTTCAGCCGATCCGGACCCGGCTGCCCAGGATGCCCTGGGGCCGGATGACGAGGATGACGATCAAGAGCAGGAGCCCCCCGACGTACTTGACGTCATTCGGGATGACGAGGGTCGACATCTGGACGAACACACCGACGATCAGGCTGCCCACCAGGGCGCCGTAGGCGGTGCCGAGACCACCGAGGGTGACGCCGGCGAACATCAGCAGCAGCAGGCGGAAGCCCATGTCCCACTGCACCTGGTCGGACAGGCCGAGCAGGACGCCGCCGAGGGCGGCCAGCGCGCCGCCCATCATCCAGACCACGAGGATGACGCGGTTGACGTCGATGCCCGACGAGGCGGCGAGGTCGCGGTTGTCGGCGACCGCGCGCATCGCCTTTCCGATCTTGGTCCGCTGCAGCATCACGGCCACCAGCACGAGGACGACGATCGAGACGACGATCGAGATCAGCGCCCGGTTGGTCAGCGTGAACAGGCCGTAGTCGACGGCGCGGCCGGTGGCCACCTGGTACGGGCTGGACCGGCCCCCGTAGATGATCTGGATGAGGTAGCGCAGCAGCAGCGACAGGCCGATGGACACGACCAGGGCGGCGACCAGGCCGGTGCCGCGGCGGCGCAGCGGCCGCCACAGCGCCAGCTCGTTGAGGGCGCCGACGGCCGCGCCGACGACCATCGCGATGAGCGTCGCCGCGATGAGCGGGACGCCTCCCGACACGTTGACGTACCAGGCGGCGACGGCGCCGATGGTGACCAGCTCGCCGTGCGCGAAGTTGGTCAGTCCGGTGGTGCCGAAGATCAGCGAGAGGCCGACGGCGCACATGGCGATCAGGAGGCCGAAGCGGATGCCGTCGACCAGCAGCTGCACGGCGCGGACGGTGCTCCCGCCCTCGCCGCGGCTGCCGTCCTCGAGGCCGATGATCACCGGCTCCCGCCGGCCCGTGTCGACGGTGACCGCCCGGTTGTCCGCGCCGGCGAGCTCGACGCCCTCGGGCAGGTCGTCGCCGTCGATGGTGACGACGTAGTCGCCGGGGCCGGGCAGGTCGACCGACCAGCGGCCGTTCTCGTCGGTCTCGACCGTGTCGACCTCGTCCCCGGCGGCGGTGGTGACCGTCACCTGGACGTCCTCGATCGGGCCGGACCGGCTGGTCTGCAGCGTGCCCAGCACCTGCTCGCCCTGGGCGCCGGCGACGCCGGGGACCAGCACGGCGAGCCCGGTGGCGGCGACGAGCACCAGCAGGAGCCGGAGCAGCACCCTCCGGGCGGTCCCCGGGCCCGGGCGGATCGCGCTCCGGTGTGGCCGAGGTGGCCCGGCAGTGGCTGACGGGTGCCTCACACAACCTCCCTGTTCGTGGCACTGCTCTGGGGGCGTGGCGTCGATCGGCACGGTGGGTGTCGCGCGACACAACGCGGGCAGTGGAGGCGTGACGGTAACCCAGGCGTGTTGCGTCCCCGTTCCCTCGTCGCTGCACTGTGACCGAAGCGCGACGCGCCGACGCACCCGTCCTGGTGATCACTCCCGTCCCAGGACCGGCGCGTCTGCGTGGCCGCGGGTCGCGGGAGGTGCACGCTCGGCGGCGCCGTCCAGGGAGGGCTCACGTGTCTGCTACCGGCCAGCGGTCCCGCGTCGTCACGCGAACGGCGCGCCCCGACGACCTGCCCGCCGTCCTCGCCCTGGTGCGCCAGCACCGCGCGGAGGCGCACGCGGAGGGCGTCCTCACCGGGCAGACACCGGGGGCGGCCGCGGCGGCCGGCTTCCGCCGGCTGCTGGCCGACCCCGCGCACCGGGTGGTGCTCGCCGTGCTGCCCGGCGCCAACGCCGCGACCGCGGCCACCGCGGGCGAGGTCGCCGTCGGGCTGGCCGTGCTGGGGCTGGACCCGCTGTCGGCGGTGCTCGGCGTCCCGCAGGTCACCGTGGACAACCTCGTCGTGCACCGGGACCACCGCCGGTGCGGGGCCGGGGCGGCGCTGCTGGCCGCGGCCGCCGACCACGCCGCGGAGGTCGGCGCCGAGCACGTCGTCGCCGCGGTCGGCGGGCACGAGGCCGAGCGGCAGCGGTTCTTCGCGCGGATGGGCTTCGCGCCGCTCACCACCCGCCGCATCGTGCCGCGGGAGACGCTGGCCCGGTCGCTGGCCGCCTGGCAGCGCGGCGGCGTCCCGCTGCCCCGGCCCCCGCGCCGCCGCCCGGTGTCCCGGGCGCTGCCCGCCTGAGCCGCCGCGGGCTCGCGAGCGGTGGGAGCCGCGGGGTCCTCGCCTAGGCCGGGAGGATCGCGCAGGTCAGCCGCGCGGTGGCGGTGGTCCGCCCCCGGTCGTCGGTGACCTCGACGAGGAACGTCGACAGCGTGCGGCCGACGCGGGCCGGGGTGCACACGGCGGTGACCGTGCCCGACGTCGCCGCGCGCAGGTAGCTGGCGTTCAGCTCCACCCCGACGGCCTTCTTCCCCGGGCCGGCGTTGAGCATGGCCGCCCAGGAGCCGATCGTCTCGACCAGCGAGCACGTGGCCCCGCCGTGCAGCAGGCCGAAGGGCTGCTGGTTGCCCTCGACCGGCATCGTCGCCACCAGCCGGGCCGGGTCGTAGTCGACGATCGTGATGCCGAGCTTGTCGTCGAGCGGGCTGGCCGCGCCGGGCGCCAGCCAGTCCGGGGGAGCGGAGGTCACGCCGGGCACCGTAACCGCGGGCGGGCCGGCCCTCCGTGCGGGGCCTCGGAAGCGTGGGTGAGCGCACCTAGGATCGTGCGCGATGTCCGCTCCGGTGACCACCCCCGCGCCCACCGCCCCCTCGGCGACGGCTCAGCCCGCCGCCCAGCGGCCGCGGCTGCTCCTCCTCGACGGGCACTCGCTGGCCTACCGCGCCTTCTTCGCCCTGCCGGTGGAGAACTTCTCCACGACGACGGGCCAGCCGACCAACGCCGTCTACGGCTTCACGTCGATGCTCATCAACGTGCTGCGCGACGAGCAGCCCACCCACCTCGCGGTGGCCTTCGACGTCGGCCGGCAGACGTTCCGCAGCGAGATCTACGCGGAGTACAAGGCCAACCGCACCGAGAGCCCCACCGACTTCCGCGGGCAGGTCAGCCTCATCCAGGAGGTGCTCGCCGCGCTGCGGATCCCGGTGATCACCGCGCCGGGCTACGAGGCCGACGACGTCATCGCCACGCTCACCGTGCAGGCCGTGGAGCAGGGCATGGACGTGCTCATCTGCACCGGCGACCGCGACGCGCTGCAGCTGGTGAACGAGCACGTGACCGTGCTCTACCCGCGCAAGGGCGTCTCGGACCTCACCCGGTTCACGCCGGAGGAGGTCGAGGCGAAGTACGGCCTGACCCCGCAGCAGTACCCGGACTTCGCCGCGCTGCGCGGGGACCCGAGCGACAACCTGCCCAGCATCCCGAGCGTGGGGGAGAAGACCGCGGCCAAGTGGGTGCGCGAGTACGGCTCCCTCGACGAGCTGGTCGACCGCGTGGACACGGTCAAGGGCAAGGTCGGCGAGAAGCTGCGCGAGCACCTGTCCTCGGTGCTGCAGAACCGGCGGCTCACCGAGCTCGACCGGCAGGTCGCCCTCGACCTCGGCCCGCAGGACCTCGCCGTCCGCGCCTGGGACCGCAACGAGGTGCACACCCTCTTCGACAACCTGCAGTTCCGGGTGCTGCGCGAGCGGCTGTTCGCCACGCTGAGCAGCGCCGAGCCCGAGGTCGAGGGCGGCTTCGACGTCACCGCCGACGACGTGCCGGCCGGCGGGCTGTCCGCGTGGCTGGACGCGCACGCCCGCACCGGGCGGACCGGCGTCGTCTTCCGCGGCACCTGGGGCCGGGGGACCGGTGAGCTGACCGGGCTGGCGCTGGCCGCCGCCGACGACCACGCCGTGTTCGTCGACCTCGGTCCCGACCTCGACGTCGCCGACGAGCAGGCGCTGGCCGACTGGCTGGCCGACCCGGCCGCTGAGAAGGTGGCGCACGACGTCAAGGGCCCGCTGCTGGCGGTGTGGTCGCGCGGCTGGGACCTGCAGGGCCTGGCCAGCGACACCGCGCTGGCCGCCTACCTGGCGACGCCGGGGCAGCGCTCCTTCGACCTCGGTGACCTCTCGGTGCGCTACCTCAAGCGCGAGCTCAAGGACGCCGCCGAGCCCGAGGGCCAGATGACCCTCGACGGGATGGGGCCGAGCGAGGCCGACCTCGCCGCCGAGGCCGCGCACGCCGACGTCCTCAAGGCGGTCGCCGTCAACGACCTCTCCGACGCCCTCGAGCAGGTCCTCGCGCAGAAGGGCGGCGACCACCTGCTGCAGGGGATGGAGCTGCCGCTGACCCGGGTGCTCGCCCGGATGGAGCACCGCGGCATCGCCGTCGACACGGACCTGCTCGCCGAGCTGCAGCGCGAGTTCGCCGAGGGCGTGGCCGCCGCGGCCGCCGAGGCGTACGCCGTCATCGGCCGGGAGATCAACCTCGGGTCGCCCAAGCAGCTCCAGGCGGTGCTGTTCGACGAGCTGGGCCTGCCGAAGACCAAGAAGATCAAGAGCGGCTACACCACCGACGCCGACGCGCTCACCTGGCTGCTGGCGCAGACCGGGCACCCCTTCCTCGAGCACCTGCTGCGCCACCGCGACGTCACCCGGCTGCGCACGGTCATCGACGGGCTGATCCCGATGGTCGACGACGCCGGCCGCATCCACACGACGTTCCAGCAGACGATCGCCGCCACCGGCCGGCTGTCCTCGATCGACCCGAACCTGCAGAACATCCCGATCCGCAGCGCCGAGGGCCGCCGCATCCGGCAGGCGTTCGTCGTCGGCCCGGGCTTCGAGTCGCTGATGACGGCCGACTACAGCCAGATCGAGATGCGGATCATGGCCCACCTGTCCGGGGACGAGGGGCTGATCGAGGCCTTCACCTCGGGGGAGGACCTGCACTCCTTCGTCGCCTCGCGGGCCTACGACATCCCCATCGAGGACGTCGACCCGGAGATGCGGCGCCGGATCAAGGCGATGAGCTACGGCCTGGCCTACGGACTGAGCGCCTACGGGCTGGCACAGCAGCTGCGCATCTCCACCGAGGAGGCGCGCGAGCAGATGCACGCCTACTTCGAGCGCTTCGGCGGGATCCGCGAGTACCTCGACGGCGTCGTCGAGGAGGCCCGGCTGCGCGGCTACACCGAGACCACCCTCGGCCGGCGCCGCTACCTGCCCGACCTCACCAGCGACAACGGGCAGCGCCGGCAGATGGCCGAGCGGATGGCGCTCAACGCCCCGATCCAGGGCTCGGCGGCCGACGTCATCAAGGTCGCCATGCTCGGGGTCGAGCGGGCGATCGGGGCCGAGGGGCTCCGCTCGCGGATGCTGCTGCAGGTGCACGACGAGCTCGTGCTCGAGGTGGCGCCGGGGGAGCGGGAGGCGCTGGAGGAGCTGGTCCGCCGCGAGATGTCCGGGGCCGCGCAGCTGTCGGTGCCGCTGGAGGTCTCCGTCGGCGTGGGCCGCAGCTGGGACGCCGCCGCCCACTGAGCCTCGACCTCGAGCAGAGGGTCAGGTGTCGACACGGGCGGCCCCGGTGCAGGGGCCCGCGCCGAGCCTGCGAGGCGTGGGGGGCACCGGGGTCCTTCAGCAGGGCCGGTGGGCGACCAGGACGAGCGTGCCGGGGACGAGCGCGCCGCGGGCCGGCGACCACTGGCCCCACTCCTGCGTGCGGCCCGGCGTCCACTCCGGCTCGACCAGGTCGTCGAGGACCAGGCCCGCCCCGACGACGGCGCGCACCCAGTCGCCGACCGTGCGGTGGTGCTCGACGTACACCGTCCGGCCCTCGCCGTCGGTCTCCACGTAGGGCCGGCGGTCGAAGTAGGACGACACGACCCGCAGGTCCTCGGGGTCGGGGGAGTCCGGCAGCGGCCAGCGGAACGGGTGGTTGACCGACACGGCGAACCGCCCGCCCGGGCGCAGCACCCGCGCCACCTCGGCCAGCGCCCCCTCGACGTCGGCCACGAACGGCAGCCCGCCGAACGCCGAGCAGACGACGTCGAACGACGCGCCGGCCAGCGGGAGCGCGCCCACGTCGGCCTGCAGCAGCGGCACGACGACGCCGGTGGTCGCGCCCAGCTCCGCCGCGCGGGCGAGCATCCCGGCCGACAGGTCCAGCGCGACGACGTCGGCCCCGGCCCGGCGCAGCCACCGCGCGCACGGCGCCGACCCGCAGCCGACCTCGAGCACCCGGCGGCCGGCGACGTCGCCGAGCAGGTGCGCGTCGGCCTCGCGCAGGCCCTCCGGGCACCACAGGAAGTCGACGTCGCCGAGGTCGTCGCCGTGCTCGGCGAGGTAGGCCGGCGCGGCGGCGTCCCACCAGCCGCGGTTGGCGCGGACCGACTCGGCGGACCCGGCCGGCCGCCGCTCGACACCCCCGGCGGCGGGGTAGCCGTCGGGCCCGAGGGGGAGCGTGGGCGGCGGCACCATGACACGCCCAGCGTGACACGCCGGGCCGGATCGGCAGAGGTCGCCCACCCGGTGGACCCCGGTGCGCGCGCGTCCGTACCATGGGGATGCGCCAGAGGTCTGTCAGTGCTGTTACCCGCAAGGGATCGGCGCGCGCCGGCTCTCCCCGCTCCCGCGGTCACCCGGCCGCGGTCCCCCTGTCCCTACGCATCCCCCGTCCGGAGCACTCGACCACATGACCTCCACCCAGGTCCGTCCCGACAGCACCCCCCAGATCGCGGTGAACGACATCGGCACCGCCGAGGACTTCCTCGCCGCGATCGACCAGACGATCAAGTACTTCAACGACGGCGACATCGTCGAAGGCGTCATCGTCAAGGTCGACCGGGACGAGGTGCTGCTGGACATCGGCTACAAGACCGAGGGCGTCATCCCCTCGCGCGAGCTGTCCATCAAGCACGACGTCGACCCCAACGAGGTCGTCAAGGTCGGCGACGAGGTGGAAGCTCTCGTCCTCCAGAAGGAGGACAAGGAAGGCCGCCTGATCCTGTCCAAGAAGCGCGCCCAGTACGAGCGCGCCTGGGGCACGATCGAGGCCAAGAAGGAAGCCGACGAGGTCGTCACCGGCACCGTCATCGAGGTCGTCAAGGGCGGTCTCATCCTCGACATCGGCCTGCGCGGCTTCCTCCCCGCGTCGCTGGTCGAGATGCGCCGCGTCCGCGACCTGCAGCCCTACGTGGGCCGCGAGCTCGAGGCCAAGATCATCGAGCTCGACAAGAACCGCAACAACGTCGTCCTGTCCCGCCGGCAGTGGCTGGAGCAGACGCAGTCCGAGGTCCGCAGCGAGTTCCTCAACAAGCTCGCCCGCGGCCAGGTGCGCACCGGCGTCGTCTCCTCGATCGTCAACTTCGGCGCCTTCGTCGACCTCGGCGGCGTGGACGGCCTCGTGCACGTCTCCGAGCTGTCCTGGAAGCACATCGACCACCCCTCCGAGGTCGTCGAGGTGGGCCAGGAGGTCACCGTCGAGGTCCTCGACGTCGACCTCGACCGCGAGCGGGTCTCCCTGTCGCTGAAGGCGACGCAGGAGGACCCGTGGCGCCAGTTCGCCCGCACCCACCAGATCGGCCAGGTCGTGCCGGGCAAGGTCACCAAGCTGGTGCCCTTCGGTGCGTTCGTCCGGGTCGACGAGGGCATCGAGGGTCTGGTCCACATCTCCGAGCTGGCCGAGCGCCACGTGGAGATCCCGGAGCAGGTCGTGCAGGTCGGCGACGAGATCCTCGTCAAGGTCATCGACATCGACCTCGACCGGCGCCGCATCTCGCTGTCGCTCAAGCAGGCCAACGAGGGCGTCATCGGCGACGAGGAGCAGTTCGACCCGGCCGCCTACGGCATGGCCGCCTCGTACGACGAGCAGGGCAACTACATCTACCCCGAGGGCTTCGACCCGGAGACCGGCGAGTGGCTCGAGGGCTACGAGGAGGCCCGGGAGACCTGGGAGCGGCAGTACGCCGAGGCCCAGGCCCGCTTCGAGGCGCACCGGAAGCAGATCGCCGAGGCCCGCGCGGCCGACGCGGAGGCCGCTGCCGGGGGCAACTACTCCTCCGGCGCCGACACCACCGCGGACACCACCACCGGTGGCGGCACCCTGGCCAGCGACGAGGCGCTCGCCGCGCTGCGGGCCAAGCTCGCCGGCGGGGAGTGACCCGCTGACCGTGCGCTGACGGTCTGACGAACGACGGAGGCCCAGGACCCGCGAGGTCCTGGGCCTCCGTCGTGCGCGCACCGGGGTGGCGCAGAGGGGGGTGCCCGCCCGCCGTCCCCGTCCGGGCGGGCACCCGGTCTCGTCGGGCGCCGCTCCAGAGCGAGCGCCGGACCGGCCTCCTTGCAGGGGCCCGCTGCGAGCGTGCGAGCAGTGGGGGGCGAGGAGGTCCTTGGTCAGAGGCTGAGGATGATCGCGAAGGCGGAGCGCGGGCGGCCGCCGGCCGCGGCCAGCGACTGCCAGGTGTGGCGGCCGGCCGGGGCGGCGTCGAGCAGCCAGCGGAGGAACGCCCCGCGGCGCGGGGGCTCCGCCTGCTGCATCGCCATGCGCGTGCGCACGGCGGGGATGTCGGCCACCCGGATCCCGCCCGCACGCTCCGCCCGGTGCCGGCCCGGGGTGCGGGGACCGGCGGGGACCGTCGCGACGGCGGTACGGGGCTGCGACATCGGGCTGCCTGCCTTCCTCGGCTGCGTCCCCCTCCGTGGGGAACCGACGGGGCGGACGTTATGGGGAGTGACGGGTGTGACTGGTGCGACGCGCCGGGCGCAGGGGGCGGGTGTTACCCGTCCGTGACCGCCGTCCGCGCGCTCGTTACCGTCCGTCCGTGCTGCGCATCGGGTTGACCGGCGGGATCGGGTCGGGGAAGAGCACGGTGGCCGCGCTGCTGGCGGCCCGCGGGGCGCTGGTCGTGGACGCCGACCGCATCGCCCGGGAGGTCGTGGAGCCCGGCACGGCGGGGCTGGCCGCCGTCGTCGAGGCCTTCGGGCCGGACGTGCTCACCCCCGACGGGGCGCTGGACCGCCCGGCGCTGGCCGCCGTCGTCTTCGCCGACCCGCAGGCGCGGGCACGGCTGGACGGCATCGTGCACCCCCTGGTGCGCGCGCGGGCCCTGGAGGTCGTCCAGTCCGCCCCGGAGGACGCCGTCGTGGTCCAGGACGTCCCGCTGCTGGTGGAGACCGGCCAGGCCGGCGCGTACGACCTCGTGCTGGTCGTCGAGGCCGACCTGGACACCCGCGTCGCCCGGCTGGTGCTGCGCGGGCTCACCGAGGACGACGCGCGCGCCCGCATCGCCGCCCAGGCCACCGACGAGCAGCGCCGGGCGGTGGCCGACGTCGTCCTCGACAACAGCGGCGCCCCCGAGGCACTCGCCGCCCAGGTGGAGCGGTTCTGGGAGGAGCGGGTGGCGCCGGCGGTGGGGGAACGGCGGTGAGCGCCCGCCCGCCGGGGGTGAGGGCCCGGAGACGACGGGAGCCCCGGACCGCTGGGGTCCGGGGCTCCGCGTGCTGGTGGGCGATACTGGGTTCGAACCAGTGACCTCTACCGTGTCAAGGTAGCGCTCTACCACTGAGCCAATCGCCCGAGTCCGGTCTGCCGACCGGCCCGCTCCACCGCGCTCGGCGAGGAGGCGAGGTGGAGACGGGATTTGAACCCGTGTAGACGGCTTTGCAGGCCGTTGCCTCGCCTCTCGGCCACTCCACCGCACACACGGGCGCCGGTCTCGCGACCAGCGCCCGAGGTCCCGAGCGGACGACGGGATTCGAACCCGCGACCCTCACCTTGGCAAGGTGATGCTCTACCAACTGAGCCACGTCCGCGTTGCTGTGTTCTGTTGTGTCGCTGTCGTGCAGGGAGAACCATACCCGACCCGCGGAGGGGGTTTCACGGGGGGTCCCCCCGGGCTCACCGGGCCCCGGGATCGGCTCCGCCGCCGGACAGCAGCGCGGCCAGCGCGTCGTCGACGTCGAGCGCCGCCGTCTCCTGCCCGGAGGGCACGAGCTCCTCGGTCCGCTGCAGGAACGCGGCCACCGTGGCGCGGGACAGCTCGAACAGCGCCTCCCCGGACGGGGCCCGCAGGTGCAGGTACAGCACGTCACCGGTGGTGCGGGCCGGCCAGATGCGCACGTCGCCGTCGCCGGCCGGCCGCTCGAGCCCCGCGGCGAGCAGTTCGCGGCCGACCAGCCAGGTGATGCCGTCGGCGGCGACCTCCCCGCCCTCGCCGAAGCCGATCCGCACCGCGAAGGGGTCGCGCACCGCGTAGGAGAGGGCGGCCGGCACCTCGGTCCACGAGGTGGGTCCGACCAGGTGCAGCGTCGTCGGGACGGAGTACCCGGAGGGGGAGCGGTGTGCCATGTCGCCTCGATCCATGTCACGTGTAACGACGAGCGGAGCCGGATGTTGCGCGGACCTGCTGCCGGGCGTGTCGCCGCGGCCGGGCCGGCCGCGGGCGGTCATCGTCCCGACCGGTCCGCGCGGTCCCACCGGGTTCAGGGGCGGAGACCGTCCGGTGACCTCCCTACCCGGCGTGGTGAACCGCGAAGCGCGCTGTCGCGAATGCGACGTGTGACCATGGGAACCGTGACGCGTCCGGCACGACGTCCGGAGGGCGACCCCGGTGACCTGGACCTCGTGGCGCGCGTACGGGCGGGCGACCGGGGTGCCGTGGACGACCTCTACGACCGGTTCCGCCGGCCGGCGTTCGCACTGGCCCGGCGGGTGCTCGCCGACGACACCCTCGCCGAGGACGTCGTCCAGGACGTGTTCCTCGCCGTCTGGCGGGACCCGCACGCCTACGACGGCGCCCGCGGCAGCTTCTCGGCCTGGTTGATGGCGATGGTCCACCACAAGGCCGTCGACGCCGTCCGCCGGGAGGAGTCGCACCGCCGCCGCCGGGCCCGCGCCGAGGACGACCTCGCGCTGAGCGCCCCCACCGGCGCCCGCGACGTCGAGGACGAGGCGTGGGGCCGGGTGGTGTCCGAGCGCGTGCGCACCGCGCTCGGGGCGCTGCCCGACGCCCAGCGGGAGGCGCTCACCCTCGCCTACTACGGCGGGTACACCCAGCGGGAGGTCGCGGCCCTGACCCGCGCCCCGCTGGGGACGGTGAAGACCCGCATGCTGGCCGGCATGCGCCGGCTGAAGGAGGAGCTCGGCGGGGTCGCCGGGCCCACCGCCGGTGGTGCGCTCAGCGGTCCCGCCGCGGTCGACGGAGGCGCCCGGTGAGTCCGCGCCCCGACTCCCACGAGCCCTTCGACGAGCTCGCCGTCGGCTGGGCGCTGCACGCGCTCGAGCCCGAGGACGAGGCGCTGTTCGGCGCCCACCTGCCCACCTGCCCGCGGTGCACCCGGACCGTCGCCGAGACCTCCGAGGTGATGGCGGCGCTGGCCGCGGACCTGCCGCCGGCCGAGCCGGACGACCGGCTGCGCGAGCGGCTGCGGGCCGCGGTCGAGGAGACCGAGCAGCTCCCGCCCCCGGCCGGCGTCGACCCCGCCGCCCCGACCGCGGCGCCCGTGCCGCCGCCGGTCCCGGGCACCCCCGGCGGGCGCCGCCGCACCGACGGTCCCGTCGCGACCGGTTTCCCCGGCTACGTGCCCGCGCCGGAGGAGCCCGCGCCGGACCCGCGCCCGGTGTGGCGGCGGGTGCTGCCCAACGCCCTGGTCGCCGCGGCCGTCGCGGCGATCCTGGCGCTCGGCACCTGGAACGTCGTCCTGAGCTCCGCCCGGGACGACGCCCGCGCCGCCGCCGTGGAGCAGCAGCAGGTCCTCGAGGCGCTGCTGCAGCCGGGCCGGGCGACCATCGCCCCCGTCCAGGACGGCGACGGGGACCCGGTGGCCACCGTCGTCGCCCGCGACGCGCAGCTGGAGGTCGTCGCGCACGGCCTGCGGGTCAACGACAGCAGCGACAGCGTCTACGTGCTGTGGGGCGTGGTCGACGACGCGCCCGTGGCGCTCGGCACCTTCGACGTCGTCTCCCCACAGACCGACCTCCGGACCGTAGGCTCCGCCTCGACCGGTCTCGACGACTACGCGGCCTACGCGATCAGCATCGAGCCCGGCCGGCAGGCTCCGGCGCAACCGTCGGACGTGGTGGCGAACGGGCAGGTGACCAGCTGAGCGGACAGGACACGGTGCCGCCGCCCCCGCGGCAGCGGCGGGCACGACCGACCGCGGAGCAGCGGCGGGAGCACTTCGCGCAGGACGGCTACCACAGCCTGCGCGAGCGGGTCGCGGAGTCCCGGTGGCGGCGGCGTCTGGCCGCCCGCCGCTCGGTCGACCACACCTACCGGATGGCCGTCGGCATCGTCGGCAGCCTGGTCGTCGCCGTCGGCCTGGTCACCATCCCGCTGCCGGGGCCCGGCTGGCTCACCGTCATCGCCGGCCTGTTCGTGCTGGCCACCGAGTTCATGTGGGCCGAGCGGCTGCTGGAGTTCACCAAGCGGCACGTCAAGGCCTGGACCGACTGGCTGGGCCGCCAGCCGGTGTGGGTGCGCCTGGGCATCGGCGTGCTGACGGCGGCGTTCGTCTACGGCGTCCTGGTCGTCACGCTGCACCTCACCGGCGTTCCGGACTGGGTGCCGGGGTGGGTGCCCCTGTGGCGCTGACCGTCTGGCATCATGGACGGCGCAACGGGCGATTGGCTCAGTGGTAGAGCGCTTCGTTCACACCGAAGAGGTCACTGGTTCGAACCCAGTATCGCCCACCGGCACGAGAGGGCCGGGCTCCCGACGGGGGCCCGGCCCTCTCCGCGTCCACGGGGGAGACCCCGTCGTCGCCCGGGCCGACGCCGCTCGGGGCGACGTCGGCCGGTGGTGTCGGCCGGTGGTGTCGGCCGGTGGTGTCGGCCGGTGGTGTCGGCCGACCACGACGGCAACGACTCCCGCGGGCTGCCGTCCCCGGGGACGGGAGGGCCGGGCTCCCGACGACGGGGAGCCCGGCCCCCTCGCGCAGTGCCCGGCGGCTCAGGCGGCCGGGCCGTAGGTGAGGTGCGCGACGCCGTTGCTCAGCGCCTCGACGCCGACCAGCGACAGCTTCTGCTTCGTGCCCTCGGGGAACAGGTGGATGCCCTCGCCGACGGCGACCGGGTACACGTACAGGTGCAGCTCGTCGACCAGGCCGTCGGCCACCAGCGCCCGCACGAGGGTGGCGCTGCCGCTGACGTAGAGGTCCCGGTCGGCCTTGAGCTCCCGGATCCGGTCGGCGTCGTAGCCGCCGAGGGAGGTGGAGTTGCGCCACACGCCCTCGGCGTCGGACAGCGTCGAGGAGACGACGTACTTGGTCGTGTCGTTGAAGAACGGCGCGCCGGGGTCCTCCTCGACGGTCCGGGTGGACCACGCCGGCGCGAACATCTCGAAGGTCGTGCGGCCGAGCAGGATCCCCTCCGCCGGCGCCGTGAGGGACCCGATCGAGGCGGCCAGGTCGTCGGGGAAGCCGTAGTCGACCGTCCACATCGGTGCGTCGACGACCCCGTCGACGGTGGTGAACTCGTGCACCCGGATGACGCCCATGCCTGCTCCTCGGTCGGTCGGCCGGCCCTGTCGGCCGGTCTCGTCGGGTCAGACACTGGCGGATCCCGTTTCTCATCGGTGGCGGACCCGCCGTGCTGCACGATGCGGGGATGGAGCCGACCCCGCCGGTGCCCGATGCGTACACCCTGCGTGCCGTCGTCGAGCTGGAGGTGGCGCTCGAGGCGGGGGCGGCGGTCGACGCCGCGCACGCCGTCGTCGGGGACCTGGCGGTGCGGTCCTTCGGCCCCGGGGTGTTCGGCTGGATCGGCGAGGCGCTGGCCGACGAGGACCGGGACCCCGAGGACTGGGCGGCGCTGCTCGCCGACGACGACCTCGCCGGCCGCGTCCTCGCGCACCTGCGAGACCGCGCCGGCGACGACGGCGCCGCGGCGGGCGACCTCGTGTGGTCGGCGTACCCGCCCGGTGCCGGCTCCGGCCACGAGCGGTTCCGGCGGGCGGTCCGCCGGCGCCGGCAGGCCGCCCTGACGGCGGCGCTGCTGCCGCGGCCCCCGCGGGTGGCCGGGCGCGGCCGCCGGGACTGAGCGCACGGGGACCGGGCGCACCGGGACCGGGCGCACCCGCCGCCTCCGCCCGGATCGGGCGCACCATGGGGGCGATGGCACCGGACCGGAGGGCACTGGACAGGGTCGCCCGGCTGGACGCGGCCGTGGAGCGCGACGGACCCACCTGCATCTGGTGCGGCCGCGCGCTCACCGGGCACGTCCCCCCCACCACCGAGCACGTCGTGCCGCGGGTCAAGGGCGGCCCGTCGTGGCTGGAGAACGAGGTGGCCGCCTGCCGGCGGTGCAACGGCGAGCGCGGGCACACCGCACCGGTCGAGTGGCTGGAGGAGTGCCTGCGCCGCGGCTGGCCCGCCGACGAGCAGCGGCTGGCCCGCGTCCTGACCGGGCTGGCCGAGGCGATCGCCGTCCGCGGCGGGCAGCGCCGGGCCCGGCCGTACCTGGAGTCCCAGTTGCGCCGGCTGCGCCGCCGCGGTGTCGTCGTCGCCCGGTCCGCCTAGCCTGGCCCGCGTGAGCGCGGGGACGGTCGTCGGCATCTCGGTCTACCCCGTCCGCGGGTGCGCCGGGACGCCGCTGCAGCAGGCCGAGGTCGGCCCCGCCGGGCTGGCGGGGGACCGTGAGTCGGCCGTCGTCGACCTCGACGGGCGGGTGCTGCGCGGCAAGGACGCCCCGGGACTCGCCGGCGTCGTCCCCACCGGTTCCCCCGACCTCGACGCCGCCGCCGTCGCCGCGGTGCTGGGCCGGCCGGTGCGGCTCGAGCCGCTGACCGGCCGCCCCGAGGGCGCCGCGGCGGTGCACCTGGTCTCCCGCCAGGCGCTGGACCGGGCCGCGGCCGGCGTCGTCCCGGACGGCTGCGGCGCCGAGGACCCGCGGGCCAACCTGCTCCTCGACCTGCCCGCCGACGACGAGCGGACCTGGGTGGGCCGCCGGCTGCGGCTGGGCTCGGCCGTGCTGCAGGTCACGCGGCTGCCGAAGCACTGTCTGGGCGTCTACGCCGAGGTGGCCGAACCGGGGACGGTCACGGTCGGCGACGAGGTCCTCCCCGCGTAGTCGGGTCCCCGGGGCCGGCGCGGACGCTCGTTAGGCTGGCCGGTGCGCGTCCGCCTCCGGCCGGGCGCCGTCCGAGCACCTCGCGACCCCCCAGGAGCCCCCGTGTCCGCCGCGCTTCCCCCTGCCGCAACCACCCCGATCCGGGTGCCGGCCGGGACGACGGCCGAGCAGGCGCTCAAGGAGGCCGGGGTCGCGCTCAAGGGCCCCGACGGCGCCGTCGTCGTCCGCGACCTGGCCACCGGCGACCTGCGCGACCTCGCCTGGGCCCCCGACGCCGACGCCGAGGTCGAGCCCGTCGTCGCGGCCAGCCCCGAGGGCCGGGCGGTCATCCGGCACTCGACCGCGCACGTGCTCGCCCAGGCCGTGCAGGACCTGTTCCCCGGCACCCGGCTGGGCATCGGCCCGCCGGTCGAGAACGGCTTCTACTACGACTTCGACCCCGAGAAGCCGTTCACCCCGGAGGACCTGCAGGCGCTGGAGAAGCGCATGCAGCAGATCGTCAAGGCCGGGCAGCGCTTCGCCCGCCGGGAGATCAGCGACGACGACGCCCGCGCGGAGCTCGCGCACGAGCCGTACAAGCTCGAGCTGATCGGCCTGAAGGGCGGCGAGGCTGCGTCCTCCGATGACGGCGCCTCCGTCGAGGTCGGCGGCGCGCAGCTGACCATGTACGACAACCTCGACCCGCGCACCGGCGAGCGGCTGTGGACCGACCTGTGCCGCGGCCCGCACCTGCCGCGCACCTCGAACATCCCGGCGTTCAGCCTCACCCGCTCGGCCGCCGCCTACTGGCGGGGCAGCGAGAAGAACCCGCAGCTGCAGCGGGTCTACGGCACCGCGTGGGAGAGCCGCGAGGCGCACAAGGCGTACCTGGAGCAGGTCGCCGAGGCCGAGCGCCGCGACCACCGCCGCCTCGGCGCCGAGCTGGACCTGTTCAGCTTCCCCGACGAGATCGGGTCGGGCCTGGCGGTGTTCCACCCGAAGGGCGGCGTCGTCCGGCGGGAGCTGGAGGCCTACAGCCGCCGGCGGCACGAGGAGGGTGGCTACTCCTTCGTCAACACCCCGCACATCACCAAGGGCCGGCTGTTCGAGATCTCCGGCCACCTCGACTGGTACGCCGAGGGCATGTACCCGCCCATGCAGCTCGACGAGGAGCGCGACGCCGACGGCACCGTCCGCCGGCAGGGGCAGGACTACTACCTCAAGCCGATGAACTGCCCGATGCACAACCTGGTGTTCGGGGCCCGCGGCCGCTCCTACCGCGAGCTGCCGCTGCGGCTGTTCGAGTTCGGCACCGTCTACCGGTACGAGAAGTCCGGCGTCATCCACGGGCTCACCCGCGCCCGCGGCTTCACCCAGGACGACGCCCACATCTACTGCACCCCCGAGCAGATGGCCGGGGAGCTGCGCGGGTTGCTCGACTTCGTGCTCGGCCTGCTCGCCGACTACGGCCTCAGCGACTTCTACCTCGAGCTGTCCACCCGCAACCCGGACAAGTCCGTGGGGTCGGACGAGAGCTGGGAGGTCGCCACCGAGGCGCTGCGACAGGCGGCGCTGGACTCCGGCCTCGAGCTCGTCCCCGACCCGGGCGGCGCGGCGTTCTACGGCCCGAAGATCTCCGTGCAGGCCCGCGACGCCATCGGCCGCAGCTGGCAGATGTCGACCATCCAGGTCGACTTCAACCTGCCCGAGCGGTTCGGCCTGGAGTACACCGCCGCCGACGGGTCCCGCCAGCGGCCGGTGATGCTGCACCGCGCGCTGTTCGGCTCGATCGAGCGCTTCTTCGCCGTCCTCACCGAGCACTACGCCGGCGCGTTCCCCGCGTGGCTGGCGCCGGTGCAGGTGGTCGGCATCCCGGTCACCGACGACCAGGTGGGGTACCTGACCGACGTCGCGCTGAAGCTGCGCGCCCGCGGCATCCGGGTCGAGGTCGACGACTCCGACGACCGCATGCAGAAGAAGATCCGCAACGCCAGCAAGCAGAAGGTGCCCTTCGTGCTGATCGCCGGGGCCACCGACGCCGACGCGGGTGCGGTCTCCTTCCGCTACCGCGACGGCAGCCAGCGCAACGGCGTGCCGGTCGACGAGGCCGTCGACGCCGTCGTCGCCTGGGTGGCCGCGCGGCACAACGCCGACCCGACGGCGGACGCGCCGCTGGAGTCGCGGTGACCGTGGGGCCCGACGGCTTCACGGTCCCGGTCTCCGCCGACGACGGCGGGCCGGCCGCCGTCTTCGAGCACCTGTGGACGCCCTACCGGATGGCCTACATCCGGGGATCGGGCAAGCCGACCGGCGAGCACGACTGCCCGTTCTGCCTCATCCCGGCGATGCCGGACGAGCAGGGGCTGGTGGTGGCGCGCGGTGCGACCGTGTTCGCGGTGCTGAACCTCTACCCCTACAACGCCGGGCACCTCATGGTGGTCCCTTACCGGCACGTGCCCGACTACACCGACCTGACCGAGGCCGAGGTCGCCGAGCTGGGCGCGTTCACGCAGACGGCGATGCGGGTGGTGCGGCAGGTGACCGGAGCACACGGTTTCAACATCGGGATGAACCAGGGGTCGGTGGCGGGGGCCGGGATCGCTGACCACCTGCACCAGCACGCGGTGCCGCGCTGGGGCGGCGACACGAACTTCATGCCGGTCATCGGCCTCACCCGGGTGCTGCCGCAGGTGCTGGCCGAGACCCGCACGCTGCTGGCCGCGGCCTGGCCGGGGGCTGCGTCGTCGGCCCCGTCCGCGCAGACGGGGGACTGACCGTGCTGGGGTCGGGCGCCCGGGCGGCCGTCGGCCGGTTCTGGGCGCCGGTGGTCACCCGGCTGGCGCGGGCGGGGGTGACGCCGGACGCGATCACGGTCACCGGGACCGTCGGCGCGATCGTCGCGGCGGTGGCGCTCGTGGCCCACGGCGTCCTGTTCTGGGGCGCGTTCACCGTCACGCTGTTCGTCCTGCTCGACATGCTCGACGGCGCGCTCGCGCGGGCCCGCGGCGGCGGGTCGGCGTTCGGCGCGGTGCTGGACTCGACCTGCGACCGCGCCGTCGACGCCGCCGTCTTCGGGGCGCTGGTGTGGTGGTACACCGGCGAGGGCGACGACCGGCTGTTGGCGCTGCTGGCGATGGTGGGGCTCGTCCTCGGCGTGCTGACCAGCTACATCAAGGCGCGGGCCGAGGGCGTCGGCATCCCGTGCGACGTCGGCCTGGTCGAGCGCACCGAGCGGCTGATCCTGGTGCTCACCGGCACCGGCCTGACCGGCCTGGGCCTGCCGTACGCCGTCGACGTGGGGCTGTGGCTGCTGGTGGTGGGCGGCGCGGTGACCGTCGCGCAGCGGGTGGCCGCCGTCCACCGCGGCGCCCGGGGGAAGTCGCTGACGCCGTCGGCGCCGGCCCCGTGAGCGGCCTCCGGGCGCGGGCGGCCGCGCGGGCCACGGACCTCGGCTACGCCGCGGGCTGGCAGGCGGTGCAGTGGCTGCCCGAGCCGGTGGCCCGCGGCGCGTTCGACGCGGTGGCCCGCTTCGCCGCCGGCCGCGAGGGCCGGGGCACCCGACAGCTGCGGGCCAACCTGCGCGTGGCCACCGGCGGCAAACTCGCCGAGGACGAGCTCGACGCGCTCACCGCCCGCGCGCTGCGCTCCTACGCCCGCTACTGGCAGGAGGCCTTCCGGCTGCCCCGCCTGGGCACCGCGCGGGTGCTGCGCGACACCGTCGTCCCCGGGATCGACCACCTCGCCCGCGCCCGCGCGCAGGGCCGGCCGGTGATCCTGGCGCTGCCGCACAGCGGCAACTGGGACGCGGCCGGGGTGTGGTTCCTCGACTGGCTCGGTGAGCCGTTCATGACCGTCGCAGAGCGGCTGCGGCCGGAGTCGCTGTACGAGCGGTTCCTCGCCTACCGGGAGACCCTCGGCATGCGGGTGGTGCCCCTGACGGGCGGGGAGCGGCCGAGCTCGGCGGTGCTGCGCGAGTGGCTGGAGGCCGGGCGCTCGGTGTGCCTGCTGGTCGACCGCGACCTCGGCTCCGGCGGCGTCCCCGTGGAGTTCTTCGGCCGGCCGGCCACCATGCCCGGCGGGCCCGCGCTGCTGGCCGCGCAGACCGGCGCCTCGCTGCACCCGGTCACCTGCCGGTTCAGCGAGCGCGGGTGGGTGCTGCAGGTCGGCGAGGAGGTGCCGCTCGACGGCGGGACCCGGCTGAGGGACCGGGTGGCGACGGCGATGCAGGGCGTGGCCGACGCGTTCACCGCCGACATCGCGCGGCAGCCGGAGGACTGGCACGTGCTCGGGCGCGTCTGGGCCGACGTGCCGCCCGACCCGCCGGCGGGGGAGCGTCACTGATGCGGATCGGCCTGGTCTGCCCCTACCAGTGGGACGTGCCCGGGGGCGTCCAGTACCACGTGCGCGACCTCGCCGAGACGCTGCGCGGGCTCGGCCACCACGTCGAGGTGCTCACCCCGGCCGAGCACGAGGAGTCGCTCACCGACCCCTGGCTCACCTGGGCCGGGCGCACCGTGCCGATCCCGTACAACGGCTCGATGGCCAGCGTGCAGTTCGGGCCGGTGTCCGCGGCGCGGGTGCGCCGCTGGCTGCGCGAGGGCCACTTCGACGTCGTCCACGTGCACGACCCGGCGCCACCGTCGATCGGCCTGCTGGTCTGCATGATCGCCACCGGCCCGATCGTGGCCACCTTCCACGCCGCCACCGTGCGGTCGAAGTGGCTGGCCGCCTGGGGCCCGGTCGTGCGCCCGTGGCTGGAGAGGATCACCGGCCGGATCGCCGTCTCCGACTTCGCCCGGCGCGTGCAGGTCGAGCACCTCGGCGGCGACGCGGTGATCATCCCCAACGGCGTCCACGTGGGGTTCTTCGCCGAGGGGCCGACCCTGCCCGGGGCCGCGCGCGGCGTCGACGGGCCGACGATCGGGTTCCTCGGCCGCTACGACGAGCCGCGCAAGGGCCTGCCGGTGCTGCTGGAGGCGATGCGGACCGTCGTCCGCGAGCACCCCGGCGCCCGGCTGCTGGTGGCCGGCCGCGGCGACCCCGACGCCCTGCGGGACGCGGTGGGGGAGGACCTGCGCCCGCACGTGGCCCTGCTCGGCGAGCTCCCCGAGGCCGACAAGGCCGCGTTCCTGCGCTCGGTGGACGTCTACTGCGCGCCCAACCTGCTCGGGGAGTCCTTCGGCGTGGTGCTCATCGAGGCCATGGCCGCGGGTGCGCCGATCGTGGCCAGCGACCTCGACGCGTTCGCGCGGGTGCTCGAGGACGGCGCGGCCGGGGTGCTGGTGCGCCGCGGGGACGGCGCGGCGCTGGCCCGGGCGCTGTCGGACCTGCTCGCCGACCCCGCCCGGCGCGCGGCGCTGTCGGCCACCGGGAGCGAGGTGGCCGCGGGCTACGACTGGCAGGTGGTGGCCCGCCGGGTGCTCGCCGTCTACGAGACCGTGGTGCTCCCCGGCGCAGGGGAGGTCACGGCCGGCGACGACGAGGCGTGGCCGGAGGTGACGGGAGCCACCGACGGGGTGTTCCCCTCCCTGCTGAGGCGCGTCCGCCGCTAGCGTTGGCCGACGTGACGCCCGGCGCCTGGTTGCTCGTCGCCGCGGTCGTCGTCGTCCTCCTCCTGGCCTGGACCGCCTGGACGCTCACCCGGCTGCGGCGGCTGGAGGCCCGGGTCGCCCGCGCGCGGACGGTGCTCGAGGACCGGCTGCGCGCCCGCGCCGCCCTGGCCGAGGACCTGTCCTCCGGGTACAGCGCCGCGCTCGGTGAGGACCGCGCGTCCCGGCTGAAGACCGCCGCCTACGAGGCGCGCCGGACCCCGGCCGGCGACCGGGAGCTGGCCGAGAACACCCTGGGCCGGGAGCTGCGCGGCCTCCCGGCGGAGCTGCCGGGGGTCCCCGCGGAGCTGCTCGCCGAGCTGGCCGAGGCCGAGGCCCGCATGGCCCTGGCCCGGCGCTTCTACAACGACGCCGTCCGGGACACCGCGCTGCTGCGGCAGCGCCGGCTGCCCCGGCTGCTGCGGCTGCACGCCGACCGGCCGCTGCCGCGCTTCTTCGACGTCGAGGACGGCCTGGACGCCGTCCCGACCGGCGCCGGGACGCCCCGCGCCTGAGCGCCCGCGGTGGACGACCGCATGACGACGGGACAGGACGAGGCCGGGGACGCGCCTCCCGCCGCGGGCCCGGTGCGGGAGCGGCCGGCGGGCCGGCGGCTGCGCGGTGTCGACCTCGCCCGCGGGCTCGCCGTCCTCGGCATGTTCGGTGCGCACCTCGGCGACACCGGCGACCTCGGCTGGGACCCGGCCACCTGGCGCGCGGTGGTCGACGGTCGCTCGTCGATCCTGTTCGCCACGCTGGCCGGGGTGTCCATCGCGCTGCTGTCCGGGGGGCGCACCCCGCCCGCGGACGACGAGCTCGCGCGGGCCCGGACCCGGGTCCTCGTCCGCGCCGCCTGGGTGTTCGCGATCGGCGGCGTCCTGGAGCTGCTGGACACCTTCGTCGCGATCATCCTCGGCGTCTACGCGGTCCTGTTCGTGCTCGCGCTGCCGTTCCTGCGCTGGTCCCCGGCGCGGCTGCTGGCCGCCGCGGCCGTCGTCGCCCTGGCCGGGCCGCCGCTCACGCTGGCGGCCGGGCGGTACGCGACCGGGCAGGGCGAGGAGGACGGCGCGTTCGCCTTCCTGCTGTTCACCGGCTACTACCCGGCGGCGGTGTGGCTCGCCTTCGTGCTCGTGGGGCTCGCGGTGGGGCGGCTGGACCTCGGCGCCGCCCGGGTGCGCGCGTGCCTGGTCGCCGGCGGGGCGGTCACGGCGGTGCTCGGCTACCTCGGCGGCCGGCTGACCACCCGGGCGTTCGCGCCGGGGGAGCGGCCGGCCGGGATCGAGGAGGGCTTCGGCGCCGCCGGCGGCTGGGACCCGGCCTGGTTCGCCGGCGCCGAGCCGCACAGCAGCACGCCGTTCGAGGTGGTCGGGTCCGGCGGGGTCGCCGTCGCGGTCCTCGGGGTGTGCCTGGTCGTCGCCGACCTGCTGCCGCGGCTGACCCACCCGGTCGCCTCGGTGGGTGCGCTGGCGCTGTCGGTCTACACCGCCCAGATCGTCGCCATCGCCGTGCTCGACGTCGAGTACGGGCGGGACTGGGGGCTGTGGGCGCGCTTCAGCCTGACCGCCCTGCTGCTGGCGTCGGCGTGGCGCTCCCGGCTGGGTCGCGGACCGCTGGAGGGGTTGCTGGCCTGGAGCTCGCGGCGGGCGGCCGGCTCCTGAGGCGGGAACGGGCACCGGCGCGCCGCCGGTAGGATCGACCGGTGCGTCCGGGCGCCGGTGCCGGGCGTCGGGACGAGGGAGGACAGTCGTGAGCGGCCATTCCAAGTGGGCGACCACCAAGCACAAGAAGGCCGCGATCGACGCCAAGCGCGGCAAGCTGTTCGCCAAGCTGATCAAGAACATCGAGGTCGCCGCCCGGACCGGTGGCGGTGACCCGGCGGGCAACCCGACGCTCTACGACGCCATCCAGAAGGCGAAGAAGTCCTCGGTCCCCAACGACAACATCGACCGCGCGGTCAAGCGCGGCTCGGGCGCCGAGGCCGGTGGCGTCGAGTACCAGTCGATCACCTACGAGGGCTACGCCTCCGGCGGCGTCGCGGTGCTCGTCGAGTGCCTCACCGACAACCGCAACCGGTCGGCCTCCGAGGTGCGCACCGCGATGACCCGCAACGGCGGCTCGATGGCCGACCCCGGCTCGGTGTCCTACCTGTTCACGCGCAAGGGCGTCATCGTCGTCCCGCAGGCCGACGGCGTCGACGAGGACACCGTCCTCATGGCGGTCCTCGACGCCGGCGCCGAGGAGGTCCGCGACCTCGGCGACACCTTCGAGGTCGTCTGCGAGCCCGGTGACCTGGTCGCCGTCCGCACCGCGCTGCAGGACGCCGGCATCGACTACGACTCGGCCGAGGCCGGGTTCGTGCCCAGCGTCACCGTCGAGCTCGACGAGGAGGGCGCCGGCAAGGTGTTCCGCCTCATCGACGCGCTCGAGGACCTCGACGACGTCCAGAACGTCTACGCCAACTACGACGTCTCCGACGAGGTGCTCGAGAAGGTCGGCTGAGGCGCCACCGGCGCACCGGCCGCCCCGGACGCCACACCGGCAGCGGCCCGATCCGGTCCGCCGGCCCCGGCACGGGGCGACGCGCCGCCTCCCGCGGCGCCCGGCGGACGCGGGTGGGCTCGGCGGGGTCGCGCCGCCCACCCCGGGCGCCGCGGCGACGGTCCGCCGCGCCGGAGCCCGCCCGCCGCCCTGCCGCTGGACGTCGACACCGGCGGCTCCGCCCAGGTGGCCGGACCCGGGCGCCGCGCCGCTGGTGGCCGCCGGGGTCGGCTGAGCGCCCGCGTGTCGCTCCCCGGACCGTGCCGCGTGTTGCGTCCCGGGGCCGTCGTCGGGGACGGTTACGGTTGCGGTCGAACACGCGTTCGGTGAGAGGGGGAGCGGGCATGCGGGTGCTCGGCATCGACCCGGGGCTGACCCGGTGCGGCTGGGGTGTGGTCGACGGCCGTCCCGGCGCGCGCCCGGCCGCCGTGGGCGTCGGCGTGATCCGCAGCTCCGCGGACCTGGACCTGGAGCTGCGGCTGCTGGAGCTGCACACCCAGGTCACCGCGCTGCTGCGCGAGCACCGGCCCGACGTCGTGGCCATCGAGCGGGTCTTCACCCAGAACAACAAGGGCACCGCCACCGGGACCGCGCAGGCGGCCGGGGTCGCGGCGCTGGCCGCGGCGCAGGCAGACCGGCCGGTCGCCTGGCACACGCCCAGCGAGGTCAAGGCGGCCATCTCCGGCAACGGCCGCGCGGACAAGGAGCAGGTCACCCTCATGGTCACCCGGGTGCTGGGGCTGACGTCGGCCCCCAAGCCGGCCGACGCCGCCGACGCGCTGGCGCTGGCGGTCTGCCACGTGTGGCGCGGCCCGGCCCAGGACCGGCTGCGGGTCGCGGCGATCGCCGGCGGCATCGGCGCGCCGGTGGTGCAGCGGACGCTGCCGCGCTGGCGGGGGGTGTCCCGGTGATCGCCTCGGTGAGCGGCCGGGTCGCCGCGGTCGGCCCCGAGGGCGCGGTCGTCGAGGTCGGCGGCATCGGCCTGGCCGTGCAGTGCACGCCCGGCACCATCGCCCGGCTCGCGGTGGGGGAGGACGCCCGCCTGGCCACCAGCCTGGTCGTGCGCGAGGACTCCCTCACCCTCTACGGCTTCGCCGACGACGACGAGCGGCAGCTGTTCGAGCTGCTGCAGACCGCCAACGGCGTCGGCCCGCGGCTGGCGCAGGCGGTGCTGGCCATCCACCCGCCGCGCGAGGTCCGCCGCGCGGTGTCCACGGCCGACGTCAAGGCGCTCATGCAGGTGCCCGGCATCGGCAAGAAGGGCGCCGAGCGGCTGATCCTCGAGCTGCGCGACCGGCTCGGCGCCACCACCACCGACACCCAGCTGGACGGCCCCGCCCCGGCCGGCCTCGCGCCGGTCACCCCGGTGGCGCCCTGGCGCGACCAGCTGTCCTCGGCCCTGGTCGGGCTCGGCTGGTC
The DNA here is from genome assembly GCF_042654585.1 of Geodermatophilus arenarius. NCBI lineage: Bacteria > Bacillati > Actinomycetota > Actinomycetes > Geodermatophilales > Geodermatophilaceae > Geodermatophilus > Geodermatophilus arenarius. Next base: position 83,173 of record NZ_JBHSGR010000003.1, read on the forward strand.
CACCAAGGAGGCGGACACCGCGCTCACCGCCCTCGCCCCGGTCGCCGACGAGCAGCTCGCCGGCACCGGCCGGGTCGACGTCGCGCTGCTGCTGCGCCAGGCGCTGCAGCTGCTGGGCCGGTCGTGAGCGCCCCGTTCGACCGGTCGCTGACCGGCGAGGTGGAGTCCGGCATCAGCCGCGACTTCGCCGTCTCCCCGCAGGCCGGGGACGAGGAGCGGGTGGTCGAGTCCGCGCTGCGGCCGCACTCGCTCACCGACTTCATCGGCCAGCCCAAGGTCGCCCGCCAGCTCGCGCTGGTCCTCGAGGGCGCCAAGCGCCGGGGCCGCCCGCCGGACCACGTGCTGCTGTCCGGCCCGCCCGGGCTCGGCAAGACCAGCCTCGCGCTGATCATCGGCTCGGAGCTCGGCACCTCGGTCAAGATCACCAGCGGCCCGGCGATCGAGCGCTCCGGCGACCTCGCCGCGATGCTGTCCAACCTCGGCCCCGGCGACGTGCTGTTCATCGACGAGATCCACCGCATCGCGCGGCCCGCCGAGGAACTGCTGTACATGGCGATGGAGGACTTCCGGGTCGACGTCGTCGTCGGCAAGGGGCCCGGCGCCACCGCGATCCCGCTGGAGATCAACCCGTTCACCCTGGTCGGCGCGACCACCCGTGCCGGGCTGCTGACCGGGCCGCTGCGCGACCGGTTCGGCTTCGTCGGGCAGATGGAGTTCTACGAGCCGGCCGAGCTGCAGCAGGTGCTCGCCCGCAGCGCCGACCTGCTCGGCGTCGAGCTCACCGACGACGGCTCGGCCGAGATCGCCGGCCGCTCCCGCGGGACGCCGCGCATCGCCAACCGGCTGCTGCGCCGGGTGCGCGACTACGCCGAGGTCGAGGCCGACGGCCGGGTCACCCGTGCCGTGGCGCAGGCCGCGCTGGCGCTCTACGACGTCGACGACCTGGGGCTGGACCGGCTGGACCGGGCGGTGCTCGAGGCGCTGGTCGTGCGCTTCTCCGGCGGCCCGGTCGGCGTCTCCACGCTGGCGGTCGCGGTGGGGGAGGAGCCCACCACCGTCGAGGAGGTGTGCGAGCCCTTCCTCGTCCGCGCCGGCCTGCTCGCCCGCACCCCCCGCGGGCGGGTGGCCACCGAGGCGGCCTGGCGGCACCTCGGCCACCCGGTGCCGCGCGGCGGCATCCCCCTCGGGGGTGTCACAGCCGTCCCGCGTGACCCGGGCGCGTCGTCGGAACCGCTCTTCGACGCCTAGACTCATCGGCGCTGGCGCGCAACTCGGCCCTCCCCGGGCCGACCGGTCCCGGCCGTGCGATCCCGTGTCGGCGCGGACGGTGCCCCGCGCGCCACGACCGACGTACCCGAGCGGTCCCGACCCGGGCCGCACCGACCGCGTGCAGCCGACGCGGTAGAGAGGCACTCCCGTCGTGGAACTGTTCCCCCTGCTCCTGCTCGTCCTGGCGTTCGTGGCGCTGGTCGTGCTCCCCGCGCGGGCCCGCAAGCGCCAGCAGACCCAGACCCAGTCGGCGCTGGCGATCGGCGTGCCGGTCACCATGGCCGGCGGCGTGTACGGCACGGTGGCCGGTCTCGACGACCCGGCCACCATCCAGGTCCAGATCGCCCCGGGCGTCGTCGTGACCTACGCCCGGCAGGCGGTCCTCCAGGTCCGCCCGGTGGCCGGCGAGGTGCCCGGCCCGGTGGTGTCGGGGGAGACCGTGGTCGAGCCCGCCCCGGACGAGACCACGCCCCGGGACGACCGGCCGGGCGACGGCTCCACCGGCAAGACCCTCTGACGGAGGACCCGTGGCCAACCGCGCCCTGCCGGCACGCCGCTACTTCGGCGCGCTGGTCCTGATCGTGGCCGTCATGTACGGCCTGATCTTCCTCACCGGCTCCGACCGCACCCCCCAGCTCGGCCTGGACCTGCGCGGCGGGACCACGGTCACGCTGACCGCGCGCACGCCCGACGGGCAGGCGCCGGCACCCGAGGACCTCGAGCTCGCCCGCCAGATCATCGAGCAGCGGGTCAACGGCCTCGGCGTGGCCGAGGCCGAGGTGGTCACCGAGGGCGAGGCCAACATCGTCATCTCGGTGCCCGGCGACGACGGCGAGCAGGCCCGCGAGCTCGGCCAGACCGCCCAGCTGCGCTTCCGCCCGGTGGTCACCGGCCCCGAGGCGGCCGCGCCCGCCGAGAGCACCGACGGCGCGACGCCGAGCGACTCCGCGACGCCGACCGACGGCGCCACGCCGACGGACTCCGCGGCACCCACCGACAGCGCGGCCCCGACCGACGCGGCCACCCCGACCGACGCCGCGACGACGGACTCCGCCACCCCGAGCGACGGCGCGGTGAGCGACCCCGCGCTCGACCCGGACCGGCCCGCGGTGACCCAGGAGGAGGCCGCGGCGCAGTACGCGACGCTGACCTGCGCCCCCGAGGACACCACCAGCGAGGTCGCCCGCCCCGACGACTACGTCGCCGCGTGCAGCGAGGACGGCACGCAGAAGTACCTGCTCGGCCCGACGATCATCGAGGGCACCGAGATCGCCGACGCCAGCGCCGGCACGCAGCAGACCACCGGCGAGTGGGTCGTGCTGCTGGACTTCAACTCCGAGGGCCGCGCCACCTGGGCGGAGTACACCGCCGCCAACGTCGGCACCAACGTCGCCTTCACCCTCGACGGCCGGGTCGTCTCCGCGCCCACCATCCAGGGCGCCATCAACGGCCAGACGACGATCACCGGCTCGTTCGACCAGGCCGGCGCCGAGGAGCTGGCCAACCAGCTGCGCTACGGCGCGCTGCCGCTGACCTTCGAGCAGGCCACCGCCCAGTCGATCTCCACCGAGCTCGGCGCCGAGCAGCTCAAGGCCGGGCTCATCGCCGGCGCCATCGGCATCGCGCTCGTGTTCGTCTACGCGCTGGTCTACTACCGGCTGCTGGGCCTGGTCATGATCGTCAGCCTGCTGCTGTCGGCGGTCGTGGTCTACGCCAGCCTCGTGCTGCTGGGCCGGGAGATCGGGTTCACGCTGAGCCTCGCCGGCATCGCCGGGTTCATCGTCTCGATCGGCATCACGGCGGACTCGTTCGTCGTCTACTTCGAGCGCCTCAAGGACGAGATCCGCGAGGGCCGGACGCTGCGCTCAGCGGTGCCGCGCGCCTGGGTCCGCGCCCGCCGCACGATCCTCTCGGCCGACGCGGTCAGCTTCCTCGCCGCGGCCATCCTCTACTGGCTGGCCATCGGCGACGTGAAGGGCTTCGCGTTCACCCTCGGCCTGTCCACGGTCCTGGACCTGGTCGTCGTCTTCCTCTTCACCCACCCGCTGATGGCCGTGCTCGCCCGGTTCCGGTCGTTCGGCTCGAGCCGGTTCTCGGGCCTCGGCCAGGTCGACCGGTCCCTGCGCTCGGCCGCCCCGGCCGTGCGCGCGGAGCGCGAACTGGTCGGCGCCGGGTCGGGTGCCCGCGCGTCGCAGGACAGGAGCAGGGCATGACCGGCCGCAGGGACGACACCGGGCAGGACACCCCGGTGCCGGTGGGCACCGAGGCCGACGAGGCCCGCGCGGCCGGCGCGGCGGCGGCCGCGGACGCCGCCGCGGCCGCCGCCGACGCCGCGCTGGCCGACGCCGGCCTGCCGGCGGAGGGCAGCGCGGCCCGCCGCCCCGGACGGCGGGCCTCCCTGGCGCACCGCCTCTACAACGGCGAGGCCGGCCTCGACGTCGTCGGCCGCAGCCGGCTCATCTACAAGGTCACCGCGGTGATCGTGCTGGTCTGCATCGCCTCGATGGTGTTCCGCGGCTTCAACTTCGGCATCGACTTCGCCGGCGGCAACAGCTTCCGGCTGCCCGGCGGCACGGAGCAGCTGGAGCAGGTGCGCGAGGCCGCCACCGACGCCGGCGCCGACGTCGCCTCGGCGCAGGTGGTCGGCGGCGACGAGATCCTGCTGCGCACCGGCGCGCTGGACAACGAGGGCGAGCGGGCGGTCGTCGAGGCGGTGGCGGACGCCGCCGGCGTCGACGCGGGTGCCGTCAGCCCCGAGTCGGTGAGCGCCGAGTGGGGCCAGGACATCACCGACCAGGCGCTCATCGCGCTGGCGGTGTTCCTCGCCGCGGTCATCGCGTTCCTGGCCATCCGGTTCCAGCCGAAGATGGCCGTCGGCGCCATCGCCGCGCTGCTGCACGACCTCGTGGTCACCGCGGGCGTCTACTCGCTCGTCGGCTTCGAGGTCACGCCGTCGACGATCATCGGCCTGCTGACCATCCTCGGGTTCTCCCTCTACGACACCGTCGTCGTCTTCGACAAGGTCGACGAGAACACCCGCGGCCTGGCGCAGAGCGCGCGCATGACCTGGGGCGAGGCGGCCAACCTCGCGGTCAACCAGACCCTCATGCGCTCGATCAACACCTCGGTGATCGCGCTGCTGCCGGTGGCCGGGCTGCTGTTCGTCGGGGCGGGCCTGCTCGGCGTCGGCACGCTCAAGGACCTCGCGCTGGTGCTGTTCGTCGGTCTCGCGGCGGGCGCCTACTCGTCGATCTTCCTGGCCACGCCGATCGTCGCCGACCTCAAGGAGCGCGAGCCCGAGGTGGTCGCGCTGCGCAAGCGGGTGCTCGCCCGCCGCTCGGCCGCCGCCCGTCAGGGCGCCCGCGCCGCGGCCGGGCCTGTCGCCAGCGCCCGCCGGGCCCGCGGCGGCGCCCCCCGCGGCGGGCTGGCCCTCGCCCAGCGGGACGCCGGGTCGCTGGGCCCGGCGGAGGCCGACGTCGTCGTCGAGTCGCCGGCCTCGGTCGGTCCCGACGCCGGCCGGCCGCGCGGCGCCACCGCGGCGCCGCGACCGGGCGTCCGGCCGCAGCGGCCGGGCGGGGCGAAGAAGCGCCGGTGAGCACCGCCGAGGCGCTGCCGCCCCTCGACGAGCTCATCGCCTCGCTGGCCGTCGACGTCCCGGACTTCCCCGAGCCCGGGGTCGTCTTCCGCGACCTCACGCCGGTGTTCGCCGACGGCCCGGCCTTCCGCCGCATGGTGGAGGGCCTGGCCGCGCCGGTGCTGGTGGACCCGCGGGCGGCGGCGGTCGCGCACACCGACGACGGCCGCCCCGGCGACCCGGGCTTCGACGTCGTGGTCGGCGTCGAGGCCCGCGGGTTCCTGCTGGCCGCGGCGGTCGCGCTGCACGCCGGCGTCGGCGTCGTGCCGGTGCGCAAGGCCGGCAAGCTGCCCCGGGAGCGGATCGCCGCCGAGTACGTGCTCGAGTACGGCACCGCGACCGTCGAGATGCACACCGACTCGCTGCGCCGCGGGCAGCGGGTGCTGCTGGTCGACGACGTGCTCGCCACCGGCGGCACGCTGGCGGCCTCCGTCGCGCTGGTCGAGGAGCTCGGAGGCGTGGTGACCGCGGTGTCGGTGGTCGTCGAGCTGGCCGCCCTCGGCGGCCGCGAGCGCCTCGCCCCGCACGCCGTGCACACCCTCTGGACCACCTGAGGAGGAGCCCCGGCCCGGTGGCGCCGCACCCCTGGCGGGCGCGGCTAGCATGGTGCCGGTCGTTCCTCCTCAGCCTCCGCAGGAGTCGCCGTGGCACCCGACGCGCCCGCCACCCGCGTGGCTGGCGCGCGGCCCGAGGAGGACCCGGCCCCGCCGCAGGACCAGCGCGCCCCGCTGCCGTCCCGGCCGCTGGTCCGCCGGCCCGACGACGTCGGCAGCGAGCCGCCGGAGGAGGGCGCCCCCGCCCGCCCGCGCCGGGTGCGCGACCGGCTGGCCCGCCGCATCGTCGCCGGCCAGCGCAGCGAGGTCCGCCCGGTGCTCGAGCCGCTGGCCGCGCTGCACCGGCAGAGCCACCCCAAGGCCGACCTCGCGCTGCTGCAGCGGGCCTACGACGTCGCCGAGGCCGCGCACGCCACCCAGAAGCGCAAGAGCGGCGACCCCTACATCACCCACCCGCTGGCCGTGGCCACCGTGCTCGCCGGGCTCGGGATGGACACCACGACGCTGGTCGCCGCGCTGCTGCACGACACCGTCGAGGACACCGGCAAGACCCTCGAGGCCATCAGCGCGGACTTCGGCCCCGAGGTCGCCCACCTCGTCGACGGCGTCACCAAGATCGACAAGGTGAAGCTGGGCGACGCCGCCCAGGCCGAGACGATCCGCAAGATGATCGTCGCGATGGCCCGCGACCCCCGGGTGCTGGTCATCAAGCTCGCCGACCGGCTGCACAACATGCGCACGCTGCGCTTTCTCCCGCCGGAGAAGCAGGAGAAGAAGGCGCGCGAGACGCTGGAGATCCTCGCCCCGCTGGCCCACCGCCTGGGCATGAACACGATCAAGTGGGAGCTCGAGGACCTCGCGTTCGCCACGCTCTACCCCAAGCGCTACGACGAGATCGTCCGGCTGGTCGCCGAGCGGGCGCCCTCCCGCGACACCTACCTCGCCGAGGTGACCGCGGCGGTCACCGAGCAGCTCAAGGCGGCCGGCATCCAGGCCGTCGTCACCGGCCGGCCCAAGCACTACTACTCGATCTACCAGAAGATGATCGTCCGCGGCCGGGACTTCACCGACATCTGGGACCTGGTCGGCATCCGGATCCTGGTGGACACCGTCCGCGACTGCTACGCGGCGCTGGGCATCATGCACGCGCACTGGCAGCCGGTGCCCGGGCGCTTCAAGGACTTCGTCGCGATGCCGAAGTTCAACATGTACCAGTCGCTGCACACGACGGTCATCGGGCCGCAGGGCAAGCCGGTCGAGCTGCAGATCCGCACGCACGACATGCACCGCACCGCCGAGTACGGCATCGCCGCGCACTGGAAGTACAAGGAGAAGGCGCGGCAGGGCGGCAAGCCCGGCCCGGGGGAGTTCGGCGCCGCGAAGGCCGGCACGCCCGACGACATGCTGTGGCTGCGCCAGCTGCTGGACTGGCAGCGCGAGGCCCAGGAGCCCGGCGAGTTCCTCGAGACCCTGCGCTACGACCTGGGTCCGCAGGAGGTCTTCGTCTTCACGCCCAAGGGCGACGTCATGAGCCTGCCCGGCGGGTCGACGCCGGTGGACTTCGCCTACGCGGTGCACACCGAGGTCGGCCACCGCTGCATCGGCGCCCGGGTCAACGGCACGCTGGTCAGCCTGGACAGCAAGCTGTCCAACGGCGACGTCGTCGAGATCTTCACCTCCCGCTCGCCCACGGCCGGCCCCTCGAAGGACTGGCTGTCCTTCGTCGGCTCCTCCCGCGCGCGGACCAAGATCCGCCAGTGGTTCACCAAGGAGCGCCGCGACGACGCCGTCGAGGCCGGCAAGGAGGCCCTGACCCGCGCCATGCGCAAGGCGGGCCTGCCGCTGCAGCGGCTGCTCGGCGGCGAGGCGCTGGTCACGCTGGCCAAGGACCTCCGCTACGCCGACGTCACCGCGCTGTACGCGGCGGTGGGGGAGAACCAGATCTCCGCGGCGTCGGTGGTCGACAAGCTGATCACCGCGCTCGGCGGCGCCGAGGGCGCGGTCGAGGACATCGCCGAGACCGCGATCCCCACGCGGCGGCCGCTGCACCGCCGGCCGGCCAGCGGCGACCCCGGGATCGTCGTCCACGGGATGAGCGACGTCTGGGCCAAGCTCGCCAAGTGCTGCACCCCGGTGCCCGGCGACGACGTCCTCGGCTTCGTCACCCGCGGCGGCGGGGTGAGCGTGCACCGCACCGACTGCACCAACGCCGCGGACCTGCGGCGCAAGAGCGAGCGGCTGGTCGAGGTCGAGTGGGCCAGCCAGCCCGGCTCGGTGTTCCTCGTCTCGATCCAGGTCGAGGCGCTGGACCGGCACCGGCTGCTGTCCGACGTCACCAAGGCGCTGGCCGACGAGCGGGTCAACATCCTGTCGGCGTCGGTGCAGACCAGCCGCGACCGGGTGGCGGTCAGCCGGTTCACCTTCGAGCTGGCCGACCCCGCGCACCTGGGCGCGGTGCTGCAGACGGTGCGCAACGTCGAGGGCGTCTTCGACGTCGAGCGCGTCACCGCCTGAACGCCACCACCGCGTACAGCGGGTCCCCGGCGCCGGGCGGGGTGCGCAGCGACACCTCCGGCTCGGTGAAGGCGCCGGCGCGCCGCACCAGCTCGGCGACCAGCGCGCCGTGCTGCTCGTCGGTCGTCGCCAGCCAGCCGTGCACGGCCTTGGTGGGGAAGCAGCGGTTCGAGAAGGTGACCACCAGCGGCCCACCCGGGCGCAGCACCCGCCCGGCCTCGGCGAGCACCTCGATCGGCCGGGTCAGGTAGTCGATCGACACGCAGCACACCGCGGCGTCGACGTCGCCGTCGGGCAGCGGCAGCCGCGGGTCGGCGTTGAGGTCCTGCACCACCCGCCCGGTGGCCGCGGGGTTGGCGGCGAGCTCGCGGGCGTTCATGCCGAGCACCACCAGCTCGGCCGGCGGGGTGCGGAAGTGCGAGACCCACGAGGACATGAGGTCCAGCACCCGGCGGGGGACCGGCGCCGAGCCGTCGATGCCGAGCTCCGCGTAGAGGTCGCCGACCGCGGCGATCGCGGCGTCGTCGATGTGGGTGACCAGCCGCGGCGGGCCGTAGAACTCCGCGTCGGGCCGCTCGTCGTCGCGCGCGAAGAACCCGGGCGGGAACCCCGCGTAGGCATCAGGTCGGGCGGTCACCGCCACGAGGTGCCCTCCGGCCCCGTCCCGGGCCCCGCCCCGGGCCTGCGAGGGGTGGGGAGGACGGGGCCCTTCGTCCGTCATCCCCCCACGGGGGTCATCGAGGTGACCGTCACCGGGACGGTGGGGGCGCCGCCGCCGGGCGAGGGGTCCAGCGAGCCGTCGTTGCCGTTGGCCGCCACCACGTCGAGGACGGCGAGGCCGCCGTCGTCGACGGTGCCGACGACGGTGTAGTCCGGCGGCAGCGAGCTGTCGCCCCAGACGAGGAAGAACTGGCTGCCGTCGAGGCCCTGCCCGCTGTTGGCCATCGCGACCGTGCCGCGGGGGTAGGTCTCGTCGCCGTCGACGTCGGTGGGGAAGGCGTAGGTCGGCCCGCCGGCGCCGGTGCCGGTCGGATCGCCGCACTGCAGCACCTGCAGGCCCTCGCTGTCGACCTGCCGGTGGCAGGAGGAGCCGTCGAAGAAGCCCTGCGCGGCCAGGTGGAGCATGCTCGCCGCCGCGCACGGGGCGCCGGCCCGGTCCAGGGTGAGCGTCAGCTCGCCCAGGCTGGTGGTCATCCGCAGCGCCGCGGTGCCCTCGGCGGGCACCTCGTCGTCGGGCGGGGCCACCTCCACGGCGTAGGGGTTGCCCGACCGGGCGGCCACCCACTCGCAGGCCACCGTCGCGGTGCCCGCACCGCCGCCCGCGGCGTCGCCGGTCCCGTCGGGGACCGGCGACGCCGAGCCGGGGACCGTGCCCGTGCAGGCCGACAGCGCCAGCAGGGCGCCGGTGACACCGGCGCCCGCCCGCGCCGGCCTCACGCGACGACGGTCATCGAGGTGATGGTCACCGGCAGGTTCGGGGCGCCGCCGCCGGGGCTCGGCTCGAACGAGCCGTCGTTGCCCGCCGCGGCGATGGTGTCGAGCACCGCGAGGCCCGCCTCGTCCACGGTGCCGACCGCCGTGTAGTCCGGGGGCAGGTCGGTGTCGACGAAGCAGAGGAAGAACTGGCTGCCCGTGGAGCCGGGCGTGCCGCTGTTCGCCATGGCGATCGTGCCGCGGGGGTAGGTCGTCTCCGGCGTGACCTCCTCGGCGAACTTGTAGGTCGGGCCGCCGGAGCCGGTGCCGGTCGGGTCGCCGCACTGCAGGACGCCGAAGGTCGGCTGGTTGACCTCGCGGTGGCAGGTGCTGCCGTCGAAGAACCGCTGCGAGGCGAGGAAGGCGAAGCTCGCCGCGGCGCAGGGGGCCTTGGCGCGGTCGAGGGTCAGGGGGACGTCGCCCTGGTCGGTGCTCATGAGCAGCTGCACGGTGCCGCTGGCCGGGGTGGAGGCCGGGTCCGGCGGGGTGCCGACGTCGGTCAGGTTCGGGTTGCCCGACGTGTCGGGCGCGTAGGTGCAGGTGACGGTTCCGTCGGCGTTGGTGACCGCCGGGGCCGCGGTCGCCTCGGTGCCCTCGGTGGCGGCGGCCGAGCTGCTGCTGGCGGCGGCCTGGGCGCTGTCGTCGTCGTCCCCGCCGAGCCCGGCCACCAGGGCCACCGCCCCGGCGACGAGCACGACGGCCATCACGGTCACCACGACGAGCAGGTTGCGACGGCGCTTGCGGGCGAGCTCGGCGCGCCGCTCGAGCTGGCGCTGCAGGCGGCGCTGGGCGGCAACCCGCCGCTGCTTGTTGGTCGGCACGGGTCGGGACACTCCTCGGACGGACGAGACGTTCCGCGGGGTCCGGACCCGGCCTCGGCCGCGCTCCGCGGTCTCCCCGCTGGTCGATCCGCGAGTGTAGGTGCCGCTCCTGTGGACCCTCGGTTGCCGGACCGGAGCGGCCCCGATCCCCCGCGTAACCTGCACGGGTGCTCATCCGCTCGTTCCCGGCCGGCGCCTTCGGCACCAACTGCTACGCCGTCGCCCCCGGGCCCGGCCAGGAGTGCGTCGTCGTCGACCCGGGCATGGACGCGGTCGAGCCGCTGGCCCGGGTGCTCGCCGACGACGGCCTCAAGCCGGTCGCCGTCGTCCTCACCCACGGCCACCTCGACCACACCTTCTCCGTGCTGCCCGTCTGCGAGGGCTACGACATCCCGGCCTACCTGCACCCCGACGACTTGGGCATGCTCGCCGACCCCGCGCGATGGCACGGGCCGGCGCTGGCGCCGCTGATCACCGGCGTCCGGCTGCCCGACCCCACCGAGGTCGAGCCGCTCGCTGACGGCGCCGTCCTCCCGCTGGCCGGCGTCGAGCTGACCGTCCGCCACGCGCCCGGCCACACGCGGGGATCGGTGGTCTTCTCCCTCGACCTCGGGGAGGCCCCCGGCCTGCTGGCCGGCGACGTGCTGTTCGCCGGGTCGGTCGGCCGGGTGGACCTGCCCGGCGGCTCCTGGGAGGCGATGCTCACCTCGCTGCGCGAGGTGGTCCTGCCGCTGGACGACGAGACCGTCGTGCTGCCCGGCCACGGCCCGGCGACGACGATCGGGCGCGAGCGGGCGACCAACCCGTACCTCGCCGACGCCGCGTCGGCTCCGAGGGGACGCGGACTGTGAGCGGGCTGAGCGCGCCCAAGGGCACCTTCGACGTCCTGCCGCCGGACTCGGCGCGCTTCCTCGCCGTCCGCGAGACGCTCACCGCGCCGCTGCGGCGGGCCGGCTACGGCTACGTCGAGACGCCGGTGTTCGAGGAGACCGCGGTGTTCTCCCGCGGCGTGGGTGAGTCCACCGACGTCGTGACGAAGGAGATGTACACCTTCGACGACCGCGGCGGCCGATCGCTCACGCTGCGCCCCGAGCTCACCGCCGGGCTCATGCGCGCGTTCATCGAGCACCGGCTGCACACCGGGCCGCTGCCGGTGAAGCTGTGGACCGTCGGCTCGGCGTTCCGCTACGAGCGCCCGCAGGCCGGCCGCTACCGCCACTTCACGCAGGTGGACATGGAGGCCCTCGGCGTCGACGACCCCGCGCTGGACGCCGAGGTCGTGGCGCTGGGCGTGCAGGGGTTCCGCGACCTCGGCCTGCGGGACTTCGAGCTGCTGCTCACCTCGCTCGGTGACTCCACCTGCCGGCCGCAGTACCGCGAGCTGCTCGTCGCCTACCTGGAGAAGCTGGACCTCGACGAGGAGACCCGGCGCCGGGCGGAGATCAACCCGCTGCGGGTGCTCGACGACAAGCGGCCCGAGGTGCAGGCCCAGCTCGACGACGCCCCGCTGATGGTCGACCACCTGTCGGACTCCACGAAGGCGCACTACGACGCCGTCCGCCAGCACCTGACCGACCTCGGCGTGACCTGGACCGAGGCGCCCCGGCTGGTGCGCGGGCTGGACTACTACACGAAGACGACGTTCGAGTTCGTCCACCACGGGCTGGGCGCGCAGTCGGCGATCGGGGGCGGTGGGCGCTACGACGGGCTGTCCGCGGCGCTCGGCGGCCCGGACGTCAGCGGCATCGGGTACGCCGTCGGCGTCGACCGGACGCTGCTGGCCGTGCAGGCCGAGGGGCTCGACGTCGCCGCCGCGTCCGGCGTGCGGGCGTTCGTCGTGCCGCTGGGCGCCGACGCCAAGCGGCTGGCGGTCCGGCTGGTCGGGCAGCTGCGCGAGGCCGGTGTGTCCGCGGACACCGTCTACGGCGACCGTGGGCTCAAGGGCGCGATGAAGGCCGCCGACCGGTCGGGTGCCTCGCACGCGGTCGTCGTCGGCGAGCGGGACCTGGCCGAGGGCGTCGGCCAGCTGAAGGACCTGCGCACGGGGGAGCAGCGCGCCGTCCCCGTGGGTGACCTGTTCGAGGCGCTGAGAGCTGCGGTTGCTACGGGAGTGGTGAGCGAGTGATGGAGACCCGACCCCTCGGACGGACCGGCGCGGAGGTCGGCGTCGTCGGCCTGGGCACCTGGCAGCTGGGCGGTGACTGGGGCGACGTCGACGACGAGCGCGCCCTCGCCGTCCTGGAGGCGGCGCTCGACGACGGCGTGACGCTGCTCGACACCGCCGACGTCTACGGCGACGGCCGCAGCGAGGAGCGCATCCGCAAGGCGCTGGCCGCCCGGTCGGAGCGGCCGTTCGTGGCCACCAAGGCCGGCCGCCGCGCCGACCCGTTCGAGGCCGCGCAGTACACCCCGGAGAACCTGCGGGCCTGGGTCGACCGGTCGCGGCGCAACCTCGGCGTCGACACCCTCGACCTGGTGCAGCTGCACTGCCCGCCGACCGCGGTCTACTCCGACCAGCGGGTGTACGACGCGCTCGACTCCCTCGTCGAGGACGGCGCGATCGCGGCCTACGGCGTCTCGGTGGAGACCGTCGCCGAGGGGCTGACCGCCCTGGAGCACCCCGGCGTGGCGACGATCCAGGTGATCCTCAACGTCTTCCGCCGCAAGCCGCTGGAGGAGCTGCTGCCGGCCGCGGCCGCGCGCAGCGTCGGCATCCTGGCGCGGGTGCCGCTGGCCAGCGGCCTGCTGTCCGGGAAGTACGACGAGTCGACGACGTTCGGCGCCGACGACCACCGGAACTTCAACCGCAACGGCGACGCCTTCGACGTCGGCGAGACCTTCGCCGGCGTGCCCTACGAGGTCGGCGTGGCCGCCGCGCGCGAGTTCACGGCCGTCTGCGGTGACCGCTCGCCGGCCCAGGTGGCGCTGCGCTGGGTGGTCCAGCAGCCGGGCGTCACCTGCGTCATCCCCGGCGCCCGGTCGGTGGAGCAGGTGCGGTCGAACGTCGCCGCCGCCGACCTCGCGCCGCTGACCGACGCCGAGCTCGCCGACCTCGAGCGGCTCTACGACGAGCGCATCCGGCAGCACGTCCACGACCGCTGGTGATCCACCCTTCCCCGAGAGAGGCCTGACCGTGCTCCGCACCCACGACGCCGGCACGCTGCGCGCGTCCGACGCCGGTTCCACCGTCACCCTCGCCGGCTGGGTGGCCCGCCGGCGCGACCACGGCGGCGTCGTCTTCGTCGACCTGCGCGACGCCTCGGGCTACGTCCAGGTCGTCGTCCGCGAGGAGGAGGCGCACGCCCTCCGCAACGAGTTCTGCGTGCTGGTGACCGGCGAGGTCCGGCAGCGGCCGGCGGGCAACGAGAACCCCGAGCTGCCCACCGGCGAGATCGAGGTGGCCGCCGCCGAGCTGCGTGTGCTGTCGCCGGCGGCGCCGCTGCCGTTCCCGATCGAGACCGACCAGGCAGCCAGCGACGACGTCCGCTACAAGTACCGCTACCTGGACCTGCGCCGGCAGGGCCCGGCCCGGATCCTGCGGCTGCGCAGCGAGGTCAACCGGATCGCCCGCGGCGTCATGGCCGGCCACGGCTTCACCGAGGTGGAGACGCCGGACCTCACCCGCTCGACCCCCGAGGGCGCGCGCGACTTCCTCGTGCCGGTGCGGCTGCAGCCGGGCAAGTGGTACGCCCTGCCGCAGTCCCCGCAGCTGTTCAAGCAGCTGCTGATGATCGGCGGGCTGGAGCGCTACTACCAGATCGCCCGCTGCTTCCGGGACGAGGACTTCCGCGCCGACCGGCAGCCGGAGTTCACCCAGCTCGACTTCGAGATGAGCTTCGTCGAGCGCGACGACGTCCTGGCCGTGGTCGAGGACGTCGTCCGGACGCTGTGGCGCGAGCTGGCCTCCTACGACGTGCCCGAGATCCCGCGGATGACCTACCGCGAGGCGATGGACCGGTTCGGGTCGGACAAGCCCGACCTGCGCTTCGGCGTCGAGCTCACCGAGCTGACGGAGTTCTTCGCCGACACGCCGTTCCGGGTGTTCCAGGCGCCCTACGTCGGCGCGGTGGTCATGCCCGGCGGCGGCTCCCAGCCGCGGCGCGCGTTCGACGCCTGGCAGGACTGGGCCCGCTCGCGGGGCTACCGGGGCCTGGCGTACGTGACCGTCGCCGAGGACGGCACGCTCGGCGGCCCGGTGGCCAAGAACGTCTCCGACGCCGAGCGCGAGGGCCTCGTGGCCGCCGTCGGCGCGAACCCGGGGGACTGCGTGTTCTTCGCCGCGGGCCCGCGCCGGTCCTCCCAGGAGCTGCTCGGCGCCGCGCGCAACGAGATCGCCCGGCGGCTGGAGCTCGTCGAGCCCGGCTCCTGGTCGTTCCTGTTCGTCGTCGACTTCCCGATGTTCGAGGAGACCGAGGACGGCGACTGGACGTTCATGCACCACCCGTTCACCTCGCCCACCCCGGAGTGGCGGGAGCGGTTCGCCGAGGACAAGGCCGACGCGCTGTCGGACGCCTACGACCTCGTCGTCAACGGCAACGAGCTGGCCAGCGGGTCGGTCCGGATCGCGGACCCGGAGCTGCAGGAGCGGGTGTTCGAGACCCTCGGGATGTCCCGCGAGGAGGCCCGCGAGCGCTTCGGGTTCTTCCTCGAGGCGTTCGCCTACGGCCCGCCGCCGCACGCCGGCGCCGCGCTCGGCTGGGACCGGCTGACCGCGCTGCTGGCCGGGGTCGAGTCGATCCGCGAGGTCATCGCGTTCCCGAAGACCGGCGCCGGCTACGACCCGCTGACCGGCGCGCCGACGCCGATCACCGACGCGCAGCGCAAGGAGGCGGGCATCGACGCCGTCGCCGACGAGCCCGCGCTGCCCGGCGAGCCCGGCGCCCCCGGCCCGAGCGACCCGACCAGGTGAGGGCCCGGCCGGGCCGGCTGCTCAGCCGGCCCGGTCGGCCACCTCGGGCGGCCAGACGACGCGGAAGCGCTCGAACACGACCTCGAGCGCGTCGTCCCAGGTCTGCCCCCGGGCCTGCTGCGTGCGGGTGAAGTAGCGCAGGTGGCCCTCGAGCCAGCTCGCGCGGGTGCGGTCGTCCTCGCCCTCGTCCCACGCGAAGGCGTCGTCGACGCTGTCGAGACGGCCGATGCGCAGCTCGGTGCTGCGCAGGACCACGCGCGGGCGGCCCTCGCCGTCGCAGGCGATCCAGTGCCCGCCGATGCGGGGCAGCGGCACGCCCTCGTACGCGAAGTCCGCGACCAGGGCCGCGGTGGCCCGCTTGGTGCCGGTGAGCACCAGCCCGACCAGCTCGTCGGCGAGCGCGCGGCTGTCGCCGAAGCGCTCGACGGGCGGCTCGTCCTCGGGCGGGCCGCCCCCCGGCCGGCTCGCGGTGTACTCCCGCCACATCGCGGCGGCCTCCTCGCGGCGCGGCGCGGCCGGTGCGTCGTCGGTGCTCACCGGCCCATCCTCGACGCGCCGGGTGCCGCGGCGGGAGACTGCGCGCGCACGGACGGAGGTCTGCGATGCGCGTGGTGGTCGCCGCGATGCCCTTCGCCGGCCACGCGGCGCCCATGGCCGCGCTGGCCGGGGAGCTGACCGCCCGCGGGCACGAGGTGGTCGCCTACACCGGCCGGCGGTACGCCGCGCGGTTCACCGCGGTCGGGGCGTCCTGGCTGCCGTGGGAGCGGGCGCCGGACTTCGACGACACCGACCTGCGCGCGACCTTCGCGCAAGTGGGCGACGGCCGCGGCATGCGCGCGGTGGCCACGAACCTCGAGCACGTGTTCCTGCGCACCGGCGCGGGCCAGGCGCGGGACGTCGAGGCCGCCGGGCCGGTGGACCTGCTGGTCAGCGACCAGCTGGCGCTGGGCTGCAGCCTGGTCGCCGAGCGCACCGGGACCCCGTGGGCGTCGGTGTCGCTGGTGCCGCTGTCGATGCCGTCGCGGGACCTCCCGCCGTTCGGCACCGGCCTGCTGCCCGGGCGCGGCCGGCTCGGGCGGGCCCGCGACGCCGCGCTGCGGGCGCTGGTGGCGCGCACGCTGGTGCGCCGCATCGACGCCGTCCTCACCGAGGTGCGCGCCGAGGCCGGCCTGCCGCCGGCGCGGTCCACGGCGCTGGAGGCGTTCGCCTCGCCGCAGCTGGTGCTCGCCCACGGCGTCCCCGAGCTCGAGCACCCGCGCAGCGACCTGCCCCGTCAGGTGCACTTCGTCGGGCAGCTCGCGCCGCCGCCCGCCGGACGCGAGCCGCCGTCGTGGTGGCCGGGGCTGCTCGCCGACGGCCGCCCGGTCGTGCACGTCACCCAGGGCACCTACGACGTCGACCCGCGCGACCTGCTCCTCCCGGCCCTGCGCGGACTGGCAGGCGCCGACGTCGTGGTCGCGGCCGCCACCGGGTCCGGGGCGCTGCCGGCGGACGCCGTGCCACCGAACGCGCGGCAGGCGGAGCTCCTCCCGTACGACCTGCTGCTGCCGCGGACGGCGGTGGTGGTCACCAACGGCGGCTGGGGCGGTGTGCTGGCGGCGCTCGGGGCCGGGGTGCCGCTGGTGGTGGCCGGCGGCACGCTCGACAAGCCGGAGATCGCCCGCCGGGTGGCCGCCTCCGGCGCCGGCGTCGACCTGCGCACCGGCCGACCCGCGCCGCGGCAGGTGGCCGCCGCGGTGGAGCGGGTGCTCGCCGACCCCTCCTTCCGCGCGCGGGCGGCGGCCGTGGCGGCGTCCCTGGCCCGGCACGGCGGGGCGGCCGCCGCCGCCGACCTGCTGGAACGGCTGGTCGCCGAGGGCGGTCCGGTGGAGCGCGCCGACGCCGACCCGTGGGGTGTCGGGGGAGCGGTGGCGGGAGGCCGGTCCTAGGGTGCGGCGCATGCCGCTGCGCGCCCGCACCCTGCTCGGTCCCGGCCCCTCCAACCCCTACCCGGAGGCGACGGTCGCCCTCGGGCAGCCGCTGCTCGGCCACCTCGACCCGGTGTTCCTCGGCGTCCTCGACGAGACCTCCGAGCGGCTGCGCACCGTCTTCGGCACGGCCAACCGGCGCACGCTGCCGCTGTCGGCGACCGGGTCGGCGGGGATGGAGGCGGCGTTCGTCAACACCGTGGGGCCGGGCGACGTCGTCGTCGTGGCGGTCAACGGGCTCTTCGGCGAGCGGATGGTCGACGTCGCGTCCCGGTGCGGCGCCGAGGTGGTGCGGGTCGACCACGAGTGGGGCTCGCCCGTGGACGCCTCCCGGGTCCTGGAGGCGCACCCCGCGCCGAAGCTGATCGCGGCCGTCCACGCGGAGACCTCGACGGGCGTGCTGTCGGACCTGGAGCCGCTCGCGGCCGGCAAGGGCGACGCGCTGCTGCTCGCCGACTGCGTGACCTCGCTGGGCGGCATCCCGGTGCGGCTGGACGACTGGGGCGTCGACCTCGCCTACGCCGGCTCGCAGAAGTGCCTGGGCGTCGCGCCCGGGCTGGCGCCGTTCAGCATCTCCGACCGCGCGTGGGAGCGGCGGGTGGAGAAGCCGCGCAGCTGGTACCTCGACCTCGGCATGCTCGGTGGCTACGCGGGGGAGGCGGCCGGGTCGGGTGGCCGCACCTACCACCACACCGCGCCGACCGGGATGGTCGTGTCGCTGCACGCCGGGCTCGGCCGGATCCTCGACGAGGGCCTGGACGCGGTGCACGCCCGGCACGCCGAGGCCGGCCGGCTGCTGCACGAGGGCCTGCAGGAGATGGGCCTGGAGCTGTTCGCCGCGGAGGGGCACCGGCTGCCGGAGCTCACCACCGTGCGGGTGCCCGACGGCGTCGACTCCGCGGCCGTCCGCAAGGAGCTGCTCGAGCGCTACGACCTGGAGATCGGCGGCGGCGTCGGCGCGTACGCGGCCACGGTCTGGCGGATCGGGCTCATGGGCCACAACGCCCGCCCCGACACGGTCGCCCTGGTGCTCGCCGCGCTGCGCGAGGTCCTGGGCCGCTGAGCACTGCCGTCGTCCCGCCGCCGGGAGCTGCCCGGCGGCTCCCGGTCTGGGCGCTGGTGCCCTCTGCGGCGCTCGCCTGGTGCGCGGGCTTCCTGCCCTGGCTGCTGCACGGGACGGGCCGCGGGGCGCCGATCGTGCTGCCGCTGCGGGCCGGACTGCTCACGCCGCTCGTGCTGGGCGCCGCGGTCGGCGGGCTGCTGGCGGGTGCGCTGGCGCTGCTCGTGCCGGCGGGCCGGCGCCGGGCCGCGCTGCTCGCCACGGGGAGCGGCGCCGTCCTGGGGATCGCGGTCACCGTGCTGCAGTCGGTGGCGGCCTCGGTGGCCGGTGCGGGCTTCGACTCCGACCCGCGCGTGCTGACCGGCCTCGCGGTGCTCACCGCCGCCCTCGGGGTGCTGGCGTGGGGCGCCGGGTCGCTGGTGCTCGCCGGTCCCGCCGGGGCGGGCGTGGTGCTCGGGTCGGCGGCCGGCCTGCTGCCGGGGTGGCTCTCGACGCTGCTGCCGCCGTCGGTGTACGTGTCCGGCCTCGGCACCGCGCTGGTCTGGCTGCAGGCCCTCCTGCTGGCGACGGCGCTGGTCGTGGTCGGCGTCCGGCCGGGAGCGCGGCTGGTGCTGTGGCCGGTCGTCGTGCTGGTCGCGTGGCTGGTCGGCCCGGCGCTGACCGCGGTGGCGTGGTGGGAACCGCTGCTGCGTCCCGGCACGGGCCTGCCGCGGACGCTCGGTGACGCGCTCGCGGGGGCGTGGCAGGTCTTCGGCCTGGCGGCGTCCCCTCTCGGCCGGGACCGGGGACCGTGGGTCGCCGCCGTGGTCCTGGCGGTGTTCGTGGCGGTGCTGCTCGACGGCCACCGCCGCGCCCAGGCGGGATCCGTCCCCGTGAGTTGATCATCGGGTCGTTGCCGCTGACACGTGCGGGCACGCCGGCGGGAGCGGCAACGAGACGATGATCGACTCCAGGCGGGGACGTCCACAGGCGCCGCGGTGTCCACAACCGTCCGTCACCGCCCGCCCGGCGCCGGCCCCGGCGGCACGGTCCCGCCATGGACGACGTCGAACTCCCGTTGGTCCACACCTGGTCGGAGGCACGCGCGGCCGGGGCGCGGCGGCGGCAGGTGGCCACGGACGGGCGACGGCTCACCCGCGGGCTCTACCTCTCCGCCGCCGCGGAGCAGAGCCTTCCAGCCCGCTGCCGCGCCTGGACCCGGCTGCTCCCCCCGGACGCCGCCTTCGGGCTGGGCACCGCGGCGGCCCTGCTCGGCGGGCACACTGACCCTCCACCTGAGGTCGAGGTCGTGTTGCGGCCCCGGCCGGTGCTGCCGCAGCGGCGCGGGCTGGCGGTGCACGTCCGGGACCTGCGCGCGGAGGACGTCACCGAGGTCGCGGGCCTGCGGGTCACCTCCGGTGCGCAGACCTTCCTCGACCTGGCGCCACGGCTCCCACCGGCTGAACTGGTCGCCGTGGGGGACGCGCTGCTCCGCGCCGGGCGCCTCGACGCGGCGGCGCTCGATCGACGCCTCGGCCGAGCCGGCCGGACCCGGGGCGTCGTCCGTGCGCGGGAGTGCGCGCCGCTGCTGTCCCCGGGCGCGATGTCCCGTCCGGAGTCGCTGCTGCGCTACTGGCTGGTGACCAGCGACCTGCCCGAGCCGCAGGTGCAGGTGCCGGTCCTCGACCGGTGGGGCCGGGTGGTCGCGCACGCCGACCTCGGGTACGCCGAGCACCGGCTGGTGATCGAGTACGAGGGCCGGCAGCACGCCGAGGCGGAGCAGTTCGGCCGCGACGTCGACCGGTACTCGCTGATGGCCGCTGGCGGGTGGCTGGTGCTGCGCTTCGCCGGACGGCACCTGGGCGGGCCCGCCGTCGTCGTCGAGCGCACGCGGCGGGCGCTGCTCAGCCGCGGGTGGCGCCCACCGAGTTGATCACCGGGATGTTGCCGCTGACACGCGCGCACACGCCGGCGCGTACGGCAACCAGCCGATGGTCGACTCAGAGTCGGCCCGGTCAGGAGCCGTTCAGGCGGGCCAGCTGGTCCCGGGTGAGCTCCAGGTCGGCCGCGGCGGCCGAGTCCTGGATGGACGCCGGCCGCGACGCGCCGGGGATGGGCACGACGACGTCGGCCTGGGTGAGGTGCCAGGCCAGCGTCACCCGGTACACCGACACGCCCAGCTCGGACGCGACCTCCGCGAACGCCGGCGCGGTGGCCGACAGCGACCCGGCCGCGGTCACACCGCCGAACGGGCTCCACGGCAGGAACGCGAGCCCGTGCGCCGCGCAGTGCTGCACCTCGCCGGCCGAGAACCGCCACCCCGGCGAGAACTGGTTCTGCACGGCCGCCAGCGCCGGGCCGACGATGGAGCGGGCGACGTCGATCTGCGCGACGTCGGCGTTGGAGATGCCGACCATCTGCACCAGGCTGTCGTCGGCGAGCTGCCGCAGCGCGCCCATCGAATCCTCCCACGGCGTGTCCGGGTCGGGCCGGTGGTACTGGTACAGCCCGATCGCGTCCACGCCCAGCCGCCGCAGCGAGGCCTCGCACGCCCGCCGCAGGTGGGCCGGCGACCCGTCGAGCTCCCAGTCGGTGCCCCGCCGGGTGTGCCCGCCCTTGGTCGCCACGAGCACCTGCGAGGGATCGCCGCCCCAGGAGGCCAGCGCCTCGGCCACGAGCGTCTCGTTGTGCCCGAACTCGGACTCGTCGCGGGCGTAGGCGTCGGCGGTGTCGACCAGGGTCACGCCGGCGTCCAGCGCCGCGTGGACGACGGCGACCGCCTCCTCGCGGGTCGGCCGGTCGGTCTTGGTCGACAGGGGCATGGCCCCCAGGCCGATCGCGCTGACGGTGCGGTCTCCGATGCGTCGCTGCTGCACGGGGCTGTCGTGCCCCGCGGGTAGCGTCGCTACCCGTGACGAGCCTGTTCGACGAGCCGGCGGAGGCCGGGAGCGACGTCGTCGACCCGGGCGCGCCGCTGGCGGTGCGCATGCGCCCGCGCTCCCTCGACGAGGTCGTCGGCCAGTCCCACCTGCTCGGCCCGCGGGCGCCGCTGCGCCGCCTGGTGGAGGCCGACGAGCCGATGTCGCTGGTCCTCTACGGCCCGCCGGGCACCGGCAAGACGACGCTGGCGCACGTCATCTCACTGGCCACCAAGCGGCAGTTCGTGCAGCTGTCGGCGCTCGACGCCGGCGTCAAGGAGGTCCGGGCGGTCATCACCGCGGCCAAGCGGGAGCTCACCTACGCCGGCCGGCGCACCGTGCTGTTCATCGACGAGGTGCACCGGTTCTCCAAGACCCAGCAGGACTCGCTGCTGTCGGCCGTCGAGGACCGCATCGTCAGCCTGATCGCCGCCACCACCGAGAACCCGTTCTTCTCCGTCGTCAGCCCGCTGCTGTCCCGCAGCCTCGTGCTCGCGCTGCAGCCGCTGTCCGACGACGACGTCCGCACGCTGCTGCACCGGGCGCTGACCAGCGACCGCGGGCTCGGCGGGGCGCTCACGCTGAGCCCCGAGGCCGAGGAGCACCTCGTGCGCGTGGCCGGCGGCGACGGGCGCAAGGCGCTGACCGCGCTGGAGTCCGGCGCGGGTGCCGCGCGGGCCG
Organism: Geodermatophilus arenarius; assembly: GCF_042654585.1. Classification (NCBI taxonomy): domain Bacteria; kingdom Bacillati; phylum Actinomycetota; class Actinomycetes; order Geodermatophilales; family Geodermatophilaceae; genus Geodermatophilus; species Geodermatophilus arenarius. The sequence goes on from NZ_JBHSGR010000003.1 coordinate 104,952, forward strand.
CGGGTGCGGCCGAGATCGACCTGGTCACCCTGGAGACCGCCGTCGCGCAGGCGGCGGTGCGCTACGACCGCCAGGGCGACATGCACTACGACGTCGCCAGCGCGCTGATCAAGTCGATCCGCGGCAGCGACGTCGACGCCGCGCTGCACTACCTCGCCCGCATGGTGGTGGCGGGGGAGGACCCGCGGTTCATCGCCCGCCGGCTGGTCATCTCCGCCAGCGAGGACATCGGCATGGCCGACCCGACGGCGCTGCAGACCGCGGTCGCCGCCGCGCAGGCGGTGCAGCTCATCGGCATGCCCGAGGGGCACTTCCCGCTGGCGCACGCCGTCGTCCACCTGGCCACCGCCCCCAAGTCGAACGCGGTCACGGTGGCGATCGGCGAGTCGGTGGCCGACGTCCGCGCGGGCCTGGGCGGGCCGGTCCCGGCCGGCCTGCGCGACGCCCACTACGCCGGGGCCAAGAAGCTGGGCCACGGGTCGACCTACGTCTACCCGCACGACGCGCCCGACGGGATCGTGCCGCAGCAGTACCCGCCCGACGGGCTGGTCGGCCGCGACTACTACCGGCCCACACCCCGCGGCGCGGAGGCGGGCATCGGCGCCCGCCTGGGCAAGCTCCGGGCGATCGTCCGCCGGCACCCGCGGGAGAGCCGGGGCGCGGAGCGGGCGGGCCGCGGCGCCTGACGGGCCGGCGTCGTCCGGCGCACCCGATGGGCGCCGGAGGCCGCGACTACTGTTGCCACGCCGGTCGTTGCCGACCACGCCGGCCGCCGACGGAGAAGAGGAGACGCCGCGTGTCCGCAGGAGAGTGGGCCGGACTGATCGCCGCCCTGGCGCTGGTGCTGCTGGTGCTGCTGCTGGCCGTCCCGCTGCTGAAGCTGGGACGCACCCTGGACGAGGCCACGCTGACCATCCGGCAGACCCGGGAGGAGAGCCGGCCGATCCTCACCCAGGCGCAGACGACGATCGCCCAGGTCAACAGCAACCTCGAGCGGGTCGACGACATCACCGGCAACGCGGCGAACGTGTCCAGCAACGTCGCGGCGCTGACCAGCGTCGTCGCCGCCACCGTGGGCAGCCCGCTGATCAAGGTCGCCGCGTTCAGCTACGGCGTCCGCAGCGCGACGAGGAAGCGCCGCGAGGGCCAGGCGATCGCCGAGGCCGCCGCCCGTGACAAGGCCGAGCGCCGCGCGCGCCGCGCCGCCCGGCGGGCCGCCTGATGCGCCGGCTGTTCTGGCTGGCGATGGGCATCACCATCGGCGCGCTCGTCGTCCGCAAGCTGTCCCGGGCCGCGGAGAAGCTCACCCCGCAGGGCATCGCCGGCGCGCTGGTCGAGGGCCTGCGCGACCTCGCCGACGCGATCGGCGAGTTCGGCGCCGACGTGCGCGCCGCGGCCGCGGCCCGCGAGGAGGAGCTGCGCTCCGGCACCGGGCTCGACGCGCCGCTGCCCGAGCGCGACACGACCCAGCTCCAGCTCCCCGGGCGACGCGGCGCCCACGCCGCCGACCGCTGAGCACCCACCCCGCGGGGGCCGCCCCCGCCACCCTGCCCCTGTCGCCGGAGACCGAGTAGGCCATGCAGACCGCCGAGATCCGCCGCCGCTTCCTGCAGCACTTCGAGCAGCGCGGCCACACCGTCGTCCCCAGCGCCTCGCTGGTGTCGCCGGACCCCTCCCTGCTGTTCACCGTCGCCGGCATGGTGCCGTTCATCCCGTACCTGACCGGCCGCGAGCCCGCGCCGTTCCCGCGGGCCACCAGCGTGCAGAAGTGCGTGCGCACCCTCGACATCGAGGAGGTGGGCAAGACCACCCGCCACGGCACGTTCTTCCAGATGAACGGCAACTTCTCCTTCGGGGACTACTTCAAGGAGGGGGCGATCCAGCACGCCTGGGACCTGGTCACCGGGCGGGTGGAGGACGGCGGGCTGGGCTTCGACCCCGACCGCATCTGGGTCACCGTCTACCTCGACGACGACGAGGCCGCCGACGCCTGGCACCGCATCGCCGGGCTGCCGCTCGAGCGCATCCAGCGGCTGGGCAAGAAGGACAACTACTGGCACACCGGCGCCGACGGCCCCGGCGGCCCGTGCTCGGAGATCTACTTCGACCGCGGCCCCGCGTACGGCCCCGACGGCGGCCCGCTGGTCGACACGGCCGGTGACCGGTTCCTGGAGATCTGGAACCTCGTCTTCATGCAGTACGAGCTCACCGACGTCCGGAGCAAGGAGGACTTCCGGATCGTCGGGGAGCTGCCGAAGAAGAACATCGACACCGGCATGGGCCTGGAGCGGGTGGCCTTCCTGCTGCAGGGCGTCGACAACATGTACGAGATCGACGAGGTGGCGCCGGTGCTGCGCCGCGCCGCCGACCTCGCCGGCGTCACCTACGGCAAGGACCACGACGCCGACGTCCGGCTGCGCGTGGTCGCCGACCACGTCCGCAGCGGCCTGATGCTCATCGGCGACGGCGTCACCCCCGGCAACGAGGGCCGCGGCTACATCCTCCGCCGGCTGCTGCGCCGCGCGGTCCGCTCGATGCGGCTGCTCGGCGTCGACGCCGCCACGCTGCCCGAGCTGCTGCCGGTCTCCCGCGACGCGATGGGCGCGAGCTACCCCGAGCTGGTCACCGACTTCGACCGCATCTCCGCCGTCGCCTACGCCGAGGAGGAGGCGTTCCGCCGCACCCTCGCCTCGGGCACCGCGCTGTTCGACACCGCCGTCGCGCGGGCCAAGGCCGCCGGGACGCCGTCGCTGTCGGGGGAGCAGGCGTTCTCCCTGCACGACACCTACGGCTTCCCGATCGACGTCACCCTCGAGATGGCCGCCGAGCAGGGCGTGACCGTCGACGAGGACGGCTTCCGGGCGCTCATGCAGCAGCAGCGCGACCGGGCCCGCGCCGACGCCCGCGCCAAGCGCACCGGCTCGGTCGACGTCCTGGCCTACCGCCGGCTGCTGGCCGACCACGGCCCCACCGACTGGCGGGCCTACTCCACCCTGCGCACCGACTCCCGCGTGCTCGGCCTGGTCGCCGACCTCGCCGCGGAGGAGGGTGCCCCGGCCGCGCCGGCCGGGCCGGGCGAGGTCACCCGCGTGGTCCTGGACCGGACGCCGTTCTACGCCGAGTCCGGCGGCCAGGTCGCCGACGCCGGCACCCTGACCTGGGACGGCGGCCGCGCCGAGGTGCTCGACGTGCAGCGGCCGGTCAAGGGCCTGGTCGTGCACCAGGTCCGGGTCCTCGAGGGCGAGCTGGCCGAGGGCGCGGAGCTCACCGCCGAGGTGGACCGCGAGTGGCGGCTGTCGGCCTGCCAGGCGCACTCGGGCACGCACGTGGTGCACGCCGCGCTGCGCCAGGTGCTCGGCCCGCAGGCGCTGCAGTCGGGCTCCTACAACCGCCCGGGCTACCTGCGGCTGGACTTCGCCTGGCAGGGGGCGCTCACCCTGCAGCAGCGGCACGACATCGAGGACGTCGCCAACGCGGCCGTGCGCGCCGACCACCGGGTCACCGCCACCTACATGACGCTGCCCGAGGCGCAGGCGATCGGCGCGCTGGCGCTGTTCGGCGAGACCTACGGCGAGCAGGTGCGCGTCGTCGAGATCGGCGGCCCCTGGTCGCGCGAGCTGTGCGGTGGCACGCACGTCGCCGGCTCGGCGCAGATCGGCACGCTCGCGCTGACCGGCGAGTCGTCGGTCGGCTCGGGCGCGCGGCGCGTGGAGGCCGTCGTCGGCCTCGAGGGCTTCCGCTACCTGGCCCGCGAGCGCGACCTGGTGCGCCAGCTCGGCGAGCTGCTCAAGTCGCCCACCGACGGGCTGGTCGACCGGGTCGGCGGCATCCTGTCCCGGCTGCGCGACGTGGAGCGGGAGGTCGCCGACCTGCGCGCCCAGCAGACCCAGGCCGCGGCCGGTCAGCTGGCGGCGGGCGCGACGGACGTCGGCGGGGTCGCCGTCGTCACCGCGGCGCCGGCCGGCCTGTCCGGCGGTGACCTGCGCACCCTCGCCCTGGACGTCCGCGGGCGGCTCGGCGAGCGCCCCGCGGTCGTCTTGCTGGCCTCGGAGTCGGGGGGCAAGGTGGCTCTGGTCGCAGCACTGAACCCCGCCGCCCAGCAGCGCGGGTTGTCCGCCAGCGACGTGCTGCGTGCCGCGGCGGCCCCGGTCGGGGGCCGCGGTGGTGGCAAGCCCGACGTCGCCCAGGGCGGCGGCACGGACCCGGGCGGCATCCCCGCCGCCCTGCAGGCCGGCGAAGAGGCGGTCGCGACCGCCACAGGGAGGTGAGCGGAGTGCCCGAGCAGCGCCCCGACGAGACCGGTCCGGTGGGGGAGCGGCGCGTGCAGGGCCGCCCGGCGGTGCCGCCGTCGCGGCCCCGGCAGACCCCGCCCCCGGCGCAGCAGCCGGTGCACCACCGCACCGAGCAGATCGACCTGCGTGCCGGCTTCCCGCCGGTGCGCAACGAGACCACCGAGATCGACCTGTCCCAGGGGCTGCCCGCGGGGCTGCCGCTGCCGCCGCGCCGGTCCCGCCAGGGCCGCCGGCTCGGGCTCGACGTCGGCACGGTGCGGATCGGCGTCGCGCTGTCGGACCCCACCGGCACGCTGGCCAGCCCGCTGGAGACCGTGGAGCGCCGCCGCGACGGCGGCGACCTCGACCGGATCGCCGCCCTCGTCGAGGAACACGAGGTGACAGAGGTGATCGTGGGGGAGCCGAGGCACCTGTCGGGTGCGTCGGGCGCCTCCGCCCGGGAAGCGCGTGCCTACTCTCGGTCACTCGCCGGGCGCATCGGCAGCGTGCCCGTGCACCTCGTCGACGAGAGGCTCTCCACCGTGACCGCAGCCGGTTCCCTGCGGGCCAACGGGCTCGACAGCCGCGCCCAGCGTCCCGTGATCGACCAGGCCGCCGCCGTGGTCATCCTCCAGGCGTACCTCGACGCCCAGCGGGGGCGCTCATGACCGAGCTCGCGAGGTCGTGCAAGAGCACAGCACCGGTGGGCACCGGTACGCCGAGCGTCAGCGAGGTGTGCCGGTGACCGGTCCGGTCCCGCCGTACGGGCGGGGCCTCCCCGGCATGCCGGACGTCCCGGCGCCCCCCGCGGGTGCCTGGCCGGCCGGCCCGCAGACGACACGGCTGCCCCTCGGCCCCGGCCCGGCCCGTCCCGGCACCCCGTCCCGCGCCGGCCTGCTGGACCGCGACGTCCGGCCGGTGACCGCCGGCCGGCACGCCGCCCCGGACGACGCGGACGCCGGCGCCGGGGGCGGCGCGCCCGAGGACGACCGCACCGGCCCGCTGCCCGGCGACAGCCAGCCCGTGCCGCCGCTGCCCGGCGTCCCGCCGCGGCCGTCCGGCCCGTGGTCGAAGCTCGCCCGCCGCAACGAGACCACCGACCCCGACGACGCGCCCACCGTGGCCGCGGCCGCCGTCGGCCCGCACGACGAGCCCGCCGACGACGAGGACCCCACCGGCGGCCTCGAGGTCCTCGGCGCCGGCAGCGCGGACCGCCCCCGCCGGCGCGGCCGGCGCGCCCGCGACGAGGCCGAGGAGCACGGGCACGCCGCCGTCTTCGGCGACGACCCCGACGAGACCGGCTCCGCCGACCTCCACGACGGCGACCTGCACGACGGCGACCTCCACGACGGCGACCTGCACGACGGCGACCTCTACGACGACCACGAGGCCGCACCCGCGCCCCGCCGGCGCTCCGGCCGCCGCCGCAGCCCGCTGGCCAACGTCCTGGCGCTGCTGGTCCTCGCCGGGCTCGTCGCCGGCATCGTCTTCGGCGGCAGGGCCCTCATCGGCCTGGTCAACCCCGAGGCCGAGGACTACGCCGGCGCGGGCACCGGCAGCGTCGAGGTGCGCGTCGGCGAGGGCGACACCCTCAGCGACATCGCCCGCACCCTCGTCGACGCCGACGTCATCGCCTCCTCCGAGCCGTTCGTCGACGCCGCCGAGGCGAACGCGGCGGCGACCGGCATCCAGCCCGGCGTCTACGAGCTGCGGTCGCAGATGAGCGGCCAGGCCGCCCTCGACCTGCTGCTCGACCCGGCCGCTCGGCAGGTCTCGCGGGTCACCGTCCCCGAGGGCTCCACGCTCGCGGGCACGCTGCAGCGGATCTCCGAGGCGACGGGCACGCCGATCGAGGAACTCCAGGCGGCGGCCGCCGACCCGGCCGCGCTGGGCCTGCCGGCCTACGCGAACGGGCAGCTCGAGGGCTTCCTGTTCCCGGCCACCTACGACGTCGAGCCCGACGACACCGCCGTCGACGTGCTGCGCGCGATGGTCTCCCGGTTCACCGACACGGCGGCCGACGTGCAGCTCGAGCAGCGGGCCGCCGCGGCCGGGCGCTCGGTGTACGACGTCGTCGTCGTCGCCTCGATGATCGAGCGGGAGACCAAGGTCGACGACGAGCGGGTGGACGTCGCGCAGGTCGTCTACAACCGCCTGTCGCAGGGCATCCCGCTCGGGATCGACGCGACGCTGGCCTACGGGCTCGGCAAGAACGGCAACGACCTCACCGTCACCGACCTGCAGACCGACAGCCCGTACAACACGCGGACCCGGGCCGGCCTCCCGCCGACGCCGATCGCGGCGCCCGGTGAGGCGAGCCTGGAGGCGGCGCTGGCGCCGACGACCGGGGACCTCCTGTACTACGTGCTGGAGTCCCCGGACGGGCGGCACTTCTTCACCGCCAGCTACGACGAGTTCCTGGCGGCCCGCCAGCGGTGCGCCGACGCCGGCCTCGGGTGTGGTGGCTGACCGGCCCGTGCCCGCACCGGCCCCGCCCGGCCGGGCGGCCGTCGTCGGCCGCCCGGTCGGGCACTCGCTCTCCCCGCTGCTGCACCGCGCCGCCTACGCCGCGCTCGGCCTGACCGGCTGGACCTACGACGCGCTCGACGTGGGCGCCGAGGACCTGCCCGACCTGGTCGCCGGCCTCGGCCCCGAGTGGCGGGGGTTCTCGGTGACCATGCCGTGCAAGCAGGCGGCGGTCGCCGTCGCCGACGCCGTCGAGCCGCTGCCCCGGCTGCTGGGCGCGGCGAACACCCTCGTGCACACCGACGCCGGCTGGCGGGCGGAGAACACCGACGCACACGGCGTCGGCATGGCGCTGCAGGCCGGCGGCGTCGAGCGGGTCTCCCACGCGGCGATCGTCGGCGCGGGCGGGACGGCCGCGGCCGCCGCCGTCGCGCTGGCCGAGCTCGGCGCGGAGTCGGTCGACGTGCTGGTCCGCGACCCGTCCCGCGCCGCCGACGTCACCCGGGTGCTCGGGGTCCTGGGGGTGGAGGCCGTGGTCCGGGTCCTGGAGCCCGGCCCGGTCGAGGCACCGGTCGTCGTCAGCACCGTGCCGATCGGCGCGCACCGGGACCTCGCGGGCCTCGGCTGGCACGCCGGGCAGACGGTGCTCGACGTGCTCTACGCGCCGTGGCCCACGCCGGTGGCCGCCGCGGCCGACCGGGCCGGCGCCACGGTGGTCAGCGGCATCGAGATGCTGTTCTGGCAGGCCACGGTGCAGGTCGAGCTGATGACCGGGCTGCCCGCGCCGCTGGGCCCCATGCGCGCCGCGCTGGACGCCCGCTGAGCCCTCCCGTCCCGCGCGAGCTGCTGCTGGCCGCCGCCGTCCTCGTCGCCGCGGCGCTCGGCCCGCCGCTGCCGCGGGCCGCCGTCCGGCAGGCCGGCCGGGACCCCGCGGCGCGGGCCAGGCTCGCCCGCGCCCTGCTCAGCGCGCTCGTCCTCGTCCTGCTGCTGTGCGGCGCGGTGCTGCTCACCCGCGCCCGCCCGGCGACCGCCGCCTACGCCTGGGCCGCCGGCGCCGCCGTCGTCCTCGCCCAGGTCGACCTCGCCGTCCACCGGCTGCCCGACCGGGTCACGCTCCCGGCCGCGGCCGTGTGCGCCGCGGCCCTGCTCGCCGACGCCGCCCTGCTCGGCACCTGGCCCGCGCTGCTGCGGGCGCTGCTCGCCGCGGCCGCGGCTGGCGGGATCGCGCTGCTCGCCGCCCTGGCCGGGCCGTCGGGGCTGGGCCTCGGCGACGTCAAGCTGCTCGCGCTGCTCGGGCTGCTGCTGGGCTGGGCCGGCTGGGGCGTGCTGCTCGCGGGGGTGTTCCTCGGCCTGCTCGCCGGTGCCGCCGCCTCGCTCGTCCTGGTGGCGACCGGCCGGGCCGGCTGGGACACGCCCGTCGCGTTCGGTCCGCCGCTGCTGCTCGGCGCGGTCCTCGCCCTGGTGGTCGAGGGGCCGCTGGCGTGACGACACCGACTGGCAGAATCGGCGCCATGTTGCGCTGGCTGACCGCCGGTGAGTCGCACGGCCAGCAGCTCACCGCCATCCTCGAGGGCCTGCCCGCCGGCGTGCGGGTGCAGACCTCCGACCTCGACGTCGACCTGGCCCGCCGCCGGCTGGGCCACGGCCGGGGCGCGCGGATGTCCTTCGAGCAGGACGTCGTCACCCTCACCGGGGGCGTCCGGCACGGGCTGACCATGGGGGGGCCGATCGCGGTCCAGGTGGGCAACACCGAGTGGCCCAAGTGGACGACGGTCATGTCGGCCGACCCGGTCGACCCCGCGGTGCTCGAGGGGCAGGCCCGGAACGCGCCGCTGACCCGGCCGCGGCCCGGCCACGCCGACCTCGCCGGCATGCAGAAGTACGGCTTCGACGACGCCCGCCCGGTGCTGGAGCGGGCCAGCGCCCGCGAGACCGCCGCCCGGGTGGCGCTCGGCGCCGTCGCGAAGGCGTTCCTGCGGCAGGCGCTCGGCGTCGAGGTGGTCAGTCACGTCGTCGCGATCGGCCCGGTCACCGTCCCCGACGGCGTGCTGCCCGGCCCGCAGGACAACCCGCGCATCGACGAGGACCCGGTGCGCTGCGCCGACCCGGCCACCAGCGAGGCGATGGTCGCCGAGGTCGACGACGCCCGGAAGAACGGCGACACGCTCGGCGGCGTCGTCGAGGTCGTCGTCCACGGGCTGCCGCCGGGCCTGGGCAGCCACGTGCACTGGGACCGCCGCCTCGACGCCAGGCTTGCCGCGGCGCTCATGGGCGTGCAGTCGGTCAAGGCGGTGGAGGTCGGCGACGGCCTGGAGACCGCCCGCCGCCGGGGCTCGGTGGCCCACGACGAGATCGTCAGCGAGGACGGCCGGCTGCGCCGGGTCACCGACCGCGCCGGCGGCATCGAGGGCGGCATGACCAACGGCGAGGCGCTGCGCGTGCGCGCGGCGATGAAGCCGATCTCCACGGTGCCGCGGGCGCTGGCCACCGTCGACGTCGCCACCGGGGACGCCGCGGTCGCGATCAACCAGCGCAGCGACGCCTGCGCGGTGCCCCGCGGGGCGGTGGTGATGGAGGCGATGGTCGCGCTGGTGCTCGCCGACGCCGCGCTGGAGAAGTTCGGCGGCGACTCGGTGGCCGAGACCCGCCGCAACGCGCAGGCCTACCTCGACGCGCTCCCGTACCGGTGACGCGGCCCGTCCTCGTCCTCGTCGGCCCGCCGGCGTCGGGCAAGACGACCGTCGGGACGGCGGTGGCGACCGCGCTGGGACTGCCGTTCCGGGACACCGACGCCGACGTCGAGGCCGCCGCCGGCACCAGCGTCGCCGACCTGTTCGTCACGCACGGCGAGCCGCACTTCCGGGCGCTGGAGGAGCAGGCGGTCGCCCGCGCGCTCGGCGAGCACGACGGCGTCCTCGCGCTCGGCGGCGGCGCGGTGCTCAGCGCCGCCACCCGCGAGTCGCTGGTCGGCTACGGCCGCGCCGGCGGCACCGTCGTCCACCTCGACGTCGACGTCCCCTCGGCCGCCCGCCGGGCCGGCCTGTCCCGGGACCGCCCGCTGCTGGCGGTCAACCCGCGGGCGATGCTGCGCACCCTGCTCGAGCAGCGCGCCCCGCTCTACGCGGAGGTCGCCACCGTGGTCGTGCCCACCGCCGGCCGCACGCCGGAGGACGTCGTCGCGGACGTGCTGTCCGCCCTGCCCGCCGGGAGCGCCCGGTGAGGCGCGTGACCGTCCCGGGCGAGAAGCCCTACGACGTCGTCATCGGGCCGGGCGCGCAGGCCGAGCTGGGCCTGCTGCTCGCCGGGACGCCCAAGGCCGCGGTCGTGCACAGCCCGCCGCTGGCCGCGCTCGCCGGCGCCGCCGTCGAGACGCTGCAGACCGCCGGGGTGGCCGCCGAGGCCGTCGTCGTGCCCGACGGCGAGGCGGCGAAGACCGCCGCGGTCGCCGCGGCCGCCTGGGAGGAGTTCGGCCGGCTCGGGCTGACCCGCTCGGACGCCGTCGTCGGCGTCGGCGGGGGAGCGGTCACCGACCTCGCCGGGTTCCTCGCCGCCACGTGGACCCGCGGCGTCCGCGTGGTGCACCTGCCGACCAGCGTGCTCGGCATGGTCGACGCCGCGGTGGGCGGCAAGACCGGCATCAACACCGGCGCCGGCAAGAACCTCGTCGGCGCGTTCCACCCGCCGGCCGGCGTCCTCGCCGACACCGACGTGCTCGCCGGGCTCCCGGAGGCGGAGTTCCGCGCCGGGATGGCCGAGGTGGTCAAGTGCGGGTTCATCGCCGACGGCACGATCCTCGACCTGCTCGCCGCCGACCCCACGGGCCGGCGCGACACCGGGGAGCTCGTGGAGCGGGCCGTGCGGGTCAAGGCCGACGCGGTGGGCCAGGACCTGTTCGACACCGGCGTCCGCGAGTACCTCAACTACGGGCACACCCTCGGCCACGCCATCGAGCGGGTCGAGGACTTCCGCTGGCGGCACGGCGAGGCGGTCGCCGTCGGGCTGGTCTTCGCCGCCGAGCTCGGCGCGCAGGCCGGCCTGCTCCCTCGCGCGGAGGCCGACCGGCACCGCGAGCTGGTGGCGGCGATGGGCCTGCCGACCCGCTACCGGGGTGACTGGGCGGCGCTGCAGGCGGTGATGCGCGTGGACAAGAAGGCCCGCGGGGCGACGCTGCGGTTCGTCGTCCTCGACGGCATCGGCAACCCGACGATCCTGACCGACCCCGAGCAGGCGTGGCTGGACGCGGCGTGGGCCGCAGTGGCGGAGGCAGCGTGACGATCCAGGTCCTCAACGGCGCCAACCTGGGCCGGCTCGGCACCCGCGAGCCCGAGGTCTACGGCACGACGACGTACGCCGAGCTCGTGGCGATGGTCGAGGAGGCCGCCGCCGGGCTCGGGCTCGCCGTGCGGGTGCGGCAGACCGACTCCGAGGCCGAGCTGCTCGGCTGGGTGCACGAGGCGACCGACGCCGGTGACCCGGTCGTGGTCAACCCGGGCGGCTGGTCGCACACCTCGGTGGTGCTGCACGACGCGCTGGCCGCGGTGACGGCACCGGTCGTGGAGGTGCACATCTCGAACATCCACCGGCGCGAGGAGTTCCGGCACCACTCCTACGTCTCCCGCGTCGCCGACGGCGTCATCGCCGGGCTCGGCGTCCAGGGCTACGAGCTGGCGCTGCGGTACCTGGCGGCGAAGGGGGTCTCGTGAGCAGGGCGGCCGAACGGCGGGAGCGGCTGCGGGCGACCGCCGCCGAGCGCGGGCTGGACGCCGTCCTGGTGACCGACCTGCTCAACGTCCGCTACCTGACCGGGTTCACCGGGTCCAACGGCGCGCTGCTGCTGCGCACCGACGGGGCCGACCTGTTCGGCACCGACGGCCGGTACACGACCCAGGCCGGCACCCAGGTGCCCGACGTCGAGCTGCTGGTCGACCGCGGCACCGTCCCGGCCCTCGCGCAGGAGGCGGTGCGCCGCGGCGCGGGCCGGATCGGCTACGAGAGCCACGTGGTCACCGTCGACGGGCTGGCCCAGCTCGAGCGGGTGCTCGCCGACGCCGCGGCCGGCGGGACCGTGCCGGAGCTGGTCTCGGTCCGCCGCGCGGTCGAGGAGCTGCGCGCGGTCAAGGACGACGACGAGGTCGCCGCGCTGCGCCGCGCGTGCGCGGTCGCCGACCAGGCGCTGGCCGAGCTCGCCTCCGAGGGCGCGCTGCGGCCCGGGCGCACCGAGCTGGAGGTCGGCCGGGAGCTCGACGCCCGCATGCTGGCACTGGGCGCCGAGGCGCCGTCGTTCGAGACGATCGTGGCCACCGGCGCGAACTCCGCGATCCCGCACCACCGGCCCGACCGCACGGTGCTGGCCGGCGGCGACCTCCTCAAGCTCGACTTCGGCGCCACCGTCGACGGCTACCACTCCGACATGACCCGCACGCTGGTGCTCGGGCACGCCGCCGACTGGCAGCGCGAGGTGTACGCGCTGGTGGCCGAGGCGCAGGCGGCCGGGCGGGCGGCGCTGGCGGTCGGGGCCGACGTCGTCGCCGTCGACGCCGCCTCGCGCGACGTCATCGCCGCGGCCGGGCACGCCGACCACTTCACCCACGGCCTGGGGCACGGGGTGGGCCTGGAGATCCACGAGGCGCCGGGCATCGGCCCGCTGGGCGCGGGTAGTCTGGCCGCCGGCATGGCCGTCACCGTGGAGCCGGGGGTCTACCTCCCCGGACACGGCGGTGTCCGGATCGAGGACACGCTCGTCGTCACGGCGGACGCGCCCGAGTTGTTGACCCTCACGAGCAAGGAACTGCTGGTCCTCTAGATGGCTACCACCAACGACCTCAAGAACGGCATGGTCCTCAACCTCGACGGCCAGCTGTGGTCCGTCACCGAGTTCCAGCACGTCAAGCCCGGCAAGGGCGGCGCGTTCGTGCGGACGACGCTGAAGAACGTGCTCTCGGGCAAGGTCGTCGACCGCACCTTCAACGCCGGCACCAAGGTCGACACGGCCACCGTCGACAAGCGGAACATGACCTACCTGTACCGCGAGGGCAACGACTTCGTCTTCATGGACGGCGACACCTTCGAGCAGATCTACGTCCCGTCCGAGACCGTCGGCAGCGGCGCGGACTACCTGCTCGACAACACCGAGGTCGTCGTCGCGGTGCACGAGGGCACCCCGCTCTACGTCGAGCTGCCGGTGACCATGGAGCTCGTCGTCCAGCACACCGACCCGGGCCTGCAGGGCGACCGCTCCACCGGCGGCACCAAGCCCGCCACCCTCGAGACCGGCGCGCAGATCAACGTGCCGCTGTTCGTCAACACCGGCGACAAGCTCAAGGTCGACACCCGCGACGGCCGGTACCTCGGCCGCGCCAACTGACGCACCCCTCCGAGCCATGGCTGCCCGCACCAAGGCGCGCAAGCGCGCCGTCGACGTCCTCTACGAGGCGGACCTGCGGGGCACCGACCCGGTGGAGCTGCTGCGCGAGCGGATCGCCGACCCCTCGCCGCCCGTCCCCGACCACGCCGTCCGGCTGGTCGAGGGCGTGGCGGCGCACCAGGCGCGCATCGACGAGCTGATCGGGCAGCACGCCCGCGGCTGGTCGCTCGAGCGGCTCCCCGACGTCGACCGCGCGATCCTGCGGATGGCGGTGTTCGAGCTGCTCTGGGCCGACGACGTGCCCGACGCCGTCGTCATCGACGAGGCCGTGGAACTCGCCCGCGCGCTGTCCACCGACGACTCGCCGGCCTACGTCAACGGCGTCCTCGGCGCCATCCTCGACGCCGAGGTCCCCACCGGCTGACCCGGCCGGCCGGTCGCGCGGCGGCGGGCCGAGGTCGCCGCCGGCGGTCGGACCTCAGCCGCGGGTGACCGTGAACGCCACCCGGCCGTCCGCGACCTCCGTGCAGGTCAGCTGCAGCCCGCCCGCCGAGGTCGTCCGCCCCACCGTGCAGGAGACGTCCCGGTCCTCGACCCGGAGGGTCGCCCGGTCGCCGTCGGTCCCGGTGAGCCCGATCGTCGTCCCGAGCACGTGGGCCCGGGCGCCGCTCCCTCCCAGCGTCACCGAGCAGGAGTCCCCGGAGCACGACACCAGGCTCACGGACCCGGAGCCTCCTCCCACGCCCGCGCTGACGCCGATCGAGCTCAGCCACCCGGACAGCGGACCGGCAGGACCGGCGGAGCTGCTCCAGGAGAACGAGCCGCACACCAGGAGCAGCGCCGAGAGCAGGACGGGGAACCGACTCTCCACGGGTACCTCCGGACGGTCGTGGGGTGGTCGTCGGGACGCCGCCGGCAGGCGACGCACCCCTCGTCGCGCCATCCCAGCACGTCGCGGCGGCGCAGGGTGCGGTCCCCGGACCGGTCCCGTGGTCCCTGGCCGCACCTCGGTGGTGCCGACCGGCTGCGTCCGTGGTGCCCGCCCGCTGGTGCGGGACGGCCGGGGACGACACGGTGCCCGGGACCGGGGCGCGCCCGCACCGGCGGACCGGACTACTCCACAAACCGCACGCGGAACGAGACGGGCCACAGCTTGCCGGTGAGCAGGTACTCGTCGTCGCCCAGGGCGGCGATGCCGTTGAGGACCGCGTTGGCGTCCGAGCGCTGCTCCTGGTCGAGCAGGCCGGCGGCGTCGACCAGCGCGGTCACCCGCCCGCTCGCCGGGTCGATGCGGACGAGGACGTCGGACTGCCACACGTTCGCCCAGACCTGTCCGTCGACGCACTCCAGCTCGTTGAGCTGGGTCACCGGCTCGTCGTCCAAGGTGACCGCGACCGAGCCGGTCTCGGCGAAGGTGACGGGGTCGTGGAAGCGCAGCTGGTCCGTGCCGTCGCTGCGCACGAGGCGGGTCCCGTCGAAGCACAGCCCCCAGCCCTCGCCCTCCAGCGGCACCTCCTGCCGGAGGGTGAGGGTGGCCCGGTCCCACTCGAGCACCACCCCGTCCTGCCAGGTCAGCTGCCAGATGCGGTCGTCGACCACCGTGATGCCCTCGCCGAACAGCCGGCCGGGGAGCGGCGCGGACCGCCGCACCTCGCCGGTCGCGGGGTCGACCTCGCGCAGCTGGGACCGGCCCGCGAGTCCGGTGCCCTCGTAGAGGGCGCCCTCGTGCACCTCGAACCCCTGGGTGAAGGCCGACGGGTCGTGCGGCACCTCGGCCAGGACCTCCGGCCGCAGCACCGGCACCGGGAGGTCGGGGTCGGTGACCACGGCGTTCCGGGCCCGGACCGACTCCCCGTAGACGGAGACGTCCGCGCTGTCCCGTGCCGAGCAGGCGGGCAGCAGCGCGACGGCGAGGACGACGGCGGCCAGGGCCCGGCGGCGGATGCCACGGTTCATCGAGCGGTCACGATCCGTTCGGGTCGGTCGGGTCACAGGGGTCGCCGAGTCATGGGTCGTTCGGTCACAGGGCCACCAGGCCACCGCCACCGGGTCACCGGGTCGCCGGGGGTGCGTCGACGGGGGACCGCCGGCGGACCCGGCCGGCGACCCGGGACGGCCCGGAGCCGCAGAGACTACGAACCGGCCGGCGGGTCCGGAAGGGACGGCTCCCGTAGATGCGTGCCCGTTCCCTGCAGTACGTACCGCACGGAACCGGCACCGTGGTGGACGGAGCCTGGGACCGGGATCCGGCTCGGCCCAGATCGGTGGTGGCCACTGATGCCGCCGTCCGTGCCGCAGCCCGAGACTTTCGCCTGCCGATCCCGGACCGCGGCCGGGACCGGCAGTCCACGGGGCGATCGGGGAGGTCCGGCGGCGACGCCGCAGTCCTGATCCCGGCAGGCCTCATCCCCAGTACCGCATCCTGAGGAGATCCCATGTTCGAGGACCAGACCGTCGAGCTGCTGCCCGAGCGCACCACCATGCAGTTCTTCGCGGCGCAGAACTTCAACACCGCCGTCGCCGCCGCCGTGAACGCCGGCAACATCAACGTGGGCGGCGACCAGCTGAACATCGCGGCTGCCCTCGCGCTCGCGGGCAGCAACGTCTTCGTCGACTGAGGCCTGAGCCTCCTGCCGAGGAAGTGACGCGAGGCCCGTGCGCCGGGCCAGGGAGGGGCGGCCGGTTTCCGGCCGCCCCTCCTCTCATGCTGCGGTACCGGCACGAGTCCCCACGCGTGGCCTCCGCGCCCGACCGGCACGCGTCGGTGGAGCTGCCGTGCCGGCCGTGGTGAGGGCGACGAGGGTTCGGGGCCGGACCGGGCCGGATACGTGTCCGCCCCGGATGCCGGCGCCCGTGCCGCCGCCCGAGACTCCCTCCCGCCGACTCCGGACCGCGGCTGGAGCGGCAGACCCAGAGGCGCACGGGAGGTCCGGCCGGCGGCCTGACCTGCCTCCCCGGCGCCACGTCCGCACCGACACTGAGGAGATCCCGTGTTCGAGGACCAGACCGTCGAGCTGCTGCCCGAGCGCACCACCCTGCAGGCGTTCGTCTGGCAGAACGGCAACCAGGCGTTCGCGGCGGCCGCCAACGTGCTCAACGTGAACGTCGGCGGTGACCAGCTCAACGCCGCCGTGGCCGCCGCGCTCGCGGGCAGCAACGTCGGCATCGGCTGAGGCTCTTGCCGATCGAGTGGTGCGAGGCCCGGCTCGTGCGCCGGGCCAGGGAGGGGCGGCCGGTCTCCGGTCGCCCCTCCTCCGCGTTCCCGGCCCCGCCCGTGCGGCCGGCGCCCGAGCCTCAGGGGACCCCTAGGTGGTCACCCCGCTGTCCTGCGCGCGCGGTGCCCGTGCCAGGTCCACCCCGTACGTGGCCCGCCCGGCTGGGGGCGGTGGTCCCGGAGGCACCGGGTCAGTGCCGGCATCGGAGCAGATAGGTGCCGGGTGCGGATGTCGTGCGTCCCCCCGCGGCCCGAGACTTCCGCGTGCCGATCCCGGACCGCGGCCGGGCTCGGCAGACCACGGGGCGATCAGGAGGGTCCGGCGGCACCACTGCGGTCCTGTTCCTGGCGGACTCCATCCAGTACCGATCCTGAAGGAGACACCATGTCCACGGACCTCGAGCTCTTCGCCGACGAGCAGGTCGAGCTGCTGCCCGAGCGCACCACGATGCAGGCCGGGTTCTTCCAGAACGGCAACCTCTCCATCGCCGTCGCGGTGAACGCGGGCAACATCAACTTCGGCGGCACCCAGATCAACGCCGCCGTCGCCGCGGCGCTCGCCGGGAGCAACGTCCGCTTCGGCGGCTGACAGCGCCACGGGCCGGCGGCTGCTGACGCACCCGCCGCGTCCAGGGGAGGGGCGGCCGGTCACCGGCCGCCCCTCCCCGTGTCCGGATCGGCCGACGAGGGACGGAGAGGGAAGCGTGACGCAGACCGAGGTCCTCGACCGCCCGGCAACAGGGGGGATCCCGCTGCCACGGCTGGCCCCGGGCACCGAGCTGCTGGGCGAGTACCGGGACTCCGCCTACGAGGACCCCCGGTTCATCATCCGCCGGGTCGACGGGCAGGTCATGCAGCTGCCCCGCCTGCTCTACCGGGTGGCCGCTTCCCTCGACGGCCGGGACACCGAGCAGGTCGCGGCCGACCTGAGCGCCGAGCTCGGCCGTGAGCTGACCGCCGAGCAGGTGACCTTCCTGGTCGAGGAGCGGCTCCGGCCCGCCGGGATCGTCGCTGCCGACCACGTCGACGAGCACGTCGCCGGGGCCGGGGACGCGAGCCCGCAGGCGCCGGTCCGCGCCGACCCGCTGCTGGGCCTCCGCTACCGCGCCGGTGTTATCCCGGTCGCCGTCAGCTGGCGCATCGCCGGGTTCTTCCGGCCGCTGTTCACCCGGCCGGCCTGGGTGGCGCTGGTCACCGCGTTCCTCGCCGTCGACGTGTGGATCGTGGCCCAGGGCGACGTCCTCGGCCGGATGGAGTCCGCCGTCGTCGACGTGGCCCGGCAGCCGGGGCTCATCCTCGCCCTCCTCGGCCTCACCGTGGTCTTCACCGCCTTCCACGAGTGCGGCCACGTGACCGCCTGCCGTTACGGCGGCGCCCGGCCTGGTGAGGTCGGCGTCGGGCTCTACATCGTCTGGCCGGCGTTCTACAGCAAGGTCACCGACAGCTACCGCCTCGACCGGGTCGGGCGGCTGCGGACCGACCTGGGGGGCGTCTACTTCAACTGCATCGCCATGCTGGCGCTGGGCCTGTGCTACCTCGGGACGGGCGAGCCGTGGCTGCTCATCGCGCTGGTCACGATGCACGCGCAGACGGCCTGGCAGTTCCTCCCCAACCTGCGGATGGACGGCTACTACATCCTCGCCGACCTGGTGGGGGTCCCCGAGCTCTTCGGCTTCGTGAAGCCGGCGCTGCTGAGCCTGCTCCCGGGCCGCCCGTCCCACCCGCTCCTGCGCAAGCTCAGGCCACGGGCGCGCCGGGTGGTCGTGCTGTGGGTCGCACTGATCGTCCCCACGCTGCTCGCCTGGCTGGTCGCGGTCCTCGTCGCCCTGCCGCACCTGCTGCCCGTCGCCTGGCAGGCGTCGCTGGAGTACCTCCGGCGTCTCGACGCCGACGCCCGGAGCGGGGACGTCCTGGCCACCACGCTGGGCGTCTTCCAGCTCCTGCTCCTGGCCCTGCCGTGGCTCGGCCTGGGGCTCGTCCTGTGGTCACTGGCCTCCCTGGTCGCCCGGCGTCCCGTCGCCCTGGTCGCCGGCCGTCCCGCCGTCCGCTGGGCCGGGCGGGTCGGGTCGGCCCACCGGGCAGCCGTCCGCCGGGTCGGTGCGGTGGTCGGGCTGGCAGGCCTCGGCGTCCTCCTGCTCGTGCGGGTGGCCTCCGTCGCGTGGTCGCACCCGGCCACCGCGGCGGAGCTCCGGCTGGTGGACGGCGCGTGGGCCGCCCTGCACGGCGTGGACGGTGCCGCAGTGGGCTTCGGCGACCGGCTGCTGCGCCTGCAGGTGGCCGGCTACGCCTGGCTGACCGGTGCCTTCGAGCGGCACGACACGATCCTGGCGGGAGGCCGGGAACTCGCGGTCGTGGCTTCCGCGGTCCTGGTGGTGGCGCTCCTCGTGGTCGTCCGGACCCGGCGCGTACGCCCGGTCGCGGTGGCCCTGCCCCTGCTGGCGGTGCTCGTGATGGGGCCGGCGGTCACCGTGCTCGCCACGGTCGGCAGCGGTCTGGTCGGGGCCGCGTGGGCCGCCGTGGGCGCGCTCGTGCTGACCCGGGCACGGCGCCCCGTCGCGGGGGCGCTCGGGATCGCCGCCGTCGCGGTGGGCGTGGCGACCGAGCCCCTGGTCGCCGTCCCGCTGGCCGTGGGCATCGGGAGCCACCTCGGAGCCGGATCGGGCCGGCGCGCGCGGCACGCGGGCGGACCCCGGCACGCCCGCCCGGACACGGTGGAGGGCGACACCCGACCGTGGCTGGCAGCGCTCGTCGTCCTCCCGGTCGCCGCTGTGGTGGCCACCGTGCCGAGCGGTCCGGCCGACCTCCCCCTCGGAGCCTCCGAGCGCGCCGTGCTGCTGCTCCTCGCGGCGCTCGCCGTCGGCACCGGGTTCCTCCTCCGCGGCCTCCGCCTGCCGGCGGTAGCTGCCGGTGCGGCCACCGTGCCGGCCGTGGTGCCCTGGCACGGGGCCGGCACGGCGCTCCCGGTGGTGCTGGTCGCCGTGGTGCTGCTCGGTGTCCTGTTCGCTGCCGCGTGGACCGGTGGCCCGGCGACGGCCCGACCGCACCCGCTGCTCAGGGGCACCTTCCTCGTGACCGCCCTGGTCGTCGTGATCACCGGAGCGCTCTTCCTGCCGGTGTCCGCGCGGACCCCGCCGCACCAGCAGCTCGCCGACTGGATCGCCGGGCCGGCGTCCTCCGGCGGCACAGTGGCGGTGCCGGCCGGGCTGTGGGGGGACCTCCTCCGGGACGGGGTCACGCCCGATCGGCTGGTCCGGGACGGGTCGCCGGCGGCCGCGGAGGCGGACTGGGAGGTCACGGTCGGCGGCCCCACCGCCGGTACACCGCCGGCTGCCGCCTTCGGCGGGGGGCCCGCTGTCCTCATGGTCAGTCCGGGAACGGGGACCGGGGGAGCGGCCTCCGATCGGGCGAACTGATTGTGAGGGATGCGTAGCGCAGGGGCACGACCCGGGCCGCGCGGGAGCCCGGACGTCGAATTCGGGACGAATCCGTGACTAAAGTCGCCGCGCGGGATCCGTACCAGTAGCTCGGGGGAGCGGCAGTGGCGAGGGAGCTCATGCCGGGAGCGGTGGAACGACGGACGGGACACGGGATGCCGTGGTCCGTCCCTGATCGCGCTCGTCCCGTCTGATGGAGGCGATGCGCTGGCCCCTCATGGGTCGGGAAGCCGAGCTCAGGACCATGAACGCTGCGCTCACCGCGAGGCCGGAGCGCAGCCTGGTGATCACGGGTCCCCCGGGGGTGGGGCGGTCCCGACTGGCTCGGGAGGCCCTGACCGCCGCCGCGCAGCGGGGCCACCCGACCGCGTGGGCCGTGGCCACCGGTGCCGCGGCGCTCGTGCCGCTCGGCGCGTTGGCCCACCTCCTGCCCGCGGTGGACGACGGCGCAACCGGACTGGCCCTGCTGCAACGGGCGACCGCGGCCATCGCCGGGGACGGGACCGGTCCGACCCCGGTCCTCGCCGTCGACGACGCCCATCTGCTCGACCAGATGTCGGTGACCCTCCTGCACCAGCTCGCCGCGAGCGGTGCGGTCATGCTGGTCCTGACCGTGCGCACAGGCGCGACGGAGCCGGATCCGGCCGCCCCGCTGTGGAAGGACGGGCTGGCCGACCGGATCCACCTGGAGCCGTTGCGCCGCGCCGAGCTCGTCCGGCTGGTCGGCCAGGTGCTCGGCGGGGACGTGGACGCCCGGACGGGTGAGCGACTCTGGCACCTGAGTCAAGGCAACCCGTTGTTCCTCCGGGAGCTGCTGGAGGACGGCGTCTGGAGCGGTCGGCTGACGAAGTGCGAGGGGGCGTGGCGGTGGCAGGACGCCATGCTGCCGTCCCAGCGGCTGTGTGAGATCGTGCTGGCCCAGCTGGGGCAGCTGGATGCCGCGGAATGGCGGGTGCTGGAGGTCCTCGCCACGGTCGAACCGCTGTCGGCCCGGGAGGTCGAGGCGCTGAGCAGCCGGGAGGCCGTCGCCCGGCTCGAACGCCTCGGCGTCGTCGTCGACGACGCCGAGGGGACGCCGGGTCTCGTCCGTACGGCACACCCGCTGTACACGGAGGTCGTCCGGAGCCGTACACCCGAGGCGGTGCTCCGATCCATCCGTCGTGAGCTCCTCGCCGGCTCCGGGGACGACCGGTCCCCGGCACACGTCGCAGCCCGGTGCCTGGCACTGCTCGACGGAGGGGAGCCGGTGCCGGACGCCGGGCAGCTCACCGCGGCCGCACGGCGTGCGGCCGCGATGCTGGACCACCGCCTCGCCGGGCGCCTGGCGCGGGCCGCCGTCGAGGCGGGCGGGCAGGCGCCGGCGTACCTCGCGCTGGTGGAGGCCACCACCTGGCCCGGGTCCCCGGTGGAGACCGAGGACCTCACCCGCCACGCCGCAGAGGTCGCCGTCACGGACGACGACCGCGTCGAGGCCACGGTGATCCGGGTGCTGGACCTGGCCTGCGCCCTCGGTCAGGTCGCCCAGGCGCAGGCCGTGCTCGACGCGGTGGTCCCGGCAGTCCGTTCCGACCACGGCCGCTCCCTCCTCGCGGCGACCGGGGCGGTCCTCGCGTTCTGCAGCGGCGACCCGGTCGGGGCGGTGGACCAGGCAACGGCTGTGCGCTCCACCGCCCGCGAAGGGGAGCCGGCCTGGCAGCTCGCGACCGCCGCGGCTGCACTGGGGCACGCCGTCACCGGAGCTCCGCGGTCGGCGCTGGCCAGGGTCGCCGAGGGGCGGGCCGGTCTCTCGTGGCCGGATGGGAGGAGCGTGCCCGCCTTCGTGCACCTGGCGTTGGCGCAGGCCGAGGTCATGGCGCTCCGCCTGAGCGGACGGGCGCGTGAGCTCGAGTCCCTCGCTGCCGACCTCCACCGGCGCAACCTGGCCGGCCCGGAGTGGTACGGGGACGCCGTCGCCTCCCTGCACTGTGGCTGGGCCGCGCTCGCCGCCGGGCGGGTACGAGTGGCGGCCCGCTGGCTGGTCAGCGCGTACACGGGCCTGCGGAGGGCCGACCCGCTGGGTCTCCTGCCGGTGTGCCGCTCCCAGCTCGCGATGGCGCGGGCGCTCCTCGGCGACGTCGACGCCGCACGCGGGCTCGTCGCCGAACTCGACGAAGCCGCCTCCGCCGCGCTCCCCGTCTACGCCCCCTTCGTCCTCGTCGCGCGCGCCGTGGTGGCCGGTGCCCAGGGACACTCCGCCGAGGCCGCCCGGCTCAGCCGGGAGGCCGCTCGAAGCGCCGCCGAGCAGGGGCAGGTGGCGACCGAGGCGGTCGTCCTGCACACCACCTTCCGCTTCGGGCGCCCGCTCCACGTGGTCGACCGGCTCGGCGTCCTCGCCCGGCGCTGCGAGTCGGCCTACGTGCAGGACCTCGCCGACCACGTGGGGGCGATCGTGGCCGAGAACGGGGACGACCTCGACGTGCTGAGCCGCCGCTTCGAGGAGGCCGGCCTGCTGCTGACCGCTGCGGACGCCGCCGCGGAGGCGGCGGCCGCCCACGAGCGCCGCGGCGCGCGGCGTGCGGCGGCCACGGCCATGGCACGGGCCGTCACGCTGGCACGCGAGTGCGGCCTGGCAGGCAGTCAGTCCCTGCAGGCGCTGCTGCCCCCGTCCCTGACCGCACGGGAGCAGGAGGTGGCTCGGCTGGCCAGCCTCGGGTTGAGCAACGTGCAGATCGCGGACCGGCTGGTCGTGTCGGTGCGCACCGTCGAGGCGCACCTCTCTCACATCTACGGCAAGCTCGGCATCACCGGTCGGACCGAGCTGTCCGACGCGCTCGTGGACCCGCCCCCGCGCACGGGCCCTCCGAACGGCGCCCGAGGGGAGTTGACGCTGCGCGGGCGGCGGCTGTCCGCGCGGCTGTGACCGCGGACCCGGGCGGGCGCGGACACAGGCCCCGGTCACCCCAGCCGGACCGACCCGGCCGGTGGCCGGGGCGCACGCACTCCGTGGCCCGGTCTCGTCAGCCCGGTCTCGTCAGCCCGGTCTCGTCAGCCCGGTCTCGTCGTGCTGTCGCGAGGCCTGCCGCGGGACAGCGGTGTTCCTCAGCGGGGGGCGCGGCGCCGGTCCCAGGCCTCGTCCTCGTCGTCGACTGGGCCGCCGACGCCGTCCATGCCGGGGTTGAGCACGCCCCACTCGATGAGCCGGGTGGTGAGCTCGTCGGGGCTCATGTCGTAGATGATCGCCAGCGACTTGAGGTCCTCCGCGCGGATGGAGAGGACCTTGCCGTTGTAGTCGTGGCGCTGCGCCTGGATGGTCGAGGCATAGCGGGCGAGCGGGCCGGCCTCGTCGGCGGGCAGCGAGCCCAGCGACTCGAGGTTCAGGACGATCTTGGTCGTCGAGGTGACGGCCGAGGAGGGGCGCGGGTCGGGCAGCAGCTCGGAGACCGGCACGCCGTAGAACACGGCGAGCTCGGAGAGCCGCTGGACGGTCACCGCGCGGTCCCCGCGTTCATAGGACCCGACGACGACGGCCTTCCAGCGTCCGTGCGACTTGTCCTCCACGCCCTGGAGGGAGAGACCCTGCTGGTTGCGGATGGCCCGCAGCCGGGCGCCGAGTGCCCGTGAGTAGTCGGTGCTCATGCGTCTCTGCTCACTGTCCGTCGTCGTGTCGGAGGCCGGTTCGTCACGCAGCGTACTCACAAGTGGCGGATGGCAACAGCGCATCCCTCGTGCGGATCATCCTGGGACTCCCGCGCCCACCTGCAGGGCCACGACGCGCGACGACGGTCACACGGAGGGGTGCAGTACGGTCGAGACCGGTCCACCCCACTCCTTTAACGACCCGTCCCGTGAGGCGGGGAAGGAGGCCTGATGGCCGGCACGACCGGGCCCCTGCCCGCGAACCAGTCCACAGACCCGTCCGACGGCCCGGCGCCCACCGTGCTGCTCGCCGCAGCCGACGTCGCGCGCGTCGTCGACCGCATCGCCCACCAGGTGATCGAGAAGGCCGGCGACGCCCTCCCCGACGTCGTCCTGGTCGGCATCCCCACCCGCGGCGCCCCGCTGGCCCGCCGGCTGGCCGCCCGCATCGCCGCCTTCGCCGGCACGGCGGTCGACGTCGGCACCGTCGACATCACCCTGTACCGCGACGACCTGCGGATGCGCGGCGTCCGGGCGCTGGAGGACACCGTCCTGCCGCCCGCCGGGATCGACGGCCGGCTGGTCGTCCTCGTCGACGACGTCCTGTTCTCCGGCCGCTCGGTGCGCGCGGCGCTCGACGCGCTGCGCGACCTCGGCCGGCCCCGCGCGGTGCAGCTGGCGGTGCTGGTCGACCGCGGCCACCGCGAGCTGCCGATCCGCGCCGACTACGTGGGCAAGAACGTGCCCACCTCGCGCGCGCAGAAGGTCCGGGTGCACCTCGCCGAGACCGACGGCACCGACGAGGTCCTGGTGACCGGCCGGTGAAGCGCCACCTGCTGGACGCGGCCGACCTCGACCGCGCCGACGCCACGCTCGTCCTCGACACCGCCGCGCAGATCGACCAGGCGCTCGCCGGCCGCGAGGTCAAGAAGCTGCCCACGCTGCGCGGGCGCACGGTGGTCAACCTCTTCTACGAGGACTCCACCCGCACCCGCATCTCCTTCGAGCTCGCGGCCAAGCGGCTGTCCGCCGACGTCATCAACTTCTCGGCCAAGGGCAGCAGCGTCTCCAAGGGCGAGAGCCTCAAGGACACCGCGCTCACCCTCGAGGCGATGGGCAGCGACGCGATCGTCGTCCGCCACTCGGCGTCCGGCGCTCCGCACCGGCTGGCCGGCTGGGTGCGCGGCAGCGTCGTCAACGCCGGCGACGGCACCCACGAGCACCCCACCCAGGCGCTGCTGGACGCCTACACGATCCGCCGCCGGCTGGGCCGGCTCGACGGCGTGCGGGTGGCGGTCGTCGGCGACGTCCTGCACAGCCGGGTGGCCCGCTCCAACGTCTGGCTGCTGACGACGCTCGGCGCGGAGGTCACCCTCGTCGCGCCGCCGACGCTGCTGCCGGTCGGCGTCGGGTCCTGGCCGGTGCAGGTCTCCTACGACCTCGACGCCGTGCTGCCCAAGGCCGACGTCGTGATGATGCTGCGGGTCCAGCTCGAGCGGATGAACGCCTCGTTCTTCCCCAGCGCGCGCGAGTACAGCCGCCGCTACGGCCTCGACGCCGTCCGGATGGCCGCGCTGTCGGACGACGCGATCGTCATGCACCCCGGCCCGATGAACCGCGGCATGGAGATCGCCGCCGACGTCGCCGACTCGGTCCGCTCGACGATCGTCGAGCAGGTCGGCAACGGCGTCAGCGTGCGGATGGCCGTGCTCTACCTGCTCCTGGGAGGGGCCTCCTCGTGACCACGCTCATCAAGGGGGCGCGCGTCCTCGGCGGCGAGCCCGCCGACCTGCTGCTCCAGGACGGGCGGATCGCCGCGGTCGGGGACCGGCTGTCCGCCACCGGCGCGACCGTCGTCGACGCGGACGGGCTGGTCGCCCTGCCCGGCCTGGTCGACCTGCACACCCACCTGCGCGAGCCCGGCCGCGAGGACGCCGAGACGGTGGAGACCGGCAGCCGCGCCGCGGCCCTCGGCGGGTTCACCGCGGTGCACGCCATGGCCAACACCGACCCGGTCGCCGACACCGCCGGCGTCGTCGAGCAGGTGTGGCGGCTGGGCCAGGAGGCCGGGCTGGTCGACGTCGTGCCGGTCGGCGCGGTCACCGTCGGGCTGCGCGGCGAGCGGCTGGCCGAGCTCGGCGCGATGGCCGACTCCGCCGCCCGCGTGCGGGTCTTCTCCGACGACGGGCACTGCGTGGCCGACCCCGCGCTCATGCGCCGCGCGCTGGAGTACGTCAAGGCCTTCGACGGCGTCGTCGCGCAGCACGCCGAGGAGCCCCGGCTGACCGCCGGCGCGCAGATGAACGAGGGCGACCGCTCCGCGCGGCTCGGGCTGACCGGCTGGCCGGCCGCCGCCGAGGAGGCGGTCATCGCCCGCGACGTGCTGCTCGCCCAGCACGTGGGAGCCCGGCTGCACGTCTGCCACGTCTCCACCGCCGGCTCGGTGGAGATCCTGCGCTGGGCGAAGTCCCGCGGCGTGCAGGTGACCGCCGAGGTCACCCCGCACCACCTGCTGCTCACCGAGGCCTGCGCCGAGTCCTACGACCCGGTGTTCAAGGTCAACCCGCCGCTGCGCACCGACGAGGACGTCCACGCCCTCCGCGCCGGCCTGGCCGACGGCACGATCGACGCCGTCGCCACCGACCACGCGCCGCACGCGGTGGAGGACAAGGAGAGCGAGTGGGCGCAGGCCCGGCCGGGGATGCTCGGGCTGGAGCAGGCGCTCTCGGTGGTGCTGGAGACGCTGGTGGAGCCCGGCCTGCTCGACTGGGCCGGCGTCGCCGACCGCACGTCGGTCCGCCCCGCGGCCATCGGCCGCCTGGCCGGTCACGGGCGCCCGCTGGCGCCGGGTGAGCCGGCCAACCTGCTGCTGCTCGACCCCGCCGCCCGGGTCACCGTCGACCCGGCCGCGCTGGCCAGCCGCAGCCGCAACAGTCCCTACGCCGGCCGGGAGCTGCCCGGCCGGGTCGTCGCCACGTTCCTGCGGGGCGAGGCGA
Organism: Geodermatophilus arenarius; assembly: GCF_042654585.1. Classification (NCBI taxonomy): domain Bacteria; kingdom Bacillati; phylum Actinomycetota; class Actinomycetes; order Geodermatophilales; family Geodermatophilaceae; genus Geodermatophilus; species Geodermatophilus arenarius. Next base: position 131,312 of record NZ_JBHSGR010000003.1, read on the forward strand.
CGGTGCTCGACGGAAAGGCAGTGAAGTGAGCGAGGCGATCCTCGTCCTCGAGGACGGGCGGACGTTCCGCGGCGAGTCCTACGGCAAGGTCGGGACGACGGTCGGCGAGGCGGTGTTCGCCACCGGGATGACCGGCTACCAGGAGACGCTGACCGACCCCAGCTACGCCGGCCAGATCGTCACGATGACCGCGCCGCACGTCGGCAACACCGGCGTCAACGGCGAGGACGACGAGAGCCGCCGCATGTGGGTGGCCGGGTTCGTCGTCCGCGACCCCGCCCGCCGCCCGGCCAACTGGCGGGCCACCGGCAGCCTCGACGACGAGCTCGCCGCGCAGGGCGTCGTCGGGATCAGCGGCGTCGACACCCGCGCCCTGACCCGGCACCTGCGCGAGCGCGGCGCGATGCGCGCCGGGATCAGCAGCGAGTCCACCGACCCCGACGCCCTGCTCGCCCGGGTGCGCGCCGCCGAGGGCATGGCCGGCGCCGACCTCGCGCCGCAGGTGAGCACCCGCGAGCCCTACGTCGTCCCGGCGGTGGGGGAGCGGCGGTTCACCATCGCCGCGCTCGACCTCGGCATCAAGACCGCCACCCCGCGGCACCTCGCCGCGCTCGGCGTCGAGACGCACGTGCTGCCCTCGACCGCGACCGCGCAGGACCTGCTCGCCGCCGGCCCCGACGGGGTGTTCCTCTCCAACGGCCCCGGCGACCCGGCCGCGGCCGACTACGCCGTCGCCGCGGTGCGGGGCGTGCTCGACGCCGGCCGGCCGCTGTTCGGCATCTGCTTCGGCAACCAGATCCTCGGCCGGGCGCTGGGCCTGGGCACCTACAAGCTGCGCTTCGGCCACCGCGGCCTGAACCAGCCGGTGCTCGACCGGGTCAGCGGCACCGTCCGGGTGACCAGCCACAACCACGGGTTCGCCGTCGACGCGCCGCTGGACCGGCCCACCGACACCCCCTACGGGCGGGTCGAGGTCAGCCACGTCGGCCTCAACGACGACGTCGTCGAGGGGCTGCGGCTGCTCGACGCCCCGGCGTTCAGCGTCCAGTTCCACCCCGAGTCCGCCGCCGGCCCGCACGACGCGGCACCGCTGTTCCAGCGGTTCGTCGACCTCCTGCAGGCCACGCGGGACGGCGGGGACGCGGTCAGCCCGGCGCCGCGGGTCCAGCACAGCACGGGGGAGAACGCCTGATGCCCAAGCGCACCGACATCTCGCACGTCCTGGTCATCGGCTCCGGGCCGATCCTCATCGGCCAGGCCGCGGAGTTCGACTACTCCGGCACCCAGGCCTGCCGCGTGCTGCGCGCCGAGGGCCTGCGGGTCAGCCTGGTCAACAGCAACCCGGCGACGATCATGACCGACCCCGACGTCGCCGACGCCACCTACGTCGAGCCGCTGACGCCGGAGTTCGTCGAGCGGGTGATCGCCAAGGAGCGCCCCGACGCGCTGCTGGCCACCCTCGGCGGGCAGACCGCGCTCAACATCGCCATCGGCCTGTACGAGAACGGCACGCTGGAGCGCTACGGCGTCCGGCTCATCGGCGCCGACGTCGACGCGATCAACCGCGGCGAGGACCGGCAGATGTTCAAGGACATCGTCCGGTCCATCGGCGCCGACGCCCCGCGCTCGCGGGTCTGCTCCACCGTCGAGGAGGCGCTGGAGACCGCCGCCGAGGTCGGCTACCCGGTCGTCATCCGGCCGAGCTTCACCATGGGCGGCCTCGGCTCCGGGTTCGCCACCGACGAGGCGATGCTGCGCCGGATGGCCTCCCACGGCCTGGCCGACTCCCCGGTGCACACCGTGCTCATCGAGGAGTCGGTGCTCGGCTGGAAGGAGTACGAGCTCGAGCTCATGCGCGACCGCAGCGACAACGTGGTCGTCGTCTGCTCGATCGAGAACGTCGACGCGATGGGCGTGCACACCGGCGACTCGGTCACCGTCGCGCCGGCGATGACGCTCACCGACGTCGAGTACCAGCGGATGCGCGACGTCGGCATCGCGGTGCTGCGCGAGGTCGGCGTCGACACCGGCGGCTGCAACATCCAGTTCGCCGTCAACCCGGCCGACGGGCGCCTGGTCGTCATCGAGATGAACCCGCGGGTGTCCCGGTCGAGCGCGCTGGCGTCGAAGGCCACCGGCTTCCCGATCGCCAAGATCGCCGCGAAGCTCGCCATCGGCTACACCCTCGACGAGATCACCAACGACATCACCGGCGTCACCCCGGCCAGCTTCGAGCCGGCGCTGGACTACGTCGTCGTGAAGATCCCGCGGTTCGCGTTCGAGAAGTTCCCCGGCGCCGACCCGCGGCTGACCACGACGATGAAGAGCGTCGGCGAGGTCATGGCGATGGGCCGCAACTTCCCCGAGGCGCTGGGCAAGGCGATGCGGTCCACCGAGACGAAGGTGGCCGGCTTCTGGACCGGCCCGGAGGACGGGTCGACGGCCGAGGAGCTGCTCGAGGCGCTGCGCACGCCGGTCGACGGGCGGCTGTACGTGGCGGAGGCGGCGCTGCGCGCCGGCGCCACCGTCGAGCAGGTCGCCGAGGCCAGCGGCTTCGACCCGTGGTTCGTCGACCAGATCGCGCTGGTCGGGGAGGTCGGCGCGGAGGTCCGCGAGGCGCCGGCGCTCACCGCCGCGGTGCTGCGCCGGGCCAAGCGGCACGGGTTGAGCGACCGGCAGATCGCCGCGCTGCGGCCGGAGCTGTCGGGGGAGGACGGCGTCCGGCTGCTGCGCCACCGGCTCGGCGTCCGGCCGGTGTTCAAGACCGTGGACACCTGCGCCGCCGAGTTCGCCGCCCGCACGCCGTACCACTACTCGTCCTACGACGAGGAGACCGAGGTCGAGCCGCGGGAGAAGCCGGCCGTGCTGATCCTCGGCTCCGGGCCCAACCGGATCGGGCAGGGCATCGAGTTCGACTACTCGTGCGTGCACGCGGTCATGGCGCTGCAGGACGCCGGTTACGAGGCCGTGATGGTCAACTGCAACCCCGAGACCGTCTCCACCGACTACGACACCGCCGACCGGCTGTACTTCGAGCCGCTGACCTTCGAGGACGTCCTCGAGGTGGTCGAGGCCGAGCGCGCCGCCGGGCCGGTGGCCGGGGTCGTCTGCACCCTCGGCGGGCAGACGCCGCTGGGCCTCGCGCAGCGGCTCAAGGACGCCGGCGTGCCGGTGCTGGGCACCTCGCCCGAGGCCATCGACGACGCCGAGGACCGCGGGGCGTTCTCCCGGGTGCTCGCCGACGCCGCCCTCCGAGCGCCCGAGCACGGCACCGCGACGACGTTCGCCGAGGCCCGCGCGATCGCCGCCGGGATCGGCTACCCCGTGCTGGTCCGCCCGTCCTACGTGCTCGGCGGGCGCGGGATGGAGATCGTCTACGACGACGCCACGCTCGAGGCCTACATCGCCAAGGCCACCGACGTCAGCCCCGAGCACCCGGTGCTGGTCGACCGGTTCCTCGAGGACGCCGTCGAGATCGACGTCGACGCGCTCTACGACGGCACCGAGCTCTACCTCGGCGGCGTCATGGAGCACATCGAGGAGGCCGGCATCCACTCCGGCGACTCCGCGTGCGCGCTGCCGCCCATCACCCTGGGCTCCTCCGACCTGGCGCAGATCCGCACCGCCACCGAGGCGCTGGCCGCCCGGATCGGCGTCCGCGGGCTGCTCAACGTGCAGTACGCGCTCAAGGACGACGTCCTGTACGTGCTGGAGGCCAACCCGCGGGCCAGCCGCACGGTGCCGTTCGTGTCCAAGGCGACCGCGGTGCAGCTGGCCAAGGCCGCGGCGCGGATCGCGGTGGGGGAGACGATCGCCGACCTGCGCACCACCGGCGTGCTGCCGGCCACCGGCGACGGCACCGACCTGCCCGAGGACGCGCCGATCGCGGTCAAGGAGGCGGTGCTGCCCTTCCACCGGTTCCGCACCGTCGAGGGCCACGGCGTCGACACGGTCCTGTCACCGGAGATGAAGTCCACCGGCGAGGTCATGGGCCTCGACGACGGCTTCGGGACCGCGTTCGCCAAGTCCCAGGCCGCCGCCTACGGCTCGCTGCCCACCGGGGGCACGGTCTTCGTCTCGTTGGCCAACCGGGACAAGCGGGCCGCGGTGTTCCCGGTCAAGCGGCTGGCCGACCTCGGCTTCCGGGTGCTCGCCACCGCCGGCACCGCGCAGGTGCTGCGCCGCAACGGCGTGGACTGCGAGGTGGTCGGCAAGTACAGCGAGGGCCCGGGCAACTGCGTCGAGCGGATCCTCGCCGGCGACGTCGACGTCGTGGTGAACACGCCGTTCGGGTCGCCGGGCAACAGCGGGCCGCGGCTGGACGGCTACGAGATCCGCACCGCGGCGGTGGCCGCCGGCATCCCGTGCGTCACCACGGTGCAGGGGCTGGCGGCGGCGGTGCAGGGCGTCGAGGCCCTGCGCCGCGGCGGCCTCGGCGTGCGCAGCCTGCAGGAGGTCCACGCCGGTCTGACCGCCGCGCCGGCGCCGCGCCCGTGAGCGTCGTCGGGCAGGTGCGGGACGACCTGGTCGCCCGCGGGCTGCTCGACGGGCTGGCGGCGTCGTTCCTGGCCGGGGTCACCCGGTTCGCGACGCCGCCGGCCGACGAGCTCGCCGCGCTGCGGGCCGGCGCCGAGGGCCTGGCCGCGCGGCTGGCGGCGGGGGAGGCCGGCGACGCCGACCTGCCGCTGCTCACCCGGGTGGCGTTCTTCGCCGGGCACGGCGGGCTGCTGGCCGCGCACGGGGTGCGGACGCCGTCCTACGACCTGCTCGGCTCCTACCGCGACAACCTGCCGACCCCCGTCGGCCCGCGGCTGCCGCGGCGGCCGCGGGCCGGTGACCGGCGGTGGCGGGTGCTCGGCCGTGACGTCGCCTTCCCGCTGGGGGTGCCGGCGTGCGTGCTGAACGGCGGGGAGGAGTGGGTCCGCTTCCACGCCCGCAACGGGTTCAGCGTGCTCACCTACAAGACCGTGCGCAGCCGGGCGCACGAGCCGAACGTGCAGCCGAACTGGACGTTCGCGCCGCGCCCGCCGGGTGACGCCGTCGTCTCCGACCCCTGGGACTGGGTGGAGCCCGGCTCCCCGGACGTCAGCACGGTCAACTCCTTCGGCGTGCCCTCGCCGGCGCCGGGGGAGTGGATGGCCGACCTCGAGCGGTCGCTGGCCGCCGTCGACGCCGACCAGCTGCTGCTGGTCAGCGTCATGGGGTCCAGCGACGGCCCCGCCCTGGTCGACGACTTCGCCCGGGTGGCGGCGATGGCCCAGGAGGCCGGGGCGACCGTCGTCGAGCTCAACCTGTCGTGCCCGAACACGCTGTCGGCCTCGCCGGACGGCGTGAAGCCGCCGCTGTGCCTGGACGCGGACGCCACCGTCGCCGTCGTCGAGGGCGTGCGCCGCGCGCTGGACGACCGCACCGGGCTGGTCGCCAAGCTGTCCTGGCTCGACGAGGACCGGCTGGCCGCGCTGGTGCCCCGGCTGGCGCCGCTGGTCGACGGCGTCGCGGGCATCAACACGGTGGCGAGCCGGGTGGTGCGCGGCGACGGCGAGCCGACCTTCCCCGGCCGCGCGGTGGCCGGACTGTCGGGGGCGGCCGTGCGCGGCCGGGCGCTGGACTTCACCCGCCGGCTCGTGGCGCTGCGCGAGGCGTCCGGCCGGCGCTTCGACGTGCTGGCGATGGGCGGGGTCACCGACCCGGCGTCGTTCGCGGCGCTGTACGAGGCCGGCGCCGACGCCGTGCAGTCGGCGTCGGGCGCCTTCGCCGACCCCTTCCTCGCCCGCGACTGCATCGCCGCGCACGGCGACACCCTGCCGCGGTCGGTGCCCCGGTGAGCGCGCCGTTCGGGCAGCGCCTCGCCGACGCCGTCGCGACCCGGGGACCGCTGTGCGTGGGCATCGACCCGCACGCGCCGCTGCTGGAGCGCTGGGGCCTGGCCGACGACGTCGACGGGCTGCGCCGGTTCACCGACACGGTGGTGGACGCGCTGGCCGGCGAGGTCGCGGTGCTCAAGCCGCAGTCGGCGTTCTTCGAGCGGCACGGCTCGCGCGGCCTGGCCGTGCTGGAGGACGCCGTCGCCCGGGCCCGCGCGGCCGGGGCGCTGGTGCTGCTCGACGCCAAGCGCGGCGACATCGGCTCGACGATGGACGCCTACGCCGACGTGCTGCGCCCGGAGCACCCGTGCGCGGTCGACGCGCTCACCGTCAGCCCCTACCTGGGGCCGGGCTCGCTGCAGCCGGCCGTGGACACCGCCCGGCTCGCCGGCGGCGGGCTGTTCGTGCTGGCCCGCACGTCCAACCCCGACGCCGGCACGCTGCAGCACGCGGCGGTGGGGGAGCGGTCGGTGGCGCAGGTCGTCGTCGACACCGTCCGCGGCTGGAACACCCCCGGCTGGGTGGTGGGCGACCCGCTGCCCGACCCCGGCGCGGTGCGGGACCTCGGCAGCCGCTGGGGCGCCGCGACCGGGTCGTTCGGCGTCGTCGTCGGCGCCACGCTGGGCGGGCTCGACGTCGACCTCGACGGGCTGGGCGGCCCGGTGCTCGCGCCGGGGCTGGGCGTCCAGGGCGGCTCGGCCGCGGACCTGCGGCGGCTGTTCGGCACCGGCCGCGCGGTCGTCCCGACCGTCTCCCGCGACGTGCTCGCCGCGGGCCCGGACCCCGCCGGGCTGCGCGCCGCGGCCGCCCGCTGGGCGGAGGACCTGGCCGGCTGAGCCGGCCGCCGGCCCGCCTGCCGGCGGGCGTCCCGGCGCGCCGTCCGGCGTGTCACGTGCGGTCGTGTCGGAGCCGCTGACCCGATACGAATGCGTTTCGTATACTTTGTGACCTGCGGTGTTCACGGACGGTCACGCCGACCTTCCACAGGGCGTCACGAGCGGGCGACCGGAGGTCGAAAACCTCGTGCAAACAGCGCGTGACCTGCGGATTCGTGGTTACTAGGTTGATCGTCGGCGCCCAGACCGCGGGCCCCGCTCCCGACACCGCACGTACCCGCCGGGTCGCAGATCCCCGGCAACGACACGATGGGACGCACCATGCCCCTCCCCGACCTGTCCCCCGAACAGCGCGCCGCCGCCCTGGAGAAGGCCGCCGCCGCCCGCAAGGCGCGCGCCGAGCTCCGCGAGCGGCTCAAGAGCAAGGGCGCCACGGTCGGCGACGTCCTCAAGCAGGGCGAGACCGACGAGGTCATCGGCAAGATGCGCGTCTCCGCGGTGCTCGAGTCCCTGCCCGGCGTGGGCAAGGCCCGGGCTGCGAAGATCATGGAGCGGCTCGAGATCTCCCCGACCCGCCGGGTGCGCGGCCTGGGCGCCAACCAGCGCAAGGCGCTGGAGGCGGAGTTCGGCGGCGAGAACGTCGTCGCCGACCAGGTGCCCGCCGACTCGACGGTCTGAGGTCGCCCCGCCGCACCACCCGTCCGACGCCAGCACCACGAGGGACCACCCGTTGCCGACTGCCCAGCCGATCCCTGCCCCGGCGCGCCTGACGGTGCTCTCCGGACCCTCGGGGGTCGGCAAGGGCACCGTCGTCGCCGAGGTCCGCCGCCGGCACCCCGACGTGTGGGTCTCGGTGTCGGTGACCACCCGCCGGCAGCGCCCGGGCGAGGTCGACGGGGTGCACTACCACTTCCTCAGCGACGCCGAGTTCGACCGGCTGGTCGCCGAGGACGGCCTCCTCGAGTGGGCCGAGTACGCGGGCAACCGCTACGGCACGCCGGCCGCCCCGGTCCGCGAGCGTCTCGCGGCCGGGGCCCCGGCGCTGCTCGAGATCGAGCTGCAGGGCGCCCGCCAGGTGCGGGCGCGCGCCCCGGAGGCGCAGCTCGTCTTCCTCGCCCCGCCGTCGTGGGCGGAGCTGAAGAGCCGGCTGGCCGGCCGCGGCTCGGAGCCGCCGGCCGTGCAGGAGCGCCGGCTCGCCATCGCGCAGGCCGAGCTGGACGCCGCGGGGGAGTTCGACGTCGTGGTGGTCAACGACGACGTCGCGAGGGCCGCGGACGAGTTGGTAGGATTGCTGGTCGCGCCGTCGGCAGGAAAGGCTGCCGGCGCCTCCGAGTGACCGGCCACCCGAGGCCCCTCACTCCCACCGAGCCAACCGAGGAGCACGCCCGCCCGTGTCCGGAGTCGCACCCGCCCCCGAGGGCATCACCAACCCGCCGATCGACGAGCTGCTCGAGCGCACCAGCAGCAAGTACGGCCTGGTGATCTTCGCCGCCAAGCGCGCGCGGCAGATCAACGCCTACTACAGCCAGCTCTCCGAGGGCCTGCTCGAGTACGTCGGCCCGCTGGTCGACACCGCGCCCCAGGAGAAGCCCCTGTCGATCGCGCTGCGCGAGATCAACGAGGGCCTGCTGACCCACACCGCCGGCGACAACTAGGCCGCCCGGCCCCGAAGTGGTGACGACGCCCCCGGCCCTGGCCGGGGGCGTCGTCGCGTCTGCGGGAGGATGGAGCGCATGAGCCGGATCGTGCTGGGCGTCGCCGGGGGCGTGGCCGCCTACAAGGCCGCCCTGCTGCTGCGCGCGCTGACCGAGGCCGGGCACGACGTCCGCGTCGTCCCCACCCCCGGTGCGCTGCACTTCGTCGGTGCGGCGACCTTCGAGGCGCTGTCCGGCCACCCGGTCACCACCGACGTCTGGTCGGAGGTGCCCGAGGTGGCGCACGTGCGGATCGGGCAGACCGCCGACCTCGTCGTCGTCGCGCCGGCCACCGCCGACCTGCTCGCCCGCGCCGCGACGGGCCGCGCCGACGACCTGCTCACCGCGACGCTGCTCACCGCGCACTGCCCGGTGGTGTTCGTGCCGGCCATGCACACCGAGATGTGGCTGCACCCGGCCACCCAGGACAACGTCGCCACGCTCCGCCGCCGCGGCTCGATCGTGCTGCCGCCGGCCGTCGGCCGGCTGACCGGCCCCGACTCCGGGCCCGGCCGGCTGCCCGAGCCCGCCGACGTCGCCGCGCTGGCGCAGGTGGTCCTCGCGGCGGGCGCCGACGTCGTGCGGGCCGACCTCACCGGCCGCCGCGTCCTGATCAGCGCCGGCGGCACCCGCGAGCCGCTGGACCCGGTGCGCTACCTGGGCAACCGCTCGTCGGGCATGCAGGGCTGGGCGCTGGCCCGCGTCGCCGCCGCCCGCGGCGCCGACGTCACCCTCGTCGCGGCCAACGTCGACCTGCCCGCGCCGTTCGGCGTCCGCGTGGTCCCGGCCGGGACGGCGGAGGAGCTGCGCGCCGCGATGCTCGCCGAGGCTGGGTCGGGCGGGGAGGCGGCAGCCGACGTCGTCGTCATGGCGGCGGCGGTCGCGGACTTCCGGCCGGCCACCGTCGCGGCCACCAAGCTCAAGAAGGACAGCGCGAGCGAGCCCGACGCCGTCCCGCTGGTGCGCAACCCCGACGTGCTCGCCGAGCTGGTCACCAAGCGCGCCCCCGGGCAGCTCGTGATCGGCTTCGCCGCCGAGACCGGCGACGCCGACGCCGACGTGCTGGCCCACGCCCGCGCCAAGCTCGCCCGCAAGGGCTGCGACCTGCTCGTCGTCAACGACGTCTCCGGCGGCGGGGTGTTCGGCCGCCCGGACAACGCCGCGGTCGTCCTCGCCGCCGACGGCACCGCCACGGAGGTGCCCCACGGCAGCAAGGACGCCGTCGCCGCGGCGGTCTGGCAGGTCGTCCTGCCCCGTCTCGCCTGACCGGCGGCTGCCACGGGCTGGACGCGCCGGTAAGTTGCTCCCACGGCGCGGGCAGGCCGCGCCGCGATCTCGTCACCGACCCAGGGAGAACCGAGTGCCACGCCGCCTCTTCACGTCCGAGTCGGTGACCGAGGGCCACCCGGACAAGATCGCCGACCAGATCAGCGACGCGATCCTCGACGAGATGCTGGCGCAGGACCCGCGCAGCCGCGTCGCCGTCGAGACGCTCATCACCACCGGTCAGGTCCACATCGCCGGGGAGGTCACCACCGCCGGCTACGTCGACATCGCCGACGTCGTCCGCCGCACCGTGCTGCGGATCGGCTACGACTCCTCCCGCAAGGGCTTCGACGGCGCCTCCTGCGGCGTCAGCGTCTCCATCGGCGCGCAGTCGCCGGACATCGCGCAGGGCGTGGACACCGCCTACGAGGCGCGCACCACCGGCACCACCGACGACGAGATCGAGCGCCAGGGCGCCGGCGACCAGGGCCTGATGTTCGGCTACGCCACCGACGAGACCCCCGAGCTCATGCCGCTGCCGATCGCGCTGGCCCACCGGCTGTCGCGCCGGCTGTCCGCGGTCCGCAAGGACGGCTCGGTGCCCTACCTGCGCCCCGACGGCAAGACCCAGGTCACCGTCGTCTACGAGGACGACCGGCCGGTCGGCGTCGACACCGTCGTCGTCTCCTCGCAGCACGCCGAGGACATCTCCATCGAGCAGCTGCTCACCCCCGACGTGCAGGAGCTCGTCGTCGAGCCGGAGCTGCAGGCCCTCGGCCTGCCCACCGACGGCTACCGGCTGCTGGTGAACCCGACCGGCAAGTTCGTCATCGGCGGCCCGATGGGCGACGCCGGGCTGACCGGCCGCAAGATCATCGTCGACACCTACGGCGGCATGGCCCGCCACGGCGGCGGCGCGTTCTCCGGCAAGGACCCCTCGAAGGTCGACCGCTCCGGTGCCTACGCGATGCGCTGGGTGGCCAAGAACGTCGTCGCCGCGGGCCTGGCCCGCCGCTGCGAGGTGCAGGTGGCCTACGCCATCGGCGCCGCGCACCCGGTCGGGCTGTTCGTCGACACCCACGGCACCGGCACCGTCCCGAACGACGTCCTGGAGAAGGCGGTCACCACGGTGTTCGACCTGCGCCCCGGCGCGATCGTGCGCGACCTGGACCTGCTGCGGCCGATCTACGGCCCGACCGCCGCGTACGGCCACTTCGGCCGCACCGACGTCGAGCTGCCCTGGGAGCGCACCGACCGCGTGGAGGCCCTCCGCTCCGCCGTGGGCTGACGGAGGACCACCCTTCCCCCCACGCCTCGCAGGCGCAGGCGGAGGGGCCCCGGAGGGTGGCCTCCCAGCACGTCACCGGGTTCGCGGCGGGCCCCTGCAGCGGGGCCGGGATGTCGGACCCGGCGGGGACACTGCTGCGACACGACCCCGCCGAACGGAGAACAGCGCTGACCTCGGCACCCGCCAGTCCCGAGACCACGGACGCGCCGGCCGGCCCGGCTGCCCGCAGCCCGCGGGTGGCCCGGGTCGTCGTCGACGTGCCGCTGGCCCACCTCGACCGGGCCTTCGACTACGCGGTCCCGGACGAGATGGCCGGTGAGGTCCGGGCCGGCTGCCGGGTGCGGGTGCGCTTCGCCGGGCAGCTGGTCGACGGGTTCGTCCTCGAGCTCACCGACGTCAGCGACTCCGGCCGCACGCTCGCCCCGCTGGCCAAGCTGGTCTCCTCCGAGCCGGTGCTCACCCCTGAGGTGGCCGCGTTGGCCCGCTCGGTCGCCCAGCGCTGGGGCGGCACGCTGACCGACGTCCTGCGGCTGGCCGTCCCGCCGCGCCGGGCGGCCGCGGAGAAGCGCCCGCCGGCCGAGCCCCCGGCGCCGCCGGCGCCGCGGGACCCGGCCGGCTTCGCCCGCTACCCGACCGGGCCGGCGCTGCTGGCCGCCGCCGCCGAGGGCCGGCCCGCCCGCGCGGTGTGGACGGCGCTGCCGGGGGAGGACTGGCCGGCCCGGCTGGCCGAGCTGTGCCAGGCGGCGCTGTCCGGCGGCCGGGGGGCGCTGGTGGTCGTCCCCGACGGTCGCGACCTGGACCGGCTGGAGGCCGCGGCCGGCGCCCGGCTGCCGAAGGGGTCGTTCGTCGTGCTCCGCGCCGACGCCGCCCCCGACGCCCGCTACCGCCGCTTCCTCGACGCCGCCCGCGGCAGCGCCAAGGTCGTTCTCGGCACCCGCGCGGCGGCCTTCGCGCCGGTCGCCGACCTGGGTCTGGTCGCGATCTGGGACGACGGCGACGACCTGCACGCCGAGCCGCGCGCCCCGTACGCGCACGCCCGCGACGTGCTGGTGCACCGCGCCCACCTGTCCTCGTGCGCCGCCGTCGTCGCGGCCACCGCGCGCACCGCCGAGGCGGCGCTGCTGGTGGAGAGCGGCTGGGCGCACGAGCTCGTCGCCGACCGCGCCACGCTGCGCGCGGTCGCCCCGCGGGTGCAGGCCCTCGGCGAGGACCACGAGCTGGCCCGCGACCCGGCCGCGCGCACCGCCCGGCTGCCGAGCCTCGCCCACCGGGTGGCCCGCGCGGCGCTGGCCGAGGGCACGCCGGTGCTGGTGCAGGTGCCGCGCGCCGGCTACGCGCCCGGGCTGTCGTGCGACCGCTGCCGGGCGCCGGCCCGCTGCGCGGTCTGCTCCGGGCCGCTGGGCATCGCGCCCACGCCCGGGCCGGGCGGCTCGCGGGTGCCCGCCTGCCGCTGGTGCGCCCGGCCCGCGGCCACCTTCGCCTGCCCGCACTGCCACGGGACGAAGCTGCGCGCCTCCGTCGTCGGCGCCAACCGCACCGCCGAGGAGCTGGGCCGGGCGTTCCCCGGGGCGCCGGTGCGGGTGTCCGGACGCGGGTCCGGCGTGCTGCCGTCGGTGCCCGCCGGGCCGCAGCTGGTCGTGGCCACGCCGGGCGCCGAGCCGGTCGCCGAGGGCGGCTACGGCGCCGCGCTGCTGCTGGACTCGTGGGCGCTGCTCGGGCGGGCGGACCTGCGGGCGGGGGAGGAGACCCTGCGCCGCTGGATGAACGCCGCCACGCTCGTGCGGGCGCACGGCTCGGTCGTCGTCGCCGCCGACGCCGCGCACCCCGTCGTCCAGGCGCTGGTCCGCTGGGACCCGGGCTGGCTGGCCGGGCGCGAGCTCGCCGACCGCCGCGAGCTCGGCTTCCCGCCGGCCACCCGGATGGCCGCGCTGTCCGGGTCGCCGGCGGCGCTGGCGGAGTTCCTGGGCGCCGCGCGGCTGCCCGACGAGGCCGACCTGCTCGGCCCGGTGCCCGAGCCCCCGCGGCCCGGGCAGGACGGCGAGCGCGAGCGGTACCTCGTGCGGGTGCCGCGCACCGAGGGCCTGGCGCTGGCGACCGCCCTGGCCGAGGTGCAGGGCGTGCGCAGCGCCCGCAAGGTGCCCGAGCACGTCCGCGTCCAGCTCGACCCGCTCGACCTCGTGTGACGGGTCCCCGCCCGCCCCCACCTACGCTGGGCGGGTGAGCGTCACCCCCATCCGGCTGCTGGGCGACCCGGTCCTGCACCGGCCCGCGGCGCCCGTCGTCGACTTCGACGCGGAGCTGCGCCGGCTCGTCGCGGACCTGACCGACACCATGCACGCCGCCGGCGGCGCCGGGCTCGCCGCGCCGCAGATCGGCGTCGGACTGCGCGTCTTCACCTGGTACGTCGACGGCGAGGTGGGTCACCTGGTCAACCCCTCGGTCGACCTCGTCGGCGACGAGACCGAGGAGGCGCCCGAGGGCTGCCTGTCCATCCCGGGCTTCCGCTTCGACTGCCGCCGCCACCTGCACGTCGTCGCCACCGGCTGGAACCAGCACGGCGACCCGGTGCGGGTGGAGGGCTCGGACCTGCTGGCCCGCGCGGTGCAGCACGAGGTCGACCACCTCGACGGCGTCGTGTTCGTCGACCGGCTCGACCCCGAGGCCGCCGCCGCGGCACGGGCCGCGCTGGCCGAGGCCGAGTGGGCCGGCATGGGCGCCTGGGTGCCGCGCGTGGAGGTGAGCCCCCACTGAGGCTCCTGTTCGCCGGGACGCCCGAGGCCGCCGTCCCCTCGCTGGACGCGCTGCTGGCCTCCGACCACGAGGTGGTCGCCGTGCTCACCCGGCCCGACGCCCGCTCCGGCCGCGGCCGGAAGGTCAGCCGCTCCCCGGTGGCCGAGCGCGCCGACGCCGCCGGGCTGCCGGTGCTGCAGCCGCGCTCGCCGCGCGAGCCGGAGTTCCTCGGGCAGCTCGCGGACCTCGCCGTCGACTGCGCGCCGGTGGTCGCCTACGGCGCGCTGGTCCCGCCCGCGGCGCTGGAGCTGCCCGCGCACGGCTGGGTGAACCTGCACTTCTCGCTGCTGCCGGCCTGGCGCGGCGCCGCGCCCGTGCAGCACGCGGTCATGGCCGGCGACGAGGTCACCGGCGCCTGCACCTTCCGGCTCGAGCAGGGCCTGGACACCGGCCCGGTCTTCGGCGTGGTCACCGAGCCGATCGGCCCGCGCGACACCGCCGGCGACCTGCTCGGCCGGCTGGCGGTCAGCGGCGCCCGGCTGCTGGTCGCCACCCTCGACGGCATCGCCGCCGGCACGCTGGTCCCGCGGCCCCAGCCGGCCGAGGGGGTCAGCCTCGCGCCGCGGATCGAGACCGCCGACGCCCGGGTCGACTGGGAGCTGCCCGCGCACGTCGTCGACCGGCGGGTGCGCGGGGTGACCCCGGTGCCGGGCGCGTGGACCACCTGGCGCGGCGACCGGCTGCGCCTGGGCCCGGTCGAGCCGCTGCCGAGCGCCCCGGCGCTGGCGCCCGGGGAGGTGTCGGCCGGGCCGGGCGGCGTCGTCGTCGGCACCGGCCGCGGCTCGGTGCGGCTGGGCGAGGTGCAGCCGGCGGGCAAGCGGGTGCTGCCCGCGGCCGACTGGGCCCGCGGCGCCCGTCCGGCACCCGGCGAGCGGCTGGGCTCGTGACCGGGCTCGCGAGGTCACGCAGGGGCGGAGCAGCCCGGCCCGTGGCGACGACGAGCGCCGGCGAGGGGGAGTCGTGAGCCGCCCGCCCCGGCGCCCGGCCGGCCCGCGCGGTGGGCGCCGCGACCGCCCGCCGCGCCGTCCGGCGCTCGACGGTGCCCGGCTGACCGCCTACGACGTCCTCGACGGCGTGTCGGCGCGGGAGGCCTACGCCAACCTGCTGCTGCCGCAGCTGCTCCGCGAGCGCTCCCTCGAGCCGCGCGACGCCGCCTTCGCCACCCAGCTGGCCTACGGGGCCCTGCGCGCGCAGGGCACGCTCGACGCGGTGCTCGCCCGGCTGGTCGACCGCCCGCTGGCCGACCTCGACCGGCGCGTCCTGGACCTGCTCCGCCTGGGCGCCTACCAGCTGCTCGACCTGCGGGTGCCGGCGCACGCCGCCGTCGCGACCACCGTCGACCTCACCCGCGCGATCGTCGGCGCCGGGGCCTCCGGGCTGGTCAACGCCGTGCTGCGGAAGGTGGCCGCCGGCGGTGACCGCGCCGCCTGGCTCGAGCGGCTCGGCGCCGACGGCGACCGGCGGCTGGCGCTGGCCACCGACCACCCCGGGTGGATCGTGTCGGCCTGGCGCGAGGCGCTGGGCGGCGGTGCGGCCGGGGACGCCGAGCTCGAGGACGCGCTGCTCGCCGACGACGCCGCGCCCGAGGTGCACCTGGTCGCCCGGCACGTGCCCCGTGACGAACTGGCCGAGGAGTCCGGCGGGACGCCGGGGCCGTGGTCGCCGTACGCGGTGCGGATGGGCGGGGGAGACCCGGGCCGGCTGCCCTCGGTGCGGGCGGGCCGGGCCGCGGTGCAGGACGAGGGCAGCCAGCTCGCCGCGCTGCTGCTCGCCCGCGCGCCGCTGGAGGGCCCGGACGGGCGCTGGCTGGACGTCTGCGCGGGGCCCGGCGGCAAGGCGGGGCTGCTGGCCGCCGTCCGCCCGGCGGGGGTGCACCTGACCGCCGCCGACCGCGCGCCGCACCGCGCCGAGCTGGTGCGCGGGGCGCTGGCGGGGGAGGACGACGTGGAGGTGCTCGTCGCCGACGGCCGCGAGCCGCCGTGGGCGCCGGGCTCGTTCGACCGGGTGCTGCTCGACGCGCCGTGCACCGGGCTGGGCGCGCTGCGCCGGCGGCCGGAGGTGCGCTGGCGGCGGACGCCGGACGACGTCGGCCCGCTGGTGGGCCTGCAGACGGCGCTCCTGGACCGCGCGCTGGCCTCGGTGCGCCCCGGCGGCGTCGTCGCCTACGTGACCTGCTCGCCGCACGCGGCGGAGACCGTCGCGGTGGCGGACGCCGCGGCCGCGCGGGACGACGTCGAGGTGCTGCCGGTGGCGCCGCTGTTCCCCGAGGTCCCCGGGATCGAGCGCGGCGCGTACGGGCAGCTGTGGCCGCACCGGCACGGCACCGACGCCATGTTCCTGGCCCTGCTGCGCCGCACCGGCTGAGGCGCGGCGGGGCCCCACGCCCGGCGTCCGTCGCCTAGCCTGCCCCGCCGTGCCCTCGGACTCCTGGCTCCCCGACGACTTCGTCCACCCCCTCCGTGCCGACCTGCCCACCGGCCACCACCTGCGCCCGATCCGCGCGGCCGACACCGCCATCGACTTCCCCGCCGTCATGGGCTCCCGCGAGCGGCTGTGGGGGATCTACGGCGACGCGTGGGGCTGGCCGCCCGCGACGATGACCGAGGAGCAGGACCGGGAGGACCTCGCCCGCCACGAGCGGGAGATCGAGGCGCACGAGAGCTTCAACTACGCGCTGCTCGACGAGGACGAGACCGAGCTGCTCGGCTGCGTCTACGTCGACCCGCCGGAGAAGGCCGGTGACGCCGACGCCGAGGTGTCCTGGTGGGTGGTCGACCGCCTGGCCGGCACCGAGGTCGAGGCGGCGCTGGACGCCTTCGTCCCGCGCTGGCTGGCCGCGGAGTGGCCGCTGCGGGCGCCGCGCCACGTCGGCCGCGACCTGTCCTGGGCCGACTGGACCGCGCTGCCCGACCGGGACTGAGCGCCGGTCAGGCCGGGCCGGGCGCGTCGCCCGCGCGCAGCGCCGTGGCCTGCGCGCGGTAGCGGCGGGCGGTGGCGTGCAGGTGTTCGGTGACCGCCCCGCACAGCCACGCGGCGGCACCGGTGGCGGCGACCAGCTCCGCGGCGGGCGGCACCGGGCCCCCGCCGCGGAGCCCGGCGGCCAGGGCGACGGCGACGACGGCGGCGTCCCCTGCGCTCCACCCGTCGTCGAGCAGGCCGGGGTCCCGGGTGCGGTCGACGTCGAGCCGCTCGCGGTCGGGCACGAACCGGTCCCGGCGCCACCGCAGCCGCCGCCGGTGCCAGCGGCCGGCGGCGACCTCCGCGTCGGCGACGTCGCGCAGGCCGACCGGCCCGTCCTCGACCCAGCTGTCGAGGGACCGCTCCGGCCCGGTGGCGATCGCGGCGAGCAGCCGGTCGGCGGCGGCGGACCCGGTCGGCGACCGGTCCACGACGACGCTGTCGGCCGTCTGGGTCACCCGGCCGTCCAGCCCGAGGTCGAGCAGCAGGCCCGCGCGGACGGCCGGACCGCAGACCGACCAGTCACCCGGGCGCCCGCGCGGGTCCAGGCACAGCGCGGCGACCCGCGCGGCCACCCCGGTCCCGGACACGGGCGGCACGGTAGTGGGACGGCGGCGCCGCGAGGGGGTGATCACCGGCTGCCTAGACTCGGACGACGTGGCCCGGACCCCGATGATCGCCCCCAGCCTGCTCTCGGCGGACTTCGCGCGGCTGGCCGAGGAGGTGGCCCGCGTCGCCGACGCCGACTGGCTGCACGTCGACGTCATGGACGCCCACTTCGTCCCCAACCTCACCCTGGGGCGGCCGGTGGTCGAGGCGATCCAGGCGGTGAGCCCGATCCCGCTCGACTGCCACCTGATGATTGAGGCGCCCGAGCGGTGGGCGCCCGGGTACGCCGAGCTCGGCGCCCGCAACGTCACCGTGCACGCCGAGGCCTGCACCGGCGACCCCCGCGGCGTCGCGCGCGACGTCCGCGCCGCCGGCGCCCTGGCCGGCCTGGCGATCAAGCCCGGCACGCCGCTGGAGGACTACGAGGACGTCCTGCGCGACTTCGACACCCTGCTGGTCATGACCGTCGAGCCCGGCTTCGGCGGCCAGGCGTTCATGGCCGAGGTGCTGCCCAAGGTCCGCCGCGCCCGCGAGCTGGTCGACACCGGCCACCTGCAGGTCCTGGTGGAGGTCGACGGCGGCATCAACGCCGACACCATCGAGCGGGCCGCCGAGGCCGGCGCCGACGTCTTCGTCGCGGGCTCGGCCGTCTACGGCGCCGACGACCCGGCCCGCGCCATCGCCGCCCTGCGCGCCCGGGCCACGGCGGCGACCGCCGGGTGACGGTCACCCCGGCCGAGCAGGCCGCCATGGCGAGGGCACGGGCGCTCGGCGAGAGCGTCCTCGGGACCACCAGCCCCAACCCGCCGGTCGGCGCGGTCGTCCTCGACGCCGGCGGCGCGGTCGTGGGGGAGGGCGCCACCTCCCCGCCCGGCGGGCCGCACGCCGAGGTGCACGCGCTGCGCGGGGCCGGCGAGCGCGCCCGCGGCGGCACCGCCGTCGTCACCCTCGAGCCGTGCGCGCACACCGGCCGCACCGGCCCCTGCGCCGACGCGCTGCTCGCCGCCGGCGCCGCGCGGGTCGTCGTCGCCGTGCCCGAGCCCACCGGCGTGGCCGGCGGCGGCGCCGGGGCGCTGCGCGCGGCCGGCGTCGAGGTCGAGGTGGGCGTCGAGCGGCAGGCCGCCGAGGAGGGCGCGCTGGCCGCGTGGCTCACCGGCGTCCGCGCGGGCCGGCCGTTCGTCGTCTGGAAGGTGGGCGCCACCCTGGACGGGCGCGTCGCCGCCGCCGACGGCACCAGCCGCTGGATCACCGGGCCCACGGCCCGCGCCGCCGTGCACGCGCTGCGCGCCACCTGCGACGCCGTCGTCGTCGGGTCGGGCACCGCCCTGGCCGACGACCCGCAGCTGACCGTCCGCGACGCCGACGGCCGGGACGCCGCCCGCCAGCCGCTGCGCGTCGTGCACGACCGCCGCGGGCGGCTGCCGGCCAGCGCGCGGGTGCTCGACGGCGCCGCGCCCACCCACGTCAGCCGGGCGGCCGGCCCGGCGGAGCTGCTCGCGGAGCTGTTCGACCGCGACGTCCGCCGGGTGCTGCTCGAGGGCGGCCCGACCCTGGCCGCGGCCTTCCTCCGCGCCGGGCTGGTCGACGAGGCCGTCGTCCACCTCGCCCCGAAGCTGCTCGGCGCCGGTCCCCCGCTGGTGGGGGACCTGGGAATCAGCACGATCGGCGCAGCGCTGTCCCTCGAGGTCCGGGACGTCACCCTGCTGGGCGGGGACGTGCAGATCCGCCTGCGGCCGACCCGGCACACTGGAGAGCGACCGGACGCGGACGGAAGGGGCTGACGTGTTCACGGGCATCGTCGAGGAGGTCGGCTCCCTCGCCGCACGCGAGGACCTGGGAGGCCCGACGGGCGACGCCGCGGTGCTGCGCATCCGCGCGCGCCGCGTGCTCGAGGACGTGCGCCTCGGCGACTCGATCGCGGTCAACGGCGTCTGCCTCACCGTCACCGGCGTCGAGCCCGGCCCGGACGGCGACCAGGTGTGGTCCACCGACGTCATGGCCGAGACGCTGCGCCGCAGCAGCCTCGGCACCCTCGGCGACGGCGACCCGGTCAACCTCGAGCGCGCCGTCGCCGCCGGGGGCCGCCTGGGCGGGCACGTCGTGCAGGGCCACGTCGACGGCGTCGGCACCGTCGTGTCCCGCACGCCGGGCGAGCGCTGGGACGTCGTCCGCGTCGCGCTGCCGCCGCAGCTGGCACGCTACGTCGTCGAGAAGGGCTCGATCACCGTGGACGGCGTCTCGCTCACGGTCAGCGCGCTGAGCGCCGCCGACGACCCCGGGCCCTGGTTCGAGGTGAGCCTCATCCCCGCCACCCTCCGGGAGACCACGCTGGGCGGACGCGCCCCCGGGGACCCGGTCAACCTGGAGGTCGACGTGATCGCCAAGTACGTGGAACGCCTGCTGGGAGCGCGCCGATGAGCGGCACCGTCCGCCTGGACACCGTCGAGAGCGCCATCGCGGCGATCAAGGACGGCCGCCCCGTCGTCGTCATCGACGACGAGGACCGCGAGAACGAGGGCGACCTGATCTTCGCCTCCGAGCTCGCCACGCCCGAGCTGGTGGCCTTCATGGTCCGGTACACCTCGGGCTACATCTGCGTGTCGGTCACCGAGGCCGACGCCGACCGGCTGGACCTGCCGCCGATGTTCCGGGTCAACCAGGACCGCCGCGGCACCGCCTACACCGTGACCGTCGACGCCCGGGAGGGCGTGACCACCGGCATCTCCGCCGCCGACCGCGCGCACACCATCCGGCTGCTCGCCGCCGCGGACACCTCCTCGGCCGACCTCGCCCGCCCCGGCCACATCGTGCCGCTGCGCGCCAAGGACGGCGGCGTGCTGCGCCGACCCGGGCACACCGAGGCCGCCGTCGACCTCGCCGTCCTCGCCGGCCTGCGCCCCTCGGGCACGCTGTGCGAGCTGGTCAGCGAGAAGGACCCGACCGGCATGGCCCGCGCCGAGGAGCTGCGGGTCTTCGCCGACGAGCACGACCTGTGCCTGATCTCCATCGCCGACCTCATCGCCTACCGCAAGCGGTTCGACAAACTGGTCGAGCGGGTCGCCGAGGCCACCGTGCCGCTGGCGCCGGGCACCTTCACCGCGGTGGGCTACCGCAGCTCCTACGACGAGCGCGAGCACGTCGCCTTCGTCTACGGCGACATCGGCGACGGCGAGGACGTGCTGGTGCGTGTGCACTCCGAGTGCCTCACCGGCGACGTCTTCGGCTCGCTGCGCTGCGACTGCGGCCCCCAGCTGCAGGCCGCGCTGGCCGCCGTCGCGCACGAGGGCCGCGGGATCGTGCTCTACATCCGCGGGCACGAGGGCCGGGGGATCGGCCTGCTGCACAAGCTGCAGGCCTACCAGCTGCAGGACGCCGGCGTGGACACCGTCGACGCCAACCTCGACCTGGGCCTGCCCGCCGACGCCCGCGACTACGGCACCGGCGCGCAGATCCTCGTCGACCTCGGCGTGCACACCATGCGGCTGCTGACCAACAACCCGGCCAAGCGCGCGGGCCTGGAGGGCTACGGCCTCAAGGTCACCGGCCGGGTGCCGCTGCCCAGCCACGTCACCGCCGAGAACCTGTCCTACCTGCGCACCAAGCGCGACCGGATGGGCCACCTGCTCGACATCATCGAGCCCGAGACCGAGTCCGGCCCCGCCGACGTCCCCACCGGTGAGCACGCCACCGTCCCGGGCACCGACGTCCCCCTGGGCCAGAGGGAGCAGCGGCTGTGAACGAGCCGGCGAGTCCACCGAGGGGCACAGCAGCGGGTCCGCGCACGCGGCCGGTGACCGTCGGCGAGGAGGCGGCGTGAGCGGGCAGGGACGCCCCGAGGCCGGCGCGGTCGACGCCGCCGGGCTGACGCTGGGCATCGTCGCGACCACCTGGCACGCCGAGATCACCGACGCGCTGCTCGCCCGCGCCGTCGAGGCCGCCCGCGCCAGCGGCATCGACCGGCCGACCGTCGTCCGGGCGCCGGGCGCGGTGGAGCTGCCGGTGGTCGCCCAGGCGCTGGCCGAGCGGCACGACGCCGTCGTCGCGCTCGGCGTGGTCATCCGCGGCGGCACCCCGCACTTCGAGTACGTCTGCGACGCGGTCACCGCGGGCCTCACCCGGGTGGCGCTGGACGCCGGCAGGCCCGTCGGCAACGGCGTGCTCACCTGCGACACCGAGGAGCAGGCCCGCGACCGCGCCGGCCTGCCCGGCTCCGCCGAGGACAAGGGCTGGGAGGCCGCCGTCGCCGCACTGGCCACCGCGCTCACCCTCCGCGGCCTCCGCGGGCCGCGGCACGCCACCGGCTTCCAGGCCACCCCGGCCGTCGGGCAGGGGCTGGCGTGAAGCGCTTCGACGAACTGTTCGCCGAGCTGTCGGCCAAGGTCGCCGCGGGCGACCCCGCCTCGGGCACGGTGACCGCCGTCCGCGACGGCGTGCACGCCGCCGGCAAGAAGGTGGTCGAGGAGGCGGCGGAGTCCTGGATGGCCGCCGAGCACGAGGGGCCCGAGCGGACGGCGGAGGAGATCAGCCAGCTCCTCTACCGCGTGCAGGTCCTCATGCTCGCCCGCGGGCTGACCCTCGACGACGTCTACACCCACCTCTGAACCACCGCCGTCGACCCACAGGAGACACACAGTGCTGCGCATCGCCGTGCCCAACAAGGGCGTCCTGAGCGAGCCCGCGGCCGCGATGCTCGCCGAGAGCGGCTACCGCCAGCGGCGCAGCACCAAGGACCTCGCGGTCTACGACCCCGAGAGCGACACCGAGTTCTTCTACCTGCGCCCGCGCGACATCGCCGTCTACGTGGCCGCCGGCACCCTCGACGTCGGCATCACCGGCCGCGACATGCTGCTGGAGACCGCGCCGGCCGACGGCGAGGGCCCGACCGCCGTCGAGGTCATGCCGCTGGGCTTCGGCCGCTCGTCGTTCCGGTTCGCCAGCCCCGTCGAGTCGGGCATCGACTCGGTCGAGAAGCTGGCCGGACGGCGGATCGCCACCGCCTACCCGGTGCTGCTGCAGCGGTACCTCGACGAGTCGGGGATCAAGGCCGGCGTGGTCAAGCTCGACGGCGCGGTGGAGACCGCCTGCCGCCTCGGGGTGGCCGACGCGGTGTGCGACGTCGTCGAGACCGGGACGACGCTGCGCGCCGCGGGCCTGCGGATCATCGGCGAGCCGGTGCTCACCAGCGAGGCGGTGCTCGTGCGCCGGGAGGGTTCGGAGGAGATCCCCGCCGTCGCCCAGCTGCGGCGGCGGCTGCGCGGGGTCCTCGTGGCCCGGCAGTACGTGCTGCTCGACTACGACTGCCCGAACGAGCTGCTGGCCCGGGCCACCGAGCTCACCCCCGGCCTGGAGGGCCCGACGGTCAGCCCGCTGCAGACCGAGGGCTGGTCGGCGGTGCGCGCGATGGTGCGCCAGTCCGACACCAACCGGGTGATGGACGAGCTCTGGGAACTCGGCGCCCGCGCCATCCTGGTCACGAGCATCCACGCCTGCCGTCTCTAGACGGGGGACCGCCCCTCCGCCCACGCCGCGCGAGCGCAGGCGGCGGGACCCTGGAGGGTGGCCGTTCCCGCACCTCACCACGGCGGCCCCCTCCCCGGGTGGGGAGGGGGCCGCCGTCGGGTCGTCGTGCGGTCAGCGGGCGCGGGTGGTCCGGTCGACCAGGTCGATCGCGGTGCACAGGCCCAGCGCCATGGCGCGGCCGCTGGTGGAGCCGGTGGCCAGCAGGCCCTCGATGGCCGGGCCGAGCGGGCGCTCGCCGACCAGGCCCTGCAGCACCGCGGCGTACTCGCCGCTGACCCGTCCCGCCGCGGCGTGCCGCAGCAGCGCCCGGGACAGCTCGGTGGTGCGGCCGGCGGCCAGCGAGTAGACACCGGCGGCGAACCGCTCGGCGGCCGGGTGCCGCAGCAGCACCAGGCCGGCCATCGTGCCGGCCATGACGTCGTCGCCGGCCGGGGTGAGGCCGGGGCCCAGGCCGATCAGCCGGGCGGCGGTGCGCAGCGCGGCGTCAAGGTCGGCCCGGCGCACCGCGCCCCGCAGCGCGGCCAGCGGGCCGCCGGGGCCGGCGGGCAGGCCGGGCAGCGTGAACGCGCTGTGCGGGACGCCCTCGCCGTAGAGGGTGGTGCGCAGCTGGCGCACGCCCTCGGGCAGCAGCGCCGGACGCGGGCTGGGCAGCCGCGGCCGCGGGTCCCACCACGCCGCGGCGCGCACGACCAGGTCGCCGACGACGATCCGGCCGCCACCGACCTCCGCGGGCGCACCACTCGGCAGCGCGACGAGGGGACGGCCGTTGCTGGGCCGGAAGAGGACGCAGCCCAGGGGCAGGCGGGCGGCGTCGCTGGTGAGCACACCGACGACGTCGGTGCCGCGCTCGGTGGGCACCTGGAGGTACACCGCGGCGGGCATGCTCATGAGCACCCGCGCGGGGCGGACGGGACCGCGCAGCAGGTCGGCCACGCCGGTGCTGGCCGAGGCCGGGACCGCCGAGGCGGCGCGTGCCGGCGACGCCGTCCGCAGCGTCTCCTGCGCCGACGAGCGGGGCAGGGGGATCGTCGGGACGCCGGCACGGGCGGCGCGCCCCGGTGCGGTCGGAGAACCGGTGGTCGAGTGGTCGATGGTGCGCATGTGTGCAGCCCTTCCCCGTCGGACAGCGGGAGCGACCCTCCGCTCGACTCCCGCCCCTCGGACCGGCCGTCGGAGGGTGAGACGCACCACCTGGGGGGAGCGCCTACCATCCAGCGGACGGTCCGACTGGCTCGAAGCTATGCGGCGCGTCGCACGTCCTCTTATGGCGAATGTGGCCAAGAATGGGGGTGCCCGTCCAGGCACACCTGCCATTTTCCCGCAACTCGAGAAGGACGACGGGTGAGGAGGAGGGCGAGTCGTGACTCACAGTGATACGCCGATGACTTCGGCGATGTACCCGACTGCGCCGCTGCAGCTGCCCCACGGGTGGCAGAACCCCTCTCCGTCCCGCGCCCTGCCTGCCCGCGACGAGCGCGCCGGGTGGCGCGACCGCGTCGGCCTGCGCCTGGACGAGGCGCTGCGCCTGCCCCGCCTGGTGGGCGCCGAGGTGGTCGCCGGGCGCTCCGGGACCGGCCGCGTCGTCCGGCACATGGTCGTCGACGACCCGTCGGCCCCGCTGGCCACCGCCGGTCCCGACGTCCTCGTCGTCCTCGGCGCCCGGCTGCCCCCGGCCGACGCCGCCGCCGGCCGCGCCCTGGTGGACCGGCTGCTGCAGGTCGGCGCCGCCGCGCTGGCCTTCCGCCGCACCGAGGGGCCGCCCGCGGTGCCGGCCGAGGTGCTCGCCGAGGCCGAGCGGCACGGGTTCCCCGTGGTGGCGCTGCCGGCCACCGTCCGGATGGACGAGGCCGTCTCCGAGGTGCTCGGCGCGGTCGTGCGCCGGCAGGGCGAGGCGCTGGCCGTCTCCGCCCGCATGCACGACCAGTTCATCGACGTCGCGCTGAGCGGCGGCGGCCTGGCCGAGGTCACCGAGCAGCTGGCCACCTACCTCGAGGGCGCCGCCGTCCTCGGGCTCGGCCCCGACCGGGAGATCGTCACCAGCGCCGGCCCGCCCGCCGACGTCGCCGAGATCAGCGACTGGCTGTGGCTGCTCGACGCCGAGGCCGAGGACGAGCTGGCCATGATGGCGCCGGCCCACCGGCTGTCGGGGGTGCGCGCCGACCAGACCGTCGTCACGCCCGCCGACGTGCTCGCCGACGCCGACCTGTCCCCGGCCGACGGCATCCTGCTCGTCCCCGGCCACCACGAGCTGCCCGGCGGGGTGGGGGAGTACGCGGTCGCGCCGATCATGGCCGGCGACCAGCGGCACGGCTGGCTGGTCGCGGTGCACCGCAGCGGCCAGATGGTGGTCGGCGCCGGCGGCGTGCTGGAGCGGGCCGCCGTCGTCTCGGCGCTGTCGGTGATCCGCCAGCAGGCGGTGCACTCGGTGGAGCTGCGCTTCCAGGGCGACCTGGTCCGCCGGCTGGTCGGCGGCTCGCTGCGGCACACCGAGCGGGCGCTGGCCCAGACCCGCTCCTTCGGCTGGCGGCTCGACGGCCCCGTCGTCGTCCTGGTCACCGCCACCGAGACCGCCGCCGACCCCGCGGCCGACCCCACCCGGGCCCTCGACGTCCTGGACCGGCTGGCCGACGGCTGGCGGGCGGCGCTGGAGACCGAGGTGAGCGGCGCCGCGGTGGCGGGGCTGTCCACGGAGATCGTCACGGTGCTGCCGCTGGACGGCCGGACGCCGGAGGAGATCACCTCGCTGGTCACCGCGGTGACCTCGCGGGTCAACGCGCGGGTGCGCCGGGTCGGCCGGGTGCTCGGCACCGGCATCGGCCGCCCCGCGGAGTCGATCTCGGCGCTGGGCGAGGCGCACCAGCAGGCGCAGCGGGCGCTCGGCGTGGGGCAGGAGATCCACGGCGCGGCCGCGGTCACCCACTTCGACCAGCTCGGGGTGTTCCGGTTGCTGTCGCTCATCCCGGACAGCACGGAGCTGCGCTCCTACGTCGACGAGGTGCTCGGCTCGCTGGCCGACGCCGCCGATCCGGACTCGGCGGACCTGCGCGAGACGCTGCGGGTGCTGCTGGAGACCAACCTCAACGTCGCGGAGTCCGCCCGTCGGCTGCACTTCCACTACAACACGATGCGCTACCGGATCGGCAAGCTCGAGCGGCTGCTCGGGCCCTTCACCACCGATCCCACGCTGCGGCTGAACCTGCTGCTGGCGCTGCACGCCGCGCGCATGCGCGGGCTGGACCAGCCGCACCGCCCGCCGGTCGACTCGGGGCTGCTGCCCCCCGACGACGGCTACGACGCGCTGGTCTGAGGCCGGGTCAGCTCCAGGCTGGCCTCCCACAGCTCCCGGGCGCGGCCGGGGTCTCGGCTGTCCGGCGACGACGGCGCCTCGACGCCGCGCTCGAGGTAGCGCCCGCTGGTGCCCGGCGGGCCGGTGACCGCGGCGGCGAGCCGGGCGGCCGCCTCGTCGACGCCGGAGGCGAACGGCAGCCGGGCCAGCAGGGGCGCGAGGCCGGTGTAGACCGCGCGGGCCGGGGCGGGGTACCGGTGGTGCAGCCCGGTGCCCGGCACCAGGCCGGGGTCGAAGACGGCGACGTCGACCTCCGGGTGCCGGCGGGCCAGCTCGGCGCCGAAGAGGACGTTGGCGAGCTTCGACGTCGCGTAGGCGCGCTGCCCGGACTCCCGGCGCGGGCGGGCCAGCTCGCGCGGGTCGGCCCAGCGCGGCGCCGGGAACGGCCCGGACTTCCGCCAGGTGCCCCAGTGGGTGCCGCTGCCGACCACGACCACCCGCGCGCCCGGCGCCAGGTGCGGCAGCAGCTCCACGGTGAGCAGGAAGTGCGCGAGGTGGTTGACCGCGAAGGTCAGCTCGTGGCCGTCGGCGCTCGCCTCGTCGGCGACCGGCAGCTGGACGCCGGCGTTGAGCACCAGCGCGTCCAGCGGCTCGCCGGCGGCGACGCGGGCCGCGGCCGCCCGGACGGCACCGAGGGAGGCCAGGTCCAGGTCGACCACCTCGGCCAGGGGTCCCAGCTCGGCGGCCACCGCCGCGCCGCGGGCGGCGTCGCGGGCGCCGAGCAGCAGCCGCCACTGCCCGGTGGCCGCCAGGTGTCCGGCGGCGGCCCGCCCGAGCCCCGACGTCGCCCCGGTGACCAGGGCCGTGCGGATGTCGCCCATCGTGCCTCCCGGGGCCTCGCGGGACGGCGTCCCGATGTGGGACTCTGTGCCAGGATGGGACGCCGTGTCAACAGGAGGTGGCGGTGACCGAGACGGCCGCGCAGCGACGGCGCCGGCGGCTGCGTGCCGAGGTGACCCGCCGCGCGGTCGCCCTGTTCGCCGCGCAGGGCTACGCCGCCACGAGCACCGGGCAGGTGGCGGCGGCGGCCGACGTCTCGCGCAGCACGCTGTTCCGGCTGTTCGCCGACAAGGAGGACCTGCTCTTCGGCCTCGAGGACGACCTGCTCGCCGCCGCCGCGACGGCCGTGGCCGACGCCCCGCCCGACCTGTCCCCGTGGGCGGCGCTGCGCACGGCCGCCGTCGCGATCGCCGGTCGGGTCGCCCCGCTGCGCGACCTGCTGCTCACCCGCGAGCAGGTGGTGGCCGGTGTGCCGGCGCTGCGGTCGCGGGCGGCGGCCGAGCTGCGCCGCTGGGAGGCCGCGCTCGCCGACGGGCTGGCCGCCCGCGGCGTCCCGGCCGGGGACGCGCTGCTGCTGGCCAAGCTCGTCGTCGCCTGCTTCGAGGTCGCCCGGGCCGGCTGGCTGGCCGGCGAGGCCGGGGACCTGCCGGACCTGCTGACGGCGGCCCTGGACCGGCTGCCCGGCCTCCTGGAGGCCTGACCTGCGCCGGGCGGGCGGCGCGGGGACGATCGCGGGCGTGACCGCACCGGTGGACGAGCTCGTCGCCCGCATGCAGGACCTGCTCGACGACCTGGTCGCCGCCGGCGACCCGGCCCGCCACTTCCTCGGCACCTACCTGCGCACCACCGAGGCGGTGAACGCGGCGATCGACGCCGGCCGGTTCGAGGACCCGGACTGGGTGACCGCGTGGGACGTCGACTTCGCCGGGCTGTACCTCGACGCCCTGGAGGCGCACCGCCGCGACCCGGCCACCCCGCCGGCGCCGTGGCGGGCCGCGTTCGGCACCGACCCGGCCGCCCGGCCGGAGGCGCACGTGCTGCTCGGCATGAACGCGCACATCAACTTCGACCTGCCGCAGTCGCTGGTGCGGGTGATCGGCCCGGCCGACTTCGCCGACCCGCCGCTGCTGGACTCCCGCCGCCGCGACCACGAGCGCATCGACGAGGTGCTGGCCGGCCGGGTGGCCGCCGAGGACCTCGCCCTGCAGGCCGCGGGCAGCCGCCGCACGCCGGTGGACCGGGTGTTGGCCGGGCTCAACCGGACGGCGGCCCGGGCGCTGCTGCGCGAGTCGCGGCGCCGGGTGTGGGGCAACACGACCGTCCTGCACCGGGCGCGCCTGCACGGGCCCGAGGCGCTGGCCTGCCGGGTGGCCCAGCTCGAGGCCGCGGCGGCCGCGCGGGTGACCGACCTGCAGCGCGGCGGGCCGGTGCTGCTGCGGCTGGCCGTGCGCGGCTTCGGCGTCGTCCTGCCGGAGGGATGAGGGCCGGGGCGGCGCCGTCCTAGCGTGGGGACGTGGCGGCGCGACCGGAGGTCCCCGGCGAGGAGGTCGACGCACACCCGCGACCCCGGCTGCGCGGGGTCGACGTGCTGCGCGGGCTCGCCGTCGTCGGCATGCTGCTCGTCGACAACCGCGGCAACGCCGCGATCCCCGACCAGCTCGAGCACGTGGCGTGGGACGGGCTGCACGTCGCCGACGTCGTCTTCCCGGTCTTCCTGCTGGTGGTGGGCGTGTCGGTGCCGTTCTCCCGGCGGTCCGCCCGGCCCCGGGCCGCGCTGGCCCGGGTGGCCAAGCTCGCCGTCCTCGGCTGGCTCGTCGTCACGGTCAAGTACGGCTCGCCGACCGCCGGGCTGGGCGTCCTCGGCCACGTCGCGGGGGCCTACCTGCTGTGCTGGGCGCTGCTCCGGCTGCCCCGCCCGGCGCAGGTGCCCGTCGCCGCCGGGGTGCTGGCGGGGCTGTGCGTCCTCACGGTCGTCCTGGGCGACGGCCCCGACCGGTCGTGGGGGCACGCCGTGGACGCCGCCCTCGGCCTGCGCTTCTCCGCCGAGGCGCCGCACTCCTACCTGGGTGGCGCGGTGACCGTCTTCCTCGGCGTGCTCGCCGGGCGGGCACTGCGGTCCGGCGCGGGCCGGGCGGCCCTGGTCCGGCTGACGGCGGGCGGTGCCGCGCTGGTCGCCGCGGGCGCGGCGCTCGGCCCGCTGGTGCCGGTGAACAAGCGACTGTGGTCGCCGTCGTTCGTGCTGGTCACCGGCGGCATCGCGCTGCTGGCGCTGGCGCTGCTGCACTGGCTGGTCGACGAGCGCGGGACGGCGCGCCCGTTCCGGCCGTTCGAGGTGCTGGGGATCGAGGCGATCGTCGCGTTCGTCTTCTCCGAGGTCGTGTTCCGCGCGGTCCTCTCGCCCGGGGTGCAGCCGGCGGTCGACGGCTGGGTCACCGCGGTCGCCGGGGCGGCCGTGTCCGCCTGGCTCTACCCGGTGCTCTCGATCGTGGTGACGTGGGCGCTGTGCGCTGCGCTGCTGCGCCGCGGGGTGGTCGTGCGGGTCTGAGGCCGCTCAGTCGCCGTCCGGCGCCGGCGGCGGGCTGCCCCCGACCGGCTCGACCGCGCTGCGCTCGAGCAGCCGGTTGGCGCTGACCAGGGTGATGCCGCGGTCGGCGACCTGCTGCAGCGCGGACGGCAGCGCCCGCACCTCCAGCTCGCGCCGCTCGGCCAGCGCGACGGCGAAGGCGGCCCGCGGGTCGAAGGTGCCGCGGCCGATGCCGTCGTGCAGGCCCAGGACGTCCCCGGCGGTGACGGTCTGCCCCATGTAGTCCTCGATCTCGGTCACCTCCTTCCGGTCGCCCGGGCCGCGGGTGACCGACCAGATGAAGGTGTCGTAGCCGAGCTCGGCGGCGATGCGCAGCGCGTAGCCGGTGAGCTCACCGCGGGGCGGCCGGAAGCTGGTGAACGGCTGTCCGAGGAGGGCCTCGATCTCGTCCTTGCAGCGCACCATCTCCTCCCGGGTCTCCTGCTGGGTGAGCGTGGTGAGGTCCCGGTGCGTCCAGGTGTGGTTGCCGATCTCGTGCCCGGCGGCGACGACGTCGCGCAGCACGTCGGGGTGGTGGACGCCGTTCCAGCCCATGACGTTGAACGTCGCGGTGACGCCGGCCCGGTCGAGCGCGTCGAGGATCCGCGGGGTGTACTCCGGCGTCGGCCCGTCGTCGAAGGTGATCGCCGCGACCGGCTCGGAGACCGTGGTGTTCCAGACGACGCGGCGGGTGCCGAGCCGGGCGACGCCCTCGCCCTCGTCCGCCGCGCCGGCGGCCTCGAAGAAGCGCTCCTCGGCGCGCGCCGTCGCCCGGCGCCGGACCTCGTCGTCCTCGGTCGCGACGAGCACGCCGCCGGTGGCGCCCACCGCCAGTCCGGCCGCGCCCGCTCCGGCGCCCAGGAGGAACCCGCGTCGCGTCGTCATGGAGAGGTCCTAGACCCGGGGCGGGGGCGCTGGGAACCACCGGGAGCGACCGGTCTCGTTCCGCTGTGGTCCGCGCTGCCGGATCGCGCGGGCGGGCGCAGGCTGGCCGGGGTGCCGCACGGTGCGGCGCGGGAGGAGGACCGCATGACCGACGCCGGCCGACCACTGTCCGGGAGGGTCGCCCTGGTCACCGGGGCGTCGTCGGGGATCGGGGAGGCGACCGCGGTCGCGCTCGCGGAGGCCGGCGCCGCCGTGGCGATCGGTGCCCGCCGGGCCGACCGGCTCGACGCGCTGGCGGGGAAGCTGCGCGACGACGGCGCCCGCGTGCTGACGCTCGACCTGGACGTGACCGACGAGGCGTCCTGCCGGGCCGCCGTCGCCCGGACCCGGGAGGAGCTCGGCGGGCTCGACGTCCTGGTCAACAACGCCGGCGTGATGCTGCTCGGCACGATCGTCGGCGCCGACGTCGAGGACTGGCGGCGGATGCTGTCCACCAACGTGCTCGGCCTGATGTACATGACGCACGCGGCGATCGACGGCATGGTCGAGCAGGGCTCCGGCGACGTCGTGAACGTCTCGAGCGTCGCCGGCCGCACCGCCCGCAAGGGCGCCGGCGTCTACAACGCCAGCAAGTGGGCGGTGAACGCCTTCAGCGAGTCGCTGCGCCAGGAGGTGACCACCCGGGGCGTGCGGATCTCCCTCGTCGAGCCGGGCGCGGTGGCCACCGAGCTCACCGACCACATCACCCAGCCCGACGCCAAGGCCGCCTCGGTGCGGATGTACACCGAGATGACGCCGCTGCAGGCCGGGGACGTCGCGCGGGCGATCACCTACGTCGTCAGCCAGCCGCCGCACGTGGCGGTCAACGAGGTCCTCGTCCGCCCCACCGCCCAGGAGCGCTGAGGCACGGGAGGCCGTCCGCACGTGCCGGTCGTCGACACGTGCGGACGGCTCCCGGTGCCGCGTTCAGTCGGAGAAGACCTCGATGGAGGCGCCCATCTCGACCAGGCGCTCGTAGAGGTGCTCGTAGCCGCGGGCGATGATGTCGACGTTGCGCAGCACCGACGTGCCGCGCGCGGCCAGCATCGCCAGCAGGATGCAGACCGCGGGCCGCAGCGCCGGCGGGCAGACGACCTCGGCGCTGCGCCAGCGGGTCGGGCCGGTGACGAGCACCCGGTGCGGGTCCATGAGCCGGACGTCGGCGCCCAGCCGGGTCAGGTCCGACAGGTGGATCGCGCGGTTGTCGTAGACCCAGTCGTGGATGAGCGTCGAGCCGGTGGCCGAGGCGGCGATGACCGCGAAGAACGGCAGGTTGTCGATGTTCAGGCCCGGGAACGGCATCGGGTGGATCTTGTCGATCGGGGCCTTGAGCTGCGACGGGCGGATGGTGACGTCGGCCAGCCGGGTGTGCCCGTTGTCGGCCAGGTACTCCGGCGACAGCTCGTAGCGCAGCCCCATCTCGGCCAGCACCGCCAGCTCGATCTCGAGGAACTCGATGGGCGCGCGGCGGACGGTCAGCTCGGACTCGGTGACGATGCCGGCGGTCAGCAGGCTCATCGCCTCGACCGGGTCCTCGCTGATCGTGTAGTCGACGTCGGCGTCGAGCACCGCCCGGCCGGTCACGGTGAGCGTCGTCGTCCCGAGGCCCTCGACGTCGACGCCGAGCAGCTGCAGGTACAGGCACAGGTCCTGGACCATGTAGTTCGAGCTGGCGTTGCGGATGACCGTGGTGCCCTCGGTGCGGGCGGCGGCCAGCAGCGCGTTCTCGGTCACGGTGTCGCCGCGCTCGGTCAGCACGATGGTGCGCCGCGCGGTGGCCCGCGGGTCGACGGTGGCGTGGTACTCACCGGCGTGCGCCTCGACGTCCAGGCCGAACGGGCGCAGCGCGATCATGTGCGGCTCGACGGTGCGGGTGCCGAGGTCGCAGCCGCCGGCGTAGGGCAGCCGGAACGAGCGGGCCCGGTGCAGCAGCGGGCCGAGGAACATGATGATGCTGCGCGTCCGGCGGGCGGCGTCGGCGTCGATGCCGGCCAGGTCGAGCTGGTCGGGGACCTGCAGGGTCAGGTCGCGGCCGGTCCCGTCCCAGGTGGCCGCCACGCCGATCGAGCGCAGCACGTCGAGGATCCGGTCCACCTCGACGATGCGGGCCACGTTGCGCAGCGTCGTCCGGCCGCGGTTGAGCAGGGCGGCGCACAGCAGCGCGACGGCGGCGTTCTTCGACGACTTCACCGTCACGCTGCCGCGCAGCGGCGTGCCGCCGGTGACCCGCAGGTGGGTGGGGCCGGCCGGGCCGACGCTGATCAGCTCGCTCTCGAGCGCCTCGGAGAGCCGGCCGAGCAGGTCGAGGGTGAGGTTCTGCCCGCCCTGCTCGATCCGGGCGATCGCGCTCTGGCTGGTGCCCAGCCGCTCGGCGAGTTGCTGCTGGGTCAGCCCGCGGTGCCGACGGGCGTCGCGGACCAGCAGGCCGATGCGCTGCATGGCGCTGGCCGCGGAGGAGGGGGCGGGGGAGAGGGGGGTGGTCGTGGTCTCGGCCGGGAGCTCGGTCGCCGTCACGGTCGGGAACGGTATCTCGCACGTGAGATACGACTGCTGCGGCACGCCGGTGGAACGGGAAGGACCGGTCCGGCCAGACTGCACCCATGGACGTCGTGGTCACCGGAGGTACGGGGAGGCTGGGCCGGGTCCTGGTCCCGTCGCTGCAGGCGGCGGGGCACCAGGTGCGGCAGGTGTCGAGGCGGGGGACCGGCCCGGGAGGGGTGCGGGCCGACCTGGCCACCGGCCGGGACCTCGCGACGGCGGTGCGCGGCGCCGAGGTGGTCGTGCACGCCGCCACCGACCCGCGGGGCAACCCGTGGCAGGTCGACGTCGCCGGCACCCGGCGGCTGGTGCAGGCGCTGGACCGTGACCGGCTGCGGCACCTGGTGCACGTGTCGATCGTCGGCGTCGACCGGGTGCCGTGGAACTACTACCGGGCCAAGTTCGCCGCCGAGCAGGTGGCCCTGGCCTCGGGACTGCCGGTGACCATCGTGCGGATCACCCAGTGGCACGACTTCGTCGACGACATGCTCGGCACCGCCCGCCGCGGGCCGGTGCTGATCGTGCCGATGGGCTGGAGCGCCGCGCCGGTCGACGTCGGGGAGGCGGCCGGGTTCCTCACCGAGGTCGTCGCCGGGGCCCCGTCCGGCGGGGAGGTCGTCGAGTTCGGCGGGCCCGAGGACCTCTCGGCCGCCGACCTCGCCCACGCGTGGGTGGCGGCCCGCGAGCCCTCGGTGCGGGTGGTGGCCACCCCGCTGCCGGGCCGGCTGTCGGCCGCCTTCCGCGAGGGCGGCGTGCTCCCCGGCCCGCAGGCGGCGCGCGGGCGGGTCACCTACGCCGAGCACCTCCGGAGCTGAGCGCGCCGTCCCTGCCGATCTCCGCAAGGGGAGCGCCAGGTCGAGGGCGAGGTCCGGAAACCGCCGGTGTGCGGGCACGCGCGGCCCCTACGGTCGGCTGGTGCCCGCCCGCCCGGTGTCCCTGCCCGTCCTCGCCGCCGTCGCCGTCACCGTCCTCGCCTGGGCCTCGGCCTTCATCGGCATCCGCGCTGTCGGCGCCGACCTGTCCCCGGGCGCGCTGGCGCTGGGGCGGCTGCTGGTCGGGACGGCGGTGCTCGCGCTGCTGTCGCTCGGCCGCGGCTGGGTCGCCCCCACCCGCCGCGAGTGGGGGCTGCTGGCGGTCTGCGGGGTCGGCTGGTTCGCCGTCTACAACGTCGCCCTCAACGCCGCCGAGCGGCACCTGGACGCCGGGACGACGGCGATGCTGGTCAACATCGGCCCGATCCTGATCGCGGTGCTCGCCGGGGTGTGGCTGCACGAGGGCTTCCCGCGCCGGCTGGTCGCCGGCCTCGCCGTCGCCTTCGCCGGGGTGCTGCTCATCGGGGCGGCCGGCCGGGGGAGCGGCGGCGACCTGGTCGGGGTGCTGCTGTGCCTGGTCGCGGCGGTGACCTACGCCGTCGGCGTGGTGGCGCAGAAGCCGGTGCTGCGCCGGCTGCCGCCGCTGCAGGTGACCGCGACCGCCTGCGCGATCGGGGCGGCGTGCTGCCTGCCGTGGGCCGGGGCGCTGGTGTCCGACCTGGCCGCCGCGCCAGCGTCCTCGGTGCTGGGGACGGTCTACCTGGGCGTCGTCCCGACGGCGCTGGCGTTCAGCACCTGGGCCTACGCGCTGGCCCGCACGGAGGCCGGCCGGCTCGGCGTCACGACGTACCTGGTGCCGCCGCTGGTCGTCGTCCTCGGGTGGGTGCTGCTGGACGAGGTGCCGCCGGCGCTCGCCGTCGCCGGGGGTGCGGTGTGCCTGGCGGGAGTGGCGCTGTCCCGGCGCCGCGGCCCGGTGCGGCAGCCGGAGCCGGTGCTGGAGGCGGCCGCTCAGAGGTAGGCGCGGGGGTCCACCGCGGGCGGCAGCTCCCCGGGCACGATCCGCCGGCCGGTGACCGCCGTGGGGATCAGCCGCACCCGGTGCCCGTGCTCGCCGGGCGCCCACGGCTCGAGGCCCGTGGCCCGCGTGCGCGCGACCAGGTCGGCGCGGTGCTCGGGGCCCACCTCCTCGGCGGTCACGAGCCCATCGTGGCCGTACCCCCGGACGCCCGCGAGCGGGTCAGCGCTCCCGGCGCCGGCGGGGGCCGGCCCACGGGTCGTCGGGGTCCAGGTCGTCGTCGGCGTCGGCCGGGGTCTCCCGGGTCGCATCGGCGCGGCGGGCGGCGGCCTCGAGCGCGTCGTCCCGCTCGGCGGCGCGCTGCGCCCGCTCCAGCCGCTCCCGCTCGCGCTCCTGCGCCCGCAGCTGCCGCCGGGTCGGGCGGCCGGTGTCGGGCTCCGCGCGGGTCCGGCTGAGCCACCACAGCCCCGCGCCGGCCAGCGCGAGCCCGACGGGCAGCACGTACGCCGCGGCGCGCTCGGTGCCGCCCTCGCCGAGCAGCTCGACCACCCCGGCGCCGTAGAAGACCGTCATCGCGGTGGCGAACAGGCCCAGGAGGACCACGGTGGTGCCCAGCGCCTCCGACCACGGCCGCACGGCGTAGGCCAGCGCGATGAGCCCGAGGCCGCCGCCGACCAGGTACAGCACCGTGCCGGCGGTGTGCAGGCTCGGCGAGGTCAGCCTCGGGAAGACGCCGACCAGCAGCACCCCGAGCGCGGCGACGCCGAGCAGCGCCACCGCCGGGCGCGCCGCCCGCCCGCGCAGCACCGGCAGCAGCGCCACCGCCCCGGCGCCGATCAGCCCGGCCTGCACCACGAACGAGGCGTTCATCAGCGCGTGCGCCGGCTGGGTGGCGTCGCCGAGGGCGCTGATGGTGTCGGCCGAGCGCGAGTACGGCAGCACCGACCGCAGCTGCACGACCGTCTCGACGACGAAGAACTGCAGGGTCAGCAGCCAGGCGACCGCACCCCAGGTGATCCGCTTGCCGGGCATGCGGCCCATGGTCCCAGCCGGTCCCGTGCCCGCCCCTGCCGCCCGCGCGCGCGGGCGGCGGGTCAGCCGAGGTGGGCGAGGACGGCGGCGTGCTGCGCGGGCGTCAGGTAGGAGGGGTTGCTGCCGGCGGGCATGCGGAGCACCTCGGCGTCGCGGGTGACGGGGTCGCCCAGCAGGTCGCCGCGCGGCACCGGGGCCGCGAGCAGGGTGAGCCGGACGACGACGACCGGCCCGCCCGCGTCCTCGCCGACCTCCCCGGCGAGCTCCCCGGTCGCGTGCACGCCCGGGCGGTCGGGACCGCTCAGCCACAGCAGGCACGGGTCGCCGGGGCGCATGAGCCCGAGCCGGTAGGAACGGCGCAGGCAGCGGGAGAACGTCGCCTGCTCCCCGGGGCGCCAGCCGGGGACGACCGCCTCGGGCGGCCGGGCCGTCTTGACCACCCAGCAGGCGACGTCGGCGGGCCGGAGGCGGGGCACGGGCCCATCCCAGCAGCCGGGCACGATGGGCGCGTGCCGCCCCCGCCCGCCGCCGCGCCGGGCGGGGAGGAGCCGCTGCCGCCGGGGCACCGGGCCGGCGACGCGGGCCTGCGCCGCGCGTCGGGAGCGGTGTTCCTCGCCGGCGTCGCCGTGTTCGCCGTCCTGTACGCCCCGCAGGCGCTGCTGCCCGAGCTGACCCGTGCCTTCGCCGTGTCGCCGGCCGCGGCCACGCTGTCGGTCTCGGTGGCGACGGCGGGGCTGGCGCTGGGGCTGCTCGTGCTCGGCCCGCTGTCGGACCGGATCGGCCGCCGGCCGGTGCTGCGGGCGGCGCTGGCGGTGGCGAGCGGGCTGGCGGTGCTGACCGCGGCGGCGCCGGCGTGGGAGGCGCTGCTCGTCCTGCGCGGCCTGCAGGGGTTCGCGCTGGCCGGGCTGCCCGCCGTCGGCGTCGCCTACCTCCGCGAGGAGCTGGACGCCTCGGTGAGCTCGCGGGCGATCGGGCTGTTCGTCGGCGGCACGGCGATCGGCGGGCTCAGCGGCCGGGTGGTCGCCGGGGCGCTGGCCGACCTCGGCGGCTGGCGGGCGGCGGTCGGCGGCATCGCCGGGCTCGCGGTGGCGTGCACGGTCGCCGTCTGGGTGCTGCTGCCGGACTCGCGCCGGTTCGTCGCGGTGCCGCGGGAGACGCCGGTGCTGCACCAGCTCGCGCGCGGCTTCGGCGACCCGGTGCTGCTGGGTCTCTACGGGCTGGCGGCGCTGCTGATGGGCGGGTTCGTGGCGGTCTACAACGCGGGCACGTTCCGGCTGGAGGCCGAGCCGTACGGGCTGTCGCCCGCGCTGGCCGGGCTGGTGTTCCTGACCTACCTGCTGGGATCGGTGGCGTCACCGGTCGCCGGGGGCCTGGCCGAGCGGGCCGGGCGGCGGGTGGTGGTCCCGGTGGCGCTGGCGGTGACCGCGGCGGGCCTCGCGCTGACCCTGGCCGCGCCGCTGGCGCTGGTCGTCACGGGCCTGGGGGTGCTGACGGTCGGCTTCTTCGCCGCGCACGGCGTGGCCAGCGGCTGGGTGGCCGCGCGGGCGGCGCTGGGGGAGCGGCCGGTCGGCCAGGCCGCCTCGCTGTACTCGTTCTGGTACTACGTCGGCTCGTCGGTGGGCGGCACGCTGGCCGGCCGGGCCTGGGCGGCGGCGGGGTGGCCGGGCGCGGTGGTGGTCGCGGGCACCGGCATCGGCGGGGCCCTGGTGCTGGCCCTGCTGCTCGGGCGCAGCAGCGCGCCGGGCCGGGGCTGAGGGGCGGGTGCCGTCCGGCACCCGCCCCCGGGAGATGACGGGCTGTGCGGCCCTCCTGCAGGGACCCGCGCGAGCCCAGCGAGGGGTCGGGAGCAGGAGGGTCCTCCCTCAGTCGGTGGCGGAGTGGAACTCCGCGCCGGCCGGGTCGGCGTCGTCGGAGCCGACGGCCTGCCGCTCCTGCTCGGTGCGGTGCTGCAGCCAGTCGTCGTCGGGCCGCGGGTCGGTCTTGCCGTGCTGCTGACGGTCGCGCGGCGCCGACTCCTCGGTGTCCATGACGTCGTCGAGGGTCGGGCGGTCGGGTTCGGTCATCGCAGTGCCTCCGCTGCGTCGTCGTCGATCGGTCCCGGAGGCCATAGCCGTCGAAGGGGGCGGGAAACCCCTAGCGCTGCTCGAGCGACCCGGCCGGCAACCAGGCCTCGACGAGCACCGGGCCGTGCGGCCCGGGGACGGCGTAGGCGACCCGGCCCTGCCAGCCGCTGGCGGACTGGCGCCACTCCACCAGCAGGCCGGGGACGGTCCCGTCCGCACCGGGCGGGGTCAGCACCCAGCAGTGCCGGCCCGCCGCCGGCTCCCTCGCAGGCGGCCGGGGCGGCGGTGCCCCCGGGGGCGGGGCCGGCGCGACGCCGGAGTCCGCGGCGCGCTCGCCGAGCGACGGCCGCGACCTGCCCCGCTGCATCCCGCCTGCCACCCGGGCAGTCTGACACGGTGGTCGAACACGCGTTCGGACGGCGAGCTGCGGGCGCCGTGTCGCCGTGTCGGCGTGTCGACTCGGCGACACGCCGACACGTCGGTGATCCCGGTCACAGTCCGTGCGGGGAGTCACCTACTCGTCACTGATCGTTGTTGGAGTGTGCACCGCGACTGCTTAGCGTCGCTCACGTCCTGGCACCTGCCCGAAGGGTCCTCCGTGCTCTCATCAACCGGCTCCCGGCGCCTGCTCGCGCGCCGGGCGGCACTCGGCGCCGCTGCCGTGGCCGTCGCCGTCGTGGGTCTCCCGGCCACCGCCTCCGCGGCCGCGCCGACCGCCCCGTTCATCTCCGAGATCCACTACGACAACGCCGGCGCTGACGCCGACGAGTTCGTCGAGATCCACATCCCGGCCGGTATGAGTTCAGCGGGGCTCTCGGTCGTCCTCTACAACGGCAGTGGGGGAGCCTCGTACGCGACGCTGGACGTCCCGTCGGTCACCGCGCCTCCAGACGGGCCCGCGGTCGCGGTCGTCGCCGGGCCGACCAGCGGCATCCAGAACGGTTCCCCTGACGGTGTGGCACTCGTGCGCGGCACCGAGGTCCTCGAGTTCCTGTCCTACGAGGGCCAGTTCACGGCGACGGCCGGCCCGGCGAGCGGCATGCTCAGCACGGGGATCGGGGTGAGCGAGGCCGGTACCGAGCCCACAGGGCAGTCGCTCTCGCGGACCTACGACGCGGCCAGTGACGCGCTGGTGTGGGCGGGTCCCGCGACCACGTCGAAGGGCGCGGTCAACGCGGCCGCACCCGCGACGCCGCCGCCCGTGACGACCGGCGTCTGCGACGCGACGCCCACGCACGAGATCGGCGCTGTCCAGGGCGACGGCGCCGCCAGCCCGATCACCGGGCAGACGGTCACCGTGCGTGGCGTGGTCGTTGGCGACGTCCCGGGTCTGTCCGGTTTCTATCTGCAGGACGCTGACGGCGACGGCAGCGCCGCCACCTCCGACGGCGTCTTCGTCTTCAGCCCCGTGGCGGTCGACCTCGGCGACACCATCGCCGTGACCGGCCAGGTGCAGGAGTACAGCGGCCAGACGCAGATCGCCGCGCGCACCGACGTCGCGGTCTGCGCCGACGGCACCGCGGCGAGCCTGCCGCCGGCCGCCCCGCTCGACCTGCCTGCCGACGCCGCTACCCGCGAGCGGCTCGAGGGCATGCGCGTCGCCCCGGCCGACCAGCTCACCGTCAGCGAGGTCTACGACCTCACCAGCTACGGCGAGCTGACCCTCTCCGCGGGTGGCGTGCTGGTGCAGCCCACGGAGATCGCCCGCCCGGGTTCCGACGCAGCCGAGGCCGTGGCGGCGGACAACGCCGCCCGCAAGATCACCCTCGACGACGGCGTCAGTGCTCGCGTCACGGTGACCACGCGGCCCCACCTGTCGCCCACCACCCCGGTGCGGGTCGGTGACCAGCTGCGTCTCCAGGAGTCGCTGGTCCTCGGCGAGGGCTTCGGCACCTACCGCCTGCAGCCGGCCGACGGCACCGCCGCCGACGTCTTCGCGCCGCAGAACACGCGCCCCGCCGCTCCGGCGCCGGTCGGCGGCGACGTCCGGCTGGGCACGTTCAACGTGCTCAACTACTTCCTGACCTTCGGCGGGGAGGGCCGGGGTGCCGCCGACCAGACCGAGCTCGAGGAGCAGGCGGCCAAGGAGGTCGCGGCGATCCGTGGTCTCGGCGCCGACGTCGTCACCCTGCTCGAGATGGAGGACACCGACTCCACCGGGTTGACCCCCGGGAACGCGGACACGGCACTGGCCGACCTGGTCCGTCGGCTCAACGCCGCGGAGGGCTCGCCGGTCTGGAGCCACGTGCCGATGCCGGATGAGCTCTACGCCGTCGACCGCGACGTCATCCGCAACGCGGTCATCTACCGCAACGACGTCGTCCAGCCGGTGGGTGACCCGGTCGGCCTGGTCGACGAGGCGGTGTGGTCCAACGCACGCGAGCCGCAGGCCCAGACCTTCGTCAAGGACGGTGACGCGTTCACCGTGGTCGCCAACCACTTCAAGTCCAAGAGCCCCGGCGACCCGACCGGCGACAACGTCGACACCGGTGACGGTCAGGGGGAGTGGAACGGCGACCGCGTCCGCCAGGCGCGGTCGGTGGCAGCCTTCGCCGCCCAGCTCGCCCGGAGCACCGGCGACCCGGATGTGATCCTGCAGGGCGACCTCAACGCCTACTCGCAGGAGGACCCGATCGAGGTCCTGCGCGAGGCCGGGTTCACCGACCTCGGCGAGGCGCTCGACCCGGGCCGGTACAGCTACGTGTACGACGAGCTCTCCGGCTCGCTCGACCACGCGCTGGCCACGGCGTCGCTGGCGGACAAGGTCACCGACGCGGCCCACTGGAACATCAACTCGGTCGAGTCGTTCGCCTACCAGTACACCGGTGACCCGGCCCTGTACGCGCCGGACCCCTACCGCTCCAGCGACCACGACCCGCTGGTCGTCGGGATCGACCTGCAGGAGCGCTGCAACGGCCTGCGGCCCACCATCACCGGCACCCCCGGGGACGACGTCCTGCGCGGCACCAACGGCGTCGACGTGATCATGGGTCTCGGCGGCGAGGACACCATCAGCGGCGGCAACGGCGACGACGTCGTCTGCGGCGGCGCCGGCGACGACACGCTCTCCGGGGAGAACGGTGCCGACGTGCTGCTCGGCGGGTTCGGCCTCGACACGCTCGCCGGCGGGAACGGCGACGACACGCTCGTCGGTGGTCCCGGCGGGGGCGACGTCCTGACCCAGGGCCGTGGCACCGGCAGCAGCGAGCAGGACGGCCGCGAGTCCTGATCCGCGGCTGAGAACGCGTCCGGCGCGGCACCCCGAGCGGGTGCCGCGCCGGACTCGTCCCGCGGGCCGGTCAGTCCCGGCGGGCCTCCCCGCCGGCCTGCTCGCCGATCGCGTCCTCCTCGGGGTCGGTCGTCGCGAGCACGCCCGCGGCGAGGGTCTGCGCGACCTCCTGCAGCAGCGGGTGCCCCGCGAGCTCCTCGACGGGCACCGGCAGCGGCAGCGACCAGTTGGGCCGGTCGGTGGTGCCGGGCATGTTGGGCCGGCGGCGGACGGCGAGCGCGTCGTCGAGGGTGGCCGACAGCAGCAGCGACGGCGCCCGCCCGAGCAGCTCGTGCGCCCGCTTGACCGCCGTCTCCGGCTTCGCGTTCCTCCGCAGCCCCGGCAGCCGCTCCAGCAGCGACCGCCGGCCGCGCTCGAGCTCCTCGTCGCTGCCGGTGCCGTGCTCGCGCTGCTCCTCGACGTCGGCCCCGGTCCACAGTCCCGCCACGGTGGGGAGGTCGTGGGTGGTGATCGCGGCCATGGCCTCCTCGGGCCACTCGGCGGGGTCGTCGTCCTCGAACCACAGCAGCCGGTAGCTGAGGATGCCGTGCTCGGCCATGGCCTCCCGGACGCCGTCCTCGACCGTGCCGAGGTCCTCGCCGACGACGACGGCCCGCGCCCGGTGGCTCTCCAGCGCCACGATGTCCAGCAGGTCCTCGGCGGGGTAGCGCACGTAGGCGCCGTCGGCCGCGCTGCCGCCCGAGGGCACCCACCACAGCCGGAACAGGCCCATCACGTGGTCGATGCGCAGGCCGCCGGCGCCGGCCATCGTCGCGCGGATGGACTCGACGAACGGCTCGTAGTCCCACTCCTGCAGCCGCCACGGCACCAGCGGCGGGGAGCCCCAGTCCTGGCCCTGCGCGTTGAACTCGTCCGGCGGCGCCCCGACGGTCGCGCCCTGCGCGAGCACCCCCTGCCAGGTCCAGGCGTCGGCGCCGCCGCCGGCCACGCCGATGGGCAGGTCCTGGATGACCGTCATGCCCTCCGTGGCGCGCTCGAGCTGCAGCGACAGGCACCACTGCAGCCAGGCGTGGAAGGCGACGTCGCG
This sequence comes from Geodermatophilus arenarius, assembly GCF_042654585.1. Lineage (NCBI taxonomy): Bacteria > Bacillati > Actinomycetota > Actinomycetes > Geodermatophilales > Geodermatophilaceae > Geodermatophilus > Geodermatophilus arenarius. The sequence continues at coordinate 173,526 of NZ_JBHSGR010000003.1, forward strand.
CTCGTGCTCGGCCGCGAAGGAGCCGACGGCGCCGCTGCGCGGGTCGCGCAGCTCCTCGGGCCAGGTGTGCCAGTCGGGGCCGTGGACGTCGGCCAGGGCGCACCAGGTGGCCCAGTCCTGCAGCTTCTGCCCCTGGTGCCACCACCAGTCGGGGAAGGCGGGGTCGTCGCGGCCGGTGGCGTCGAACACCCGGCGCAGCGCCTCGCGCTTGCGGGCCCAGATCGCGTCGCGGTCGATCAGGTCGCCCTCGGACAGGGCGCGGCCGGCGTCGCCGTCGAGGTCGAGGCGGTCGGCGCCGGGCACCTCCTCGACGCGGAGGTACACGGGGTTGCGGAAGCGGCGGGTGGCCGGCAGGTAGGGGCTGGCCTCCTGCTGCGGCGTCGGCGCGACGGCGTGCAGCGGGTTGATCAGCACGAAGCCCGCGCCCTGGCCGGCGGCCATCTCGCGGACGGCGCGCAGGTCGGCGAGGTCGCCGATGCCCCAGCTGCCGCGGCTGCGGGTGGCGTAGAGCTGCACCGCCCAGCCCCACGCGCGGTCCTCGGGCAGCCAGCACCGGCCGGGGGACACGATCAGCCGGCGCCGCGGGCCGCCGGGCGCCTGCAGCCAGTGGTAGCCGAGCGGGAAGTCGGCGGGCAGCTCGCCGTCGACGTGCCGGGTGGACCCGTCCTCGAGGGTCACCTCGGCCTCGTCGACCTCCAGGACGTCGCCGGGGCGGGCGACGATGGGCGCCCGGTGCTCGAGGTCCTCCGGCGGCTCGCCGATCACCTCCCGCAGGCGGTCGATGGTGGCCTGGGCGACCTCGTGTTCCTCGTCGAGGGCGTCGAGCCAGGTGGCGTCGATGCCCCACCGGTCGGTGTCGGGGGTGCGTGTCACCCCCCGATCCTCCGGGCGCGCGGGGGTGATCGCAGCGCAGGGGACGCAGTGGTGCCGGTTACCCCGCTCACCGCTCCCGCCGCGTGCGGCAGGCCGGGCCCGTGGACTGGCTGCTCGTGCACCCACCACTGCCCGGCCCCGCGGTGCTCGGCCCGCTCGCCGCGGAGCTGCGCGCCCGCGGCGCCAGGGCCGCCGTCCCCGACCTCCGGGGGGCTGGTGCAGGACCCGGCGGCCGCCCGGGCCCGCGGCCGGCCGGTCGCCGGCGACGGCCGCGGCGCACACCTCGACGTCGCCACGGACCCCGCGCGGGTGGCCGGGCTGCTGGGTTGGGCTGCTGGGCTGGGCTGCCGGGCTGAGCTGGGCCGTCGCCTGGCCGGGCGGCCCCGGCTGCGGTAGGCACGACCGGTGACCGTGATCGGCTTCCACAACTCGCACGAGCAGGTGCACCCGGCCGATCTGCTGGCCGCCGTCCAGCACGCGGAGGAGGTGGGCTTCACCGCGGCGATGTGTTCGGACCACTTCGCGCCCTGGAACTCCAACCAGGGGCACTCCGGGTTCGCCTGGTCGTGGCTCGGCGCCGCGCTCGCCACCACCGGCCTGCCCTGCGGGGTGGTCAACGCCCCCGGGCAGCGGTACCACCCGGCGGTCATCGCGCAGGGTGCGGCGACGCTGGCGGCGATGTTCCCCGGCAGGTTCTGGATGGCGCTGGGCAGCGGGCAGGTGATGAACGAGCGCATCACCGGCACGCCGTGGCCGCCCAAGCGGGTGCGCGACGCGCGGCTGCGCGAGTGCGTCGACGTCATCCGGGCGCTGCTGGCCGGCGAGGAGGTCACCCACCGCGGCCTCGTGGCCGTCGAGCGGGCGCGCATCTGGTCGCTGCCCGAGCAGCAGCCGGCGCTGATCGGCCCGGTGATGAGCGTCCCGACGGCGCGGCGGCACGCCGACTGGGCCGACGGGTTCATCACCATCAACCAGCCGCACGAGACCCTGCGCGAGCTCGTCGGCGCCTACCGGGACGCCGGCGGCCAGGGCCGGCTGGTGCTGCAGGTCCACCTGTGCTGGGACCCCGACCCGGAGCGCGCGCGAGCCATCGCCCACGAGCAGTGGTTCACCAACACCTTCCCGCCGCCGCTGTGCTGGGACCTCGACGGGCCGGAGGCGTTCGAGCAGGCCAGCGCGTACACACCGCAGGAGGCGGTGGAGGGCGCGGTGCGGGTCAGCTCCGACCTCGGGCAGCACGCCGCCTGGCTGGCGGAGTACGTCGAGCTCGGTTTCGACGAGATCTACCTTCACCACGTGGGCAAGGAGCAGCGGCCCTTCCTCGACGCGTTCGGCGAGCACGTGCTGCCGCAGCTCGGCGTCACCGAGCCCGAGCCGGCGGTGGCGCTCGACGGTCCCGGCGGGCCGCGCCGTCCGCGGCAGGAGCCCGAGCCCGGGGCGCCCACCGTGCTCCCCGAGGGCCGGCCCCCCGCGCGTTGACGATCGGGTCCGTGCCGCTCCCGACGGCGTGTCGGCGCGTGTCGCGGACACGCAGCCGGTGATCGACTCCGGGAGGAGCGCGGGTCCAGCGAGACCCCACCGTCCTGTTGCCCGGGGCGCGCGGGGCCGACAGGGTCGCGGGGCATGAAGATCACCGACACGGCCGACCTGTGGTGGAAGACGGCGGTCGTCTACTGCCTCGACGTCGAGACCTACCTGGACTGGAACGACGACGGCACCGGTGACTTCGCGGGCCTGGCCCAGCGCATCGACCACCTCGCCGACCTCGGCGTCACCTGCCTGTGGCTGATGCCCTTCTATCCCACGGCCGAGCGGGACGACGGCTACGACATCACCGACTTCTACGGCGTCGACCCGCGGCTGGGCAGCCACGGCGACCTGGTCGAGGTCGTCCGCACCGCCAACGACCGCGGCATCCGGGTGATCGCCGACCTCGTCGTCAACCACACCTCCATCGAGCACCCGTGGTTCCGGCAGGGCCGGCGCAGCAAGGACGACCCGTTCCACGACTTCTACGTCTGGCGCGACGACGAGCCGCCGGACACCTCCGACCAGGTCGTCTTCCCCGACCAGGAGGACTCGGTCTGGACGTTCAACGAGCCGACGGGGGAGTGGTACCTGCACCGCTTCTACAAGGAGCAGCCCGACCTCGACGTGACCAACCCGCGGGTCCGCGACGAGGTCGCCAAGATCATGGGCTTCTGGCTGCAGCTGGGGCTGTCGGGCTTCCGCGTCGACGCCGTCCCCTTCTTCCTGGAGACCGAGGGCGGCGCCGACGCCGACCGCTTCCCCGACCCGCACGAGTACCTGCGGGCGCTGCGCTCCTTCCTCAGCCGCCGCACCGGCAGCGGCGTGCTGCTGGGCGAGGTGAACCTGCCGCACGAGCAGCAGCGCGACTTCTTCGGCGGCGACGACGGCGACGAGCTGACCATGCTCTTCGACTTCGTCGGCATGCAGGCGATGTACCTGTCCCTGGCCCGCGCCGACGCCGGCCCGCTGACGAAGGCGCTGGTCGAGCGCCCGTTCGTCGACCCCGACAGCCAGTGGGCCACCTTCGTGCGCAACCACGACGAGCTCACCCTGGACAAGCTGTCCGAGGACGAGCGCAAGGAGGTCTTCGCCGCCTTCGGCCCCGAGGAGCGCATGCAGGTCTACGGCCGCGGCCTGCGCCGCCGGCTGCCGCCCATGCTCGACGGCGACCCGCGGCGGGTGCGCATGGTCTACAGCCTGCTGTTCTCGCTGCCCGGCACGCCGGTGCTCTTCTACGGCGAGGAGATCGGCATGGGCGAGGACCTCGACGCCGAGGGCCGGCTCGCCGTCCGGACGCCGATGCAGTGGACCGCCGGGCGCAACGGCGGGTTCTCGACCGCCGACGCCGACCGGCTGCCCGGGCCCGTGGTCACCGGCGGCTTCGCCCCGGAGTTCGTCAACGTCGCCGACCAGCGCCGCGACCCGGACTCGCTGCTGTCGTTCGTGAAGCTGCTCATCCGCCGCTACCGCGAGTCGCCGGAGCTGGGCTGGGGCTCGTTCCGGGTGATCGAGCAGCCGCACCGCGAGGTGCTCGCGCACGTCTGCGAGTGGGACGACGGCACGCTGGTCGCCGTCCACAACCTCGGTCCCGAGCCGCGCGTGGTGCCGCTGGTGCTCGAGGGCTGCGACGCCTCGCACCGGCTGGAGGACCTGCTGGTCACCCAGACGACGCCCCTCGGCGACGACGGCGCGGCGGAGCTGGCGCTCGAGGGCTACGGGTACCGCTGGCTGCGCGTGGTCGCCGAGGACGGCCGCCGGCTGCTCTGACGCCCCGTCACTCCGGGGCGACGCACCGTGGTCGCGCGCCGCGGCGCCCCGCGGCGGGACCGGCGGGTCCCGCCGCGCCCGGCCGACCTGCGCGGACCTGTCGGAGGGGCGTCCTAGCGTCGCCGGCGATGACCGAGCCCGCCGTCCCCGCACGTCCCGCCCCGCCGACCGCGCCCGCCACCGCCCCCGTGCAGTACCCGCCCGGCGACCCGGGCGCGGGCGGGGCGACCGCCGCCGGCCAGGCGTCCCCCGGAACCGCCGCCCCTGCCCCCGGCGGCCCTCCGGGCGGACCGGGCACGGGCGGGCCGTCGACGGGCGGGCCCGCGCCCGGCGGCGAGGCGGGCTCCTCCCCGACCGGGCCGGTGCCCGGCCGGCCGCCGGTGGTCCGCCCCCGCCGGAGCGACCCGCTGACCCGCATGGGCCCGTGGGCGCCGCTCGCCGGCGCGGTCCTCGGCCTGCTGGCCGGGGTGGTCGCCGTCCTGCTGCTCGGCGGGCGGGCCGAGGCGTTCGCCGAGCGCCTGGCGCTGGTGTTCCTCGTCGTCGGACTGGTGATGCTCGGCGCGGCCGGGGCGCTGCTGGCCGACGAAGTGCGGCTGGTCCGCCGCGGCGCCCGGGAGGCCACGGTGCGGCCGGCCTGGGTGGAGGCGACCGCGGGGCTGATCAACGGGCTGACCCCGGCCCGCCTGCTGCTCGGCTCCAGCGCCTTCGTGCTTTTCCTCGCCGCCTACACGGCCCGCTAGCTGTTCTGTCCCGCGAGGTCGTTGACGGGGATGCGGCTGATCGGTGGCCGTCCGCCGAGGGCGGTGTGGGTGCGGTGATGGTTGTAGGTGTGCAGCCAGCCGGGCAAGGCCGCGGCCCGGTCTGAGCTGGAGTCAAACGGGCGCGCGTAGGCCCATTCCTCAAGCAGCGTGCGGTTGAACCGCTCAGCCTTGCCGTTGGTCTGCGGCCGGTAGGGCCGGATCCGGCGGCCCTCGGCGCCCAGGTCGGTCAGGGCCTGGCGCCAGGCGTGGCTGTGCCGGTAGGCGAAGGCGTTGTCGGTCATCACCCGCTCGATGCGGGCGATGCCGTGCGCGGCGAAGAAGGCTGCGGCCCGGCGCAGGAAGCCGGCGCAGGTGTCGGCGCGCTCGTCGGGGTGGATCTCGGCGTAGGCCAGCCGGGTGTGATCATCGACGGCGCAGTGCACGTAGTCGTAGCCGATCCGGCGTCCGGCGCCGACCTCGGCGCGGCTGAAGCTGTTCTGCGCCGAGCCCCGCCCGTGGGCGCGCCAGCCGCCGCCTGGCCGGATGGCGCCGAGCTTCTTCACATCCACGTGCACCAGCTCGCCGGGGCGGGCCCGCTCATAGCGGCGCACCGGCTCTCCGCTGGGCCGGTCCAGCCAGGCCAGCCGCGGCATGCGGTGGCGGGTCAGGATCCGGTGCACCGTGGAGGCGGCCAGCCCCAGGAGCGCCGCGATCCGGACCGGACCCAGCCGCCGGTCCCGGCGCAGCGCCAGCACGGCCGCCTCCACCTCCGGCGCGGTGCGTCCCGGCGAGGAGTACGGGCGGCAGGAGCGATCCAGCAGCTCGGGGATGCCCTCGGTGCGGTAGCGGGCCAGCCACTTGTAGGCGGTGGTGCGGGAGATGCCCATCTCCGCGGCCACGTGCGCGGCCGGGCGGCCGGCCAGCACCCGCCGCACGCGCTGCAGACGAGACCACGGCGACAGCCGCGGCATAGCGTGGACCACGAAGACCTCCGGTTGAGCGGGCGACGTCAGACATCCCCACTCCGCCGGAGGTCTTCCTGCCGATCAAGCCCTCAACGGCGTGTCAACAAGGTCCGTGGGCACTACAGCTAGCGGCGCGTCAGCCCATCGCGTCGGAGTCGCTCAGCGTGGCGGGGTCCAGCCGACCCGCGACGATGTCGTCGGCGAGGTCGTCGACCACCCGCCCGGTGGCGAAGGCGTGCGCGCGCAGCACGGCGAGGGTGTCCACGACGTCGAGGCCGAGCGCCACCGTGGCGAGGCCGGTGGCCTGCCACACACGGCTGCGCCGGAGGGCGTCGGGGGCGTCCCACCACCGGGCCCCGCCCTCGTCGGCCACCCCGCCGGCGGCCCGCACCAGCTCCTCGGTCAGGCACACGACGACCGCCTCGACGTCGTCGCGCGGGACGCCGGTGAGCGTGGCCAGCTCCCGCGCGTAGAGGTCGACGATCACCGTGGGCCCCAGCGGCGGGGCCAGCGGCACCGAGAACACCGCGCGGTAGGGCGTCTCGCCGAGCAGCGCCTCGTGCAGCTCGGGCCAGTTGCGCTGGATGTCCTCGATGTCGAAGACGATGGCGCTGCCGGTGTCGTGGGCGCGCAGGCACGGGCCGTCGCCGGCGGTGAACTGCAGCTGCTCGGCCCGCGAGGTGGTGCGGTCGCTCGCGCCGATCGGCGTCCGCAGCCCGGCGCCCTCGTGGATGCTCAGCGCCGCGCCGTCCACCCGGACCGCCTGGGCCGCCGCCCGGGCCAGCCGGGAGGGCACCATCTCCGGGCCGTCCTCCCCGGTCCCGGGCGGGTCCTGCAGTGCGTCCAGGAACCGCGTCGCCGCGTCACTCGCCGTCACCCGTCCACTCCCGTCGTCCCGGTCACCGGTCCTGCCGGTGGCTGCGTCCCGGACCTGCGCGTCCCCCGACCCGTGGTCACCTTGGTCCAGCGGCCGTGCGCGCACCACACCGGGGGACCTCATCCGTAGGCCTGCACGGCGAGGACGACGGCCAGGCCCAGCCCGGCCAGCGCGATCAGCCGCCGCAGGAGGGCCTGCGGCACGCGCCGCACGACGCGCGGCCCGAGCCGTCCCCCCGCCAGGCAGCCCAGCGCCAGCGGCAGCGCGGCGCTCCAGGCCACCGGCGCGAGCACCACGAACCCGACGGCGGCCACCCCGTTCACCGCACCCAGCACGACGTTCTTCAGCGCGTTGCCGCGCGGCAGGCCCTCGCCGGTGCCCAGCAGCACCAGCGCGAGCAGCAGCACCCCGGCGGCGGCGCCGAAGTAGCCGCCGTAGACCGCGACGACGCCGGTGCCGGCGACTAGCCACCACGGGTCCCGGGCGCCGTGCAGCCGGCGGCCCTCCGCGGCCAGCTCGCCCGGCGGCCGCTGCAGCAGGATGGCCAGCGCCGCGCCGCCGATGAGCAGCGGGACCAGCCGCTCGAACGCCTCCGCCGGGGTGAGCAGCAGCAGCGCGGCCCCCGCCGTCCCGCCGACGAGCCCCGCGACGGCCAGCGGCACCAGCCGGCGGCCCTGCCCGGCCAGCTCCGGCCGGGACGCGCTCACCGACCCCACGCTGGTGAGCACCAGCGCGACGGTGTTGGTGACGTTGGCGGTCACCGGCGGCAGCCCGGTGGCCAGCAGCGCCGGGTAGCTCACCAGCGAGGCCAGCCCGGCGATGCTCCCCGCCAGCCCGGCGCCGACCCCGGCGAGGACCAGCAGCAGCCACTCCAGCGCGTTCACCGGGCCACCAGCACCCCGATGGCCACGCAGCCGAGGACGACGATCGCCGTCCGCAGGACCGCCGCGGGCAGCCGGCGACCGTACCGGGCGCCGAGCGCGCCGCCCACCACCGAGCCGCCGGCGACCAGCCCGGCGGCGGCCCAGTCGACCCGGTCGGTGGCGACGACGACGTAGGCCGTCGCGGCGACGGCGTTCACCGCGGCGCTGAGCACGTTCTTGAGCGCGTTGAGGCGCTGCAGCGGCTCGGCCAGCAGCAGCCCGAACACGCCCATCTGCAGCACGCCCTGGCTGGCGGCGAAGTAGCCGCCGTAGCTGCCGGTCGCGTACGCGCCGGCGACCAGGCCGGCCAGCCGCCACCCGCGGGGCGGCGCGTCGTCGTCGGTGCGGCGGGCGGCCAGCCGGCGGGTCAGCAGCGGCTGGACGGCGACCAGCACCACGGCCAGCCCCACGAGGACCGGGACCACCGCCTCGAACGCCGCCGCCGGCAGGTGCAGCAGCAGGACCGCGCCGGTCAGCGCGCCCAGCACCGACGCCGGCAGCAGCCGCAGCACCAGCCCGCGCTGCCCGGCGAGTTCCCGTCGGTAGCCGACCGCGCCGCTGACGTTGCCCGGCACGAGCCCCAGCGTGTTGGACACGCTCGCGGTGACCGGCGGCAGCCCGGTGGCCAGCAGCACCGGGAAGGTCACCAGCGTCCCGGACCCGACGACGGCGTTGATCGCGCCCGCCGCACCCCCGGCGGCGAGCACGGCGAGCACCTCGGCGGGGGTCACGCGTCCTTGCGGCCGGCGTCGACGACGCGCAGCACCAGCTCGCCGGCCTCGTCGGAGGCGGCCAGGTCGACCTCGGCGTCGATGCCCCAGTCGTGGTCGCCGGCCGGGTCGTCGACGATCTGCCGCACCCGCCAGACACCGGGCTCGCTCCGGTCCCACACCAGCAGCGCCGGCCCGCGGGCGTCGGCGCCGGTGCCCACCTCGGCGTGCTCGGCGAAGTAGCCGCGGACCACCTCGCCCCACCGCTCGGCGTCCCAGCCGGAGCCGGCGTCGAGCTCGCCGAGGTCGTACCAGCGGCGCCGCGCCCACAGCTGCACCCGCGCGAACAGCGCGTTGCGGACCATCGCGGTGAACGCCCGCTCGTTGCCGGTCAGCGGCCGGGCCCGCGCCGGGACGGCGACCGGCTCGTCCAGCGGCTGGTCCGGGCTGGTCAGCTGCTCCCACTCGTCGAGCAGCGAGGAGTCCACCTGCCGCACCAGCTCACCCAGCCACTCGACGACGTCGGTGACCTCCTCGGTGCGCGCGGCCGCGGGCACGCCGGACCGCAGCGCCTTCACCGCGTCGGAGAGGTAGCGCAGCACCGCGCCCTCGGAGCGGGTCAGCCCGTAGGTGGACACCAGCTCCTTGAACGTCATCGCCCGCTCCCACGTCTCGCGGACGACGGACTTCGGTGAGGGGTGCGCGTCGGCGGCCCACGGGTTGCTGCGCACGTAGACGGCGAAGGCGTGCTCGAGCAGCTCCTCGAGCGGCTTCGGGTAGGTGACGTCCTCGAGCAGCTCGATCCGCTCGTCGTACTCGATGCCCTCGGCCTTCATCTGCGCGACGGCCTCGCCGCGCGCCTTGTTCAGCTGCGCGGCCAGGATCTGCCGCGGGTCGTCGAGGGTGGCCTCGACGACGCTGACGACGTCGAGGGCGAAGGTGTCCGAGGCGGGGTCGAGCAGCTCGATCGCGGCGAGGGCGAACGTCGACAGCGGCTGGTTGAGCGCGAAGTCCGGCGGCAGGTCGACCGTCAGCCGGTAGCGGCGGCCGTCGGGCTCCGGCTCGGGCAGCCGCTCCAGCACGCCGGCCTGCAGCAGCGAGCGGGCGATGCCGACCGCCTCGCGGATGAGCCGCAGCTGCCGCTTGCGCGGCTCGTGGTTGTCGGTGAGCAGCCGGCGCACCGCCGCGACCGGGTCGCCGGGCCGGTCGGCGACGTCGAGCAGCATCGCCGTCGTCACCCGCATGTGGCTGGTCAGCGGCTCGGGCTCGGCGGCGACCAGGCGCTCCATGGTCGCCTTCGACCACGGCACCATCCCCTCGGGCGCCTTCTTGCGGACCAGCTTGCGGCGCTTCTTCGGGTCGTCGGCGACCTTGGCGAACTGCCGCAGGTTCTCCACCTCGTGCTCCGGCGCCTGGACGACGACGGTGCCCGCCGTGTCGTAGCCGGCGCGCCCGGCCCGCCCCGCGATCTGGTGGAACTCGCGGGCGTTGAGCAGCCGGGTGCGGCTGCCGTCGTACTTGCTCAGCGCGGAGAACACGACGGTGCGGATCGGCACGTTGATGCCGACGCCGAGGGTGTCGGTGCCGCAGATGACCTTGAGCAGCCCGGCCTGGGCCAGCTGCTCCACCAGCCGCCGGTACTTGGGCAGCATCCCGGCGTGGTGGACGCCGATGCCGTGGCGCACCAGCCGCGACAGCGTCGTCCCGAAGGCCGAGGTGAACCGGAAGCCGCCGATCGCGTCGGCGATCGCGGCCTTCTCCTCCTTGGTGCACACGTTGACGCTCATCAGCGCCTGTGCCCGCTCGAGCGCCTGCGCCTGGGTGAAGTGCACGACGTAGACCGGCGCCTGCCTGGTGTCCAGGAGCTCCTGGATGGTCTCGTGCGCCGGCGTCGTCGCGTACCAGTGGTGCAGCGGCACCGGGCGCTCGGCGCCGGCGACCAGCGCGGTGGGCCGGCCGGTGCGGCGGGTGAGGTCCTCGCGCAGCGCGTCGGTGTTGCCGAGCGTGGCGCTCATCAGGAGGAACTGCGCGTCGGTGAGCTCCAGCAGCGGCACCTGCCAGGCCCACCCGCGGTCGGGGTCGCCGTAGAAGTGGAACTCGTCCATGACGACGAGGCCGATGTCGGCGCCGGCGCCCTCGCGCAGCGCCACGTTGGCCAGCACCTCGGCCGTGCAGGCGATGACCGGCGCGCCGGCGTTGACGCTCGCGTCGCCGGTGAGCATGCCGACGTTGGCCGCGCCGAACACCCCGCACAGCGCGAAGAACTTCTCGCTGACCAGGGCCTTGATCGGCGCGGTGTAGAAGCTGCGCCGCCCGGCCGCCATCGCCGCGTACTGCGCGCCGGTGGCCACCAGGGACTTGCCCGACCCGGTCGGCGTCGCGAGGACGACGTTCGCGCCGCTGACCAGCTCGATCAGCGCCTCCTCCTGGTGCGGGTACAGCGGCGTGCCGCCGTCCTCGGCCCAGGCCGCGAAGGAGGTGAACAGCTCGTCGGGGTCGCTGCCGCGCGCCCGGAGGGCGGTGAGGTCGCCGGGGTCGTCGAGCAGGGGGAGGGGCGCGGTCGCGGTCATCGTGGGGAACAGCGTGCCCGACGGTCCCGGCCTTCCCAGACGCCGGGGCGACGTCACGAAACGGTCACGACCCGCCCGGTGGGGTGTGGCGCGGATCGCCTCCGTCCGTCAAAGTGAACAGCAGGTGAACGGAAGGTGGATGAGGCGCGTGCTGGAGAAGAACTGCCCGGAGTGCCACTGGGTGACGGTGACCGACGCCGACGGGCGTCGCCGGATCGAGATGCGGTGGGGTTCGCCGCAGCCGGCCGCGCAGGCGAAGCCGCGGCGCGCGGCCTGAGGCCGTCCGGGTTCCGCACGGGATCGCACGGGTAGGCGCTCGCCGAGGGCGGGACGGGGAGCAGACCCGGCCCGCCGGTCCCGCGAGCAGGAGGAGCCCCCGTGTCGTCACCCCGCCCCGAGTCCCAGCCCGAGCAGCAGCAGACCCCGCCGGGGACCCTCGGCGAGATGGACCCCAAGCCCGACCACGGTGAGGAGACCTACCGCGGGTCGGGCCGGCTGACCGGCAAGGCCGCGGTCATCACCGGCGGCGACAGCGGCATCGGTCGCGCCGTCGCGATCGCCTTCGCCCGCGAGGGCGCCGACGTGCTCATCTCCTACCTCTCCGAGCACGAGGACGCCGAGGACACCAAGAAGTACGTCGAGGAGGCCGGGCGCCGGTGCGTGCTGGTCGCCGGTGACCTCTCCGACCGCGCGCACGCCAAGACGATCATCCCGAAGGCCGTCGAGGAGTTCGGCAAGGTCGACGTCCTGGTGAACAACGCCGCGTTCCAGATGTCGCACGACAGCCTGGAGGAGGTCTCCGACGAGGAGTGGGACCACACGGTGGCCACCAACCTCACGGCGATGTTCACCCTCTGCAAGGACGTCATCCCGCACATGCCGTCGGGCGGGTCGATCATCAACTCGTCGTCGGTGAACTCCGACATGCCGAGCCCGAGCCTCGCGCCGTACGCGATGACCAAGGCCGGCATCGCGAACTTCACCGCGAGCCTCGCGCAGATGTACGCGGAGAAGGGCATCCGGGCCAACAGCGTCGCGCCCGGGCCGGTCTGGACGCCGCTGATCCCCGCCACCATGCCCGAGGAGAAGGTGGCCAGCTTCGGGCAGCAGGTGCCGATGGGCCGCGCCGGCCAGCCGGCCGAGCTCGCGCCGGTGTACGTGCTGCTGGCCAGCGACGAGGCGTCCTACGTGTCGGGCGCCCGCGTCGCGGTGACCGGCGGCAACCCGATCCTGTAACGCCGTCCGCGGATGATCAGCTGAGCTCACGCTGACGCGTCCTGGCTCACCGTCGGCGGTGGGCCAGGACGCGGCACGATCAGCTCAGCTGATCGTGCGGGCCAGCGCGGCGACGTCGGCCGGGCGCACCCGGCAGCAGCCGCCGACCAGCCGAGCGCCGGCGGCCACCCACGCCGCGGCGTCGCCGGCCGCGATCCCGCCGGTGCCCGTCCAGCGCCGTGCCGCGGCGTCCCACCCCTCCCCGCTGTTCGGGTACGCCACCAGCGGCACCCCGGCGGCCGCCGCGGCCGTCAGCGCCGGGAGCACCCCGGCCGGGTCGGTGCAGTTGACGCCGACGCCGACCACCTCCGGCACCCCGCGCGCCATCGCGAACACGTCCGCCGCGCGCTCGCCGCGGCGGGTGCGCGCCACGCCGTCGGCGTCGACGACGGTGGTCAGCGACAGCCACACCGGCACGCCCAGCGACGTGGCCTCGGCCAGCACCGCCTCCACCTCGGCGGCGGCGGGCAGCGTCTCGCAGGCGAGCACGTCGGCGCCGGCGTCGGCGAGCGCGGCCATCCGCGGCCGGTGGAAGGCGCGCAGCCGGTCGACGCCGACCTCGGCCGCGTAGGCGCCGGTGTACTCCGAGCCGTCGGCCAGCGCGGCGCCGTACGGCCCGACCGACCCGGCGACCCACGACCCCGGCGCCCCCTCCCGGGCCAGCGCCACCGAGCGGGCGACCAGCCCCAGCGCCTCGTCCCGGTCCACCCCGGCCGCGGCGAACCCCTCGACGGTCGCCTGGTAGCTCGCCGTCGTCGCCACCTGGGCCCCGGCGGCGGCGAACGCGGCGTGCGCGGCGACGACGGCACCGGGGTCGTCGCGCAGCAGCCGCGCCGACCACAGCGCCGAGGCGACGTCGTGCCCGCGGGCCTCGAGCTCGGTGGACAGGCCGCCGTCGAGCAGGACCGGGCCGGCGGCGAGGGCGGCGGACAGGGAGGTCACCGCCCCATCGTCCTCACGAGGGCTGGTACGGCGGCGCCACACCCCAGCCCCAGCGCGGCACCGGGGCGTGCTCGACGACGGCGGCGCCCTCCTGCGAGTTGGCCAGCGCCAGGCGGGTGCCCCACTCGACGTAGCCGACGAAGGCCGCGCGGAACTCGGGGTCGTCGGGCAGCCCGGCGTCGTCGGCGGCGCGGCTCATCAGCGTGGCGAAGCGGAACCGCTGCTCGGGCACCAGCCGCAGCCGGCGGTGGTGGGCGAGCATCCGCTCGTACCCGCCCAGCTGCTCGGTGTACAGCGGCGGGCCGCCGAAGACCTCGCACCACCAGGCGGTGACGTGCGCGCGGTGCGCCTCGGACACGCCGCCGGGGAAGAGCGGGCCGAGCAGGTCGTCCCGCTCGACCCGGTCGTAGAACGCGTCGATCAGGCGCCGGAAGGCCGGTGCACCGCCGGCCCACTCGTAGAGCGTGGGTGGCACGGCGGCCAGCGCACCACGGTCCCGGGCGGCGGGGAAGGGCTCAGCGCGCGAGGCGGTAGTGGGACAGGACGACGCCGGTCGTCGTCGCCACCGACTCGACCAGCTCCCAGCGCAGGTGCGCGCCGGCCGGGAACAGGGTGCGTCCGCCGCCCAGGGCGACCGGCGCGACGGCGAGCCACGCGTCGTCCACCAGGCCCGCCGGGAGCAGGGTGGCCAGCAGGTCGGGGCTGCCGAGGACGGTGAGGTCGGTGTCGACGGTGGCCTTGAGCTCCGCGACGGTGGCGGCGGCGTCGCCGGCGAGGACCGTGGTGTTCTCCCACGTCGGTGCGTAGCCCGGGTCCCGGGTGACGACGTACTTCCGCTTGGCGTCGAGCACCGGGCCGAACGGGTTGTCGGTGGTGCCCGCCCACGCGGCCTGCATCGACTCGAAGGTGCGCCGGCCGAACAGCATGGCGCCCTCGCCCGCCATGCCGCGGCCCATGACCTCGCTGAGGACGCCGTCGGGATAGGGCGCGAACCAGCCACCGTGGGCGAACCCGCCGCGGGTGTCCTCGTCCGGTGAGCCCGGCGCCTGCACGACGCCGTCCAGGCTGACGTTCTCCACGATGCTGATCCGGCCCACGACTCCTCCTCCGATCGGTTGCTACGGATTCAGTAGTAGTGGCTAGGTCTGACAAAGTGCAAGGGGTAGCCTCGGCCGCGTGCCGGACCGCCGCAGCTACGGCGACCCGTGCGGGGTCGCCCGCGCTCTCGACGTCGTGGGGGAGCGGTGGGCGCTGCTCGTCGTCCGCGAGCTGCTGCTCGGCCCCAAGCGCTACACCGACCTGGCGCGCGGGCTGGGCGCCAGCAGCCCGACCGTGCTGAGCCAGCGGCTGCGCGACCTGGAGGCGGCCGGGATCGTCACGCGGTCCGTGGCCGGGCCGCCGGTGGGCGGGCGGGTCTACGCCCTCACCTCGCGCGGGCGCGAGCTCGAGGACGTGCTGCTCGCGCTCGGCCGGTGGGGCTCGCGCACGGTGCAGACCTCGGCCGGTGAGCTGGGTACCGACGCGTTCGTGCTCGCGCTGCGCACCGTCGCCGACCCCGCGCGGCTGGCCGGGTGGTCGGCGCGGGTGGAGCTCGCCGTCGACGACCCCATGGCGCCCGACCGGGTCACCCTCACCGTCGCCGACGGCCGGCTGTCCGCCGTCCGCGGCACGACCGGCGCACCGGATGCCGTCCTGTCCGGCGCGCCGGCGGTGCTGCGCCCGGTCGCCTTCGGCCGCCGGTCCCTCGACGACGCCCTGGCTGCCGGGGACCTGCGCGTCGACGGCGACGTCGAGGTCGTGCGCCGCCTGCTGGGCACGCTCGTCCCGCCGGTCCCGGCCTGACCTCCGCGATCACGGATCTGGCGTGGCGACGCGCCGGGCGACGTCGGCGTGTCCCCACGGGAGCGCCGTGATCGCGGACGACCAGGCCGTCGACGAGACTGGGCGCGTGCCCGGCAGCGACGACACCAGCGGAGACCTCCCGGTCACCGGCTCCCTCGTCGTCCCCGCCGCGGCGCTGGCGTGGCGCTTCTCGCGGTCCTCGGGGCCGGGCGGGCAGGGCGTCAACACCGCCGACTCCCGCGTCGAGCTGTCGGTCGCGCCGCTGGAGCTGCGCGGGCTGACCGACGGGCAGCGGCAGCGGCTGGCCGAGCGGCTGGGCCCGCGGCTGGTCGACGGCGTCCTGACCGTCGTCGCCGGCGAGCACCGCCAGCAGCTGCGCAACCGGGCCGCGGCCCGCGAGCGGCTCGCCGCGGTGCTGCGCGCCGCCCTGGCCGCGCCGCCACCGCCGCGCCGGCGCACGAAGCCGACCCGCGGCTCGCAGGAGCGGCGGATCGCGGAGAAGAAGCGCCGCGGCGAGCTCAAGCGCCGCCGCGGCAGCTGGGAGTGAGGACGCCTGCGAGCGGTGGGGGGACGAGGGGGTCCTCCGTCAGAGCTCCGGCATGGGCACGCCCGGCGGCCGCACCGCCACCCACAGCGGCAGCTGCCCGTCGGCCGAGCGGGTCGCCTGCGTCACCTCGAACCCCAGGCCGCGGGCGAAGCGCACGACCGCCCAGGCGGGGGCGACCAGCGCGGCGGCGACGCCGTCGGCGTCGCCGCGGGCCAGCGCCGCCGCGAGCACCGCGCCGCCGAGCCCGCGACGGCGCGAGCGCGGCCGGGTGGCCAGCGCGCGCAGCCGCCAGTGCGGGCCCTCGGGCAGCGCGGCGGTGAGCTGGGCCTCGGTGCCGGCGACGGCGTCGGCGCGGTCGGCGTGCAGCCGCGGCACCTCCCGTTCCAGCGCCGCGCGGACGTCGGCCGGCACCGGCGTCGCGGCCCCGGCGGGGGCGTCCCAGGAGGCGACGGCGTCGACGTCCTCGCTGACCCAGGTCGTACCGGTGGCGACCCCGCGGTGGCCGGCGTCGAGCTCGGCCAGCCGGGTGAGCCGCTGCGTGCGCCCGTCCAGCGGCAGCGCCCAGCGCACCCACCGCGACTCGGCCAGCGCCACGGTGAGGGTGGCGGCGATGCGCGGCACGTCGCGCGGCTCGGCCGCCCGGACCACCGGGACGCCGATGTGGACCGTCGGCCCGGGTTCGCTCATGCCAGCCATGACACCACGGCGCACGCAGGGCCCGGACACGACCGTGGGGCCGGCCCCCGGGAGGGACCGGCCCCACGGGGCGTCGGACTCAGACGTCGAAGCCGGCGCGGTCGACCTTGCGGTGGTAGCGGGTACCGAGCTTGCCGCCCAGGATCGCGCCGAGCAGCGTGGCCAGGAGCGCGGCGGTGCCGGCGACGATCGCGGCGGTGGTCAGGGTGTCCCCGCCGATCGGGATGCTGGGCAGGTTGAGCTGCGAGAGCACGTTGTACTCCGAGCCGAGCACCGCGCCGAGGACGGCGAGGACGACGGCGACCAGCAGGCCGACCACCCACACGGCGATGCCCTGCCGGACCCCGTCGAAGCGGGCCGTGCGCCCGGCGACGTAGCCGCCGGCGAGGTGGGCCAGGAACAGCACGACCAGCAGCGTGGTGCCGCCGATGACGCCGATGGTGTCGGCCTGGTCGGTGGCCTGGTCGGTGGCCTGGTCGGCGCTGGACACCTGGGTCAGGTCGAAGGCGACGCCGGCGGCGGACAGCAGGGCCAGCAGGACCACGGCCAGGCCGTTGGCGGACAGCCAGCCGAAGAAGGCCGCTCCCCACGTGATGCCGCCGAGGCGCTCGTGCTGCGCGTCGACGGCGTCACGGGCCTTCCCGCGGGTGGCCGACGCACCGACCGAGCCGGAGGTGGCGTCGCCGCCGGGAGGGGAGCTCATGGTGCCTTCCCGACGGGATCGGGGAGCGCGGGTGCGGACCGGCCGAGGGGCCGGCCGGTCCGCGGTGGGGTCAGCGGCGACGGGTCGTCGGGTCGACGTCGCCGTCGACCTCGATCTGCTCCTTGCGCACCTGCCCGGTGACCTCCTGCTGCTCGGTCACCGTCTGGGTGTCGAGGCGGACGCGCTCGACCGGCGTGGCCTCCTTGGACACGACGGGGCGCTCGGCGTGCAGGACGACCTCGTGCTCCTCCTCGGAGATGGCCGGCCCGTCCATCGCGTTGCCGATGTTGGCGTCGGTGATGGGCTCGCGCTCGACCCGCACCTCCTCGTGGGAGACGGGGACGGTCTGGCTCACGTTCTCCGTGACGACGTACTTCCGCAGCCGCGCCCGGCCGGCCTTGACGCGCTGGGTGCCCACCTCGAGGTGCTCCTCGGAGCGGGTCATGGCGTTGTCGGTCGTCGGGCCCGAGGTGTCGCGGCCGACGACGCCCTCCCTGCCGCTGAGGTCGGCGCGGCCGCCGGTCGTCGTCCCGGTCGTCCCGGTCGTCGTCCCGGTCGTCGTCCCGGTCGTCATCGCCTGACCGGTCGTGGTGCCCGCGGTCCCCAGGCCGTAGTAGCGGTAGAGCTCCTGCTCCTCCTGCGGCGACAGGTGGCCGGCGGAGACGTCGACGTGCGGGGCGCCCTTGACCTTGGCCTTGTCGTAGGGGACCCGCAGCTCGCCGCCGGAGACCGTGGCGTCGGCCAGGGGGACGAAGGCCTCCTTGGTGCCGAACAGGCCGGTGCGGACGGTCGCCCACTCGGGACGGCCGGTCTCGTCGTCGAGGAAGACCTCGCCGACGCTGCCGTGCTTGCCGTCGGGGCCGACGGCGGTGCTGCCGATGACGTCGCTGATCTGCCGGTCGTCGATCACGTGTGCTCCTCGCGGAAGGGGGGATCGGCCGGCTCCCTCACGCGGCGGAGTGCCGGGGGTCAGCTGGCCACCCTGGGGATGCCCCGTCGTTTACGACGTAAACCCCATCCGGCTCACTCCCCGGGGACGCGCCCCTCCCGCCGGAGGGACTCCAGGCGGCCCAGCAGGTTCTCGAGGGCCTCCTCGAACTCGGCGGCCGACTCGTCCCGGGACAGCAGCTCCTCCAGTTCGGTGACGAGCGGGTACTGGGAGAGGTCGGTCCCGGTGCCGGAGACGCCCCCCGGCGCGTCCTCGGGGCTGATCTGCACGCCCTTCTGCGACACCTCGAGCAGCAGGTGCCCGAGCAGGAAGCTCGAGTAGGCCCGGTACGCGGCGACCGCCGCCTCGGCGCCGAAGCCGCTGTCGGTCATCGCGGTGAGGAAGGACTCGACCCAGCGCAGGCTGCGCAGCGGCGGGCGGACCCAGGGGGCCTCCGGCGGCCGGGTGGCCACCAGGGGGAAGACCTCGGGGTGCGCGAGGGCGATCCGCCGGACGCCGTGGGCCAGCCGCTGCAGGAAGTCCTGCCACCCGCCGGCGGCGCGCATGTGCACGTCGGGATCGCCGTACAGCTCGTCGATGACGGTCTCGACGACGCCGTCGAGCAGCTGCTCGCGTCCGGGCACGTACCGGTAGAGCGCCATGGCCTCCACCCCGAGGAAGGCGCCGAGCCGCCGCATCGTGAGGGCGGCGAGACCGTTCCGGTCGATGAACTCGACGGCCGCACCCAGGATGCGGCGGCGGTCGAGGGGGGCCCGCCCGGTGCCGGGGGGTCCGGCGGGGAGGACGGCCGCGGCTCCGCCACGGGCCTCCGGTGAGTCGGGGTCGGGACGGTGCACCGGGACGGTGTCGTCGGTCCGCGCCACGTCCGCCTCCCGGTTCCTCGTCGGAGCCTGCACACCACCGGCGCCGCACCGGACCCCGTTCCCGCCCGTGAGGTCTCCGGAACGCGGCCTCGACGTCGTCGTGGCCGCGGGGAGACCGCCGCGCCCGACGCTCGGGGTCGTGTCCGCAGCCCTCCCGTCCGGCACCGCCGCACCGGCCGGTCCCCGCACGCGGACCACCGAGACGCACTGTCCCTACTGCTCGCTGCAGTGCGGCACGGCGGTCACCGCGGGGGACCGTCCGGCGACGCTCGTACCCCTCGACTCCCCGACCAACCGGGGCGGGCTGTGCAGCAAGGGCTGGTCGGCCACCGAGCTGCTCGACCACCCCGAGCGGCTGACCCGCCCGCTGGTCCGCGCGGTGCCCGGCGACCGCACCAGTCCGCTGGTCCAGGCCGGCTGGGACGAGGCGTTCGACCGCGTCGTCGCCGCGATCGGGCGCACCCGGGCCCGGTACGGCCGCGACGTCGTCGGCTGCTTCGGCGGCGGGTCGCTGACCCGGGTGCGCGTGTACCCGGTCCGCGAGGTCGAGGGGCTGCTCGTCGTCGACGTCTGAGGTGCGGGAGACGTCCGAGGCGCAGGGTGTGCACGCAGCGCGGTCCCCGGCTCCTCCGGATCGCGCCGCGTGCACACACCGCTCAGTCCTCGATGACGTCGAGCCCCTGCTCCCGCGGCCGCGCCAGGGAGGCGAGCATCCCCTCCACCGCCTCCGGGGCGTGCCCCTCCCAGTCCTCCACCTCGCCGACGCGCAGCGGGGAGCGGGTCCGGTGGGACCGCGCGGGGTTGCCGGGGAACCGCTCGTCGGTGACGTTCGGGTCGTCCTCGAAGGGCCCCAGCGGCTCCACGACGTGGACGTGGCCCCGGTGCCGGTCCCCGGCCGGCGCCGTCGCCGGCTCCGCTCCCCGGGCGGCGGTGTCGACCAGCGCCGCGGAGTGCACGTGGTCCGTCACCCGGCCGGCCTGGGAGTCCGAGCCGCGACCGGGGACCGGCTCGTCGCCGACGGCGAGCGTCGCCCGCGTCCTGTGGAAGAAGGGCCCGGGGACGTCCCCGGGGTTCCCGGGGGTGACGGGGACGCGGGTGCCGACCGGCTCCTCCACACCGGCGATCATGCCCCCGGCCTGACCACTCACGGCCCCCGCCGGTGTCTGCAACCAGCGGCGTGTGCACCGAGCGCGGTGCCGGAGCGCCCCGGGTCGCGCCCGTGCACATCCCGCGCCCGGTGCACGGGCCCGTGCGCCCCGCGCGGTCGGGCGTGCGCTCCCCGGGCCGACCGACGTGGCCGTGGGCCCCGGGAGCGCGCACCCGTGGGAGCACCCGAGCGCTCAGGGCGCCGGGACGACGACGGTGGCCTCCATCGGCCCGCCGCACTCCTCGCTGCCCCCGACCCGCACCCAGTCCAGGTCGGCGTCGACCTCGGCGAGCGCACCGCCGTCGGCCGCGAGCACGGTGACGGTCGCGGCGTCCGGTGTCCCCGTGCCCGTCGGTACGCCGGCCGTCGTCCCGGTCAGCGGCGCGGTGACCTCGCGCCGCGGCTCCGGGTCCCGGTCGAGGCGGACGACCTGCCCGCACGAGGGCTCACAGACCACCCGCACCGACGCCGGGGCCGGACCGGTCCAGTCGCCGGTGAGCTCCACCCGCACCGCGTCGACCCACCCGATCGCCGGGCAGACGACCGCGCCGGAGCCGCCGGGTGCTCCCGCGCAGCCGGCGAGCAGGACAGCGGCCAGCAGCACCGGGATCCTCACTCGAGCGTCGCCTCCAGGAGCGGCTCGGCGCGCTCGAGCACCGCGCCCGCCGCGTCGAGGGTCTCCACCGACGCCAGGTCCCCGGGGGCCGCGACCACCGCGACGCCGTCGTCGAGCGCGGTCTCGCCGAGCACGCCGCCGACCGCGTCCAGCAGCCGCACCGTCGTCGCCCCCGGCGGGGCCACCACGACCAGGGTCGGCAGCACGGGCGGGTCCGCACTGGCGTCGGTCACCTCGCACACCGCGGCCACCGCCCGGTCGCCCTCGCCGGCGGCCCGCAGCTCCGACCCGCAGCTCCAGCCGGCGCTGCCGCTGCGGTCGACGGCCACCGCGGCCGTCGTCCCCACGTACACCGCGCCCGAGGGGAGGGTGGCGGAGAAGACGGCGACCCGGGCGGTGCCGACGGTGGGCGCGGGCACGTCGCCGGCCCACAGCACGGTGAAGGCGACGGCGTCCGCGGTCAGCCCGGTGCGCGCGAGGAGGGACTCCATCTCGCCCGTGCGCATCTCGTCGCCGGGCGCCGCCGGCGGCTGCTCGCGCGCCCAGGTGACGTCGAGGTCGCCCGGCGGGGCCCCGCCCCAGCGGGTGTCCGGCATGCCGGTGGCCAGCACGGACCCGTCGCGCTCGACGCGGTAGCGGAAGGCGGCGTCGGAGGGGAGCGACGACGGTCCGCGGTCGAGCACCGCGACGCCGTCGGGGGCCGCCACCT
This sequence comes from Geodermatophilus arenarius, assembly GCF_042654585.1. Lineage (NCBI taxonomy): Bacteria > Bacillati > Actinomycetota > Actinomycetes > Geodermatophilales > Geodermatophilaceae > Geodermatophilus > Geodermatophilus arenarius. Next base: position 194,770 of record NZ_JBHSGR010000003.1, read on the forward strand.
CCGTCCAGGTGCGCGAGACGGTGCCGTCGGCGGCGACCTCCGGCCGCTCGGACACGCTGACCACGTCACCCGGCGCGGCCACGACCACCACCGCGTCGATCCCCGTGTCGGCGTAGGCCAGCGGCAGGGAGGGGTCGACGGCGTGCGGCACGTCCTGCACCGTCATCTGCTCCGCCGTCGCGCCGGCCGGGCCGGTGAACCAGGCGACGACGGTCCCGCCGCGCGCGCCGAGGTCGGTCTCCAGCTCGGGGTCGGGCACGAGCGGCGGCGGCTGCGCCCCGGTGCGGGCGGCCACCAGGGCCCAGCGCGCGCCGGCGACGTCCCCGGCGAAGACGACGTGCCGGTCGGCCACGGCCGGCTCGGGCACGCCGACGTCCGCGCTCGACCACGGCAGCCGACGCACGCCCTCGACGAACGCCGCGTCCCCGGCCAGCGAGCCGCGGGTGGGTCCGGACAGCACGTCGGCCGCGGCCTCCCCGGGCGCGGCCACGCCGGCGGTGGGGACCGGGTCGTCCCCGCCGCGCACCACCACCGGCACCGCCACCACCACGGCCGCCACCGCGACGGCGACCGCGGCGATGCCCGTGCGCCGGCGCCGGTCGCGCCGGTGCCGCGACACCACCGCCGCGGCGAGGTCCTCCCGCGGCGGGGGAGCGGTGCGCTCGGCGAGCCGGGTCAGCCGGTCGGTCAGGTCGTCCATCAGGAGTCCTCCCCGCTCACGAGGACCGGCCGCGCCAGCAGCGCGCGCAGGCGGGCCAGCCCCCGGGTGGTGTGGGTGTTCACCGCGCTGGCCGAGCAGCCCATCGCCTCGGCGGCCTGCTGCTCGGAGAGGTCGGCGTAGTAGCGCAGGACGACGGCGGCGCGCATCCGCGGCGGCAGCGAGCGCAGCGCGGCGCGCAGCTCCTCGTCGTCCTCGCGCGGCCGCGCCGGGTCGGCGCGGTCGGGCAGCGTCTCGACCACCTGCTCGGTGCTCGCCAGCCGGCGCCGCCAGCTGGTGTGGGTGGTGACGACGACCCGGCGGACGTAGGCGGTCGGGTCGCCGCCGCGGGTGACCCGGTCCCAGTGCCGGTAGGTCTTGAGCAGCGCGGTCTGCACCAGGTCCTCGGCGTGCCCGCGGTCCCCGGCGAGGAGCACGGCCAGGCGCAGCAGCCCGGCCTGCTCGCGGGACACGAAGTCCTCGAAGGACGCGTCCTCGAAGCCCTGCTCCACCCGTGCCCTCCCGCGGTCGGCCGTCACCCCTTCCACGCCGCGGGGCACCCGCCGGACCCACACCGGCAGGTCACGGACGGGTCACGATCCGCCGGGGAGGTCAGGCCAGCTCGGCGAGGGCGGCGGCGACCGTCGCGTCGCGCACGAAGTGCAGCGCCAGCAGCCGGTGCACGAGCACGCCGCGGCGGGTCAGCCGCAGGTCGGCCGGGCGCAGCCGGGGGAGCGCCGCGCCGCCGGGGCGCGGGGTCGCCGGCGGCGGGTCGAGCAGCCCGCGGCGCTGCAGGTCGGTGAGGTCCTCGAGCGCGCCCCACGCGGTCCAGCCGCGCGGGTCCTGCGGCACCGGCGTCATCGGCAGCGGGGTGCGCTCGCGCCGGCCGACCGCGGCCAGCAGCACCCACTGCCGGCCGGTGAGCTCCGTGGCCACCCGCAGCCCGCGGAACACCACGGCGGCGTCGAGGTCGGGGGAGACGGCGGCCTCGGCGAGCAGGTAGCCGAGGTGGCGCACGCGCCACTCCTCGGTGACGGCACGCGCGGCGAGCACCACGGCCTCGGCCACCTCGTCGGCGGGCGCGCGGTCGCCGGGACCGGGGGTGAGGAACCCGTCGGTGCGCACCGTGCGGCCCTGGGCGGCGCGGGTCACCGACAGCTCGGCGGCGAAGGCGAGCGCGGCGCCGGCGCGGCAGCGGGCGCGGGAGGACACCGGCGCGGCCGGGTCGGTGTCGGCCGCGGTCGCGGTGCGCCGCAGCCACGCGGCCAGCCCGCCGTCCAGGCGCACCTTCGCCGAGCCGTCGTCGAACACCAGCCCCGCGGCCGTGCGCGCCATCGTCCCGGCGACCAGTTCCCCGGACTCCACGAGCGCGCGTCCCGGTGCCGCCTCCGTGTACTCCGCCACGCCGTCGATCATGGCCGAGCCGGCCGCCCCGTGTCGGCCCGGCGCCCGGACCCTCACCACAGCGGGGCAGGGCCGGTGAGCACGATCGCCACCGCCGTCGTCCTCGAGCCCGGCGTCTCCTGCACGACGCTGCTGGTCGTCTCCTGCCTCGCCGGCGTCGGTGGCGGCAACTTCGCCAGCGCGATGGCCAACGTCAACGCCTTCCATCCCGACCGGCTCAAGGGCTGGGCGCTCGGCCTCAACGCCGGCGGCGGCGACCTCGGCGTCCCGGTGGTGCAGCTCGTCGGCCTGCTCGTGCTGGCGACCGCCGGGGTGGAGCACCCGCGGATCGTGCTCTGCGTCCACGTCCCGCTGATCGTCGTCGCCGCCGTCGGCGCGGCCCCGCTCGTGGACGACCTGACGACGGCGCGCAACCAGCCGCGGGCCCTGCGCGAGGCGGCCCGCGAGCCGCACACCTACGTCATGTCCTTCCTCCACACCGGCACGTCCGGCTCGTTCACCGGCTTCGGGTTCGCCTTCGGCCAGGTGCTGCAGAACCGGTTCGGCGAGGACTTCGCCACCCCGCGGGCCGCGGCGTCGCTGACCTGGCTGGGCCCGCTGCTCGGCAGCCTCGTCCGGCCGCTCGGCGGGTCGCTGGCCGACCGCTTCGGCGGTGCCCGGACCACCCTCTGGACCTTCGTCGCGATGGCCGCCGGCGCCGCGGTGGTCCTCACGGCGAGCCGGGTGGGGTCGCTGCCGCTGTTCGTCGTCAGGTTCGTGCGGCTGTTCGTGCTCAGCGGGATCGGCAAGGGCTCGACCTACGAGATGATCCCGGCGGTCTTCCGCACCCAAACGCGGCAGGCGGTGGCCGCCGGGGGCGACCCGGCCGCCGCGGACCGGCGGGCGCTGCGGACGTCCGGCGCGCTGATCGGCATCGCCGGCGCGGTCGGCGCCCTCGGCGGGGTGCTGGTGGACCTCGCGTTCCGGCAGTCGTTCCTCACCACCGGCAGCGGCGACGCCGCCTACCTCGTCTTCATCGGCTTCCACGCCGCCTGCGTGGTCGTCACCCGGGTGGTCCACCTGCGCCCGACGGCCCGCCCGGCCGGCGTGTGACCGGTGCCCTTCCGCGGGGACGCCCCGGGGCGTCTCCGCGGGAGGGCACGGGGCTCAGACGGCCAGGCGGTAGCCGCGCTCGACGACGGTCTCGACGACGCCCGGCCCGAGCGCGGCGCGCAGCCGGGTCACCGCCATCTCCACCGCGTGCCCGTCCCCGCCGCCGGGCAGCCCGGGCACCAGGTCGGCCTCGGCGACGACGGCGCCGGGACGGGCGGCCAGCGCCCGCAGCACCGCCATCGGCCCCGGCGGCAGCTCCACCAGGCGGCCGTCGAGGACGGCGGCGTGCCCGCGCACCTGCAGCGCGGCCCGGCCGACCCGCAGCACCGGGTCCCGCTCGGGCAGCCGGGCGACGACCTCGCGGGCCAGCGCGCCCAGCCGGGAGCGCTGGGGCTGCAGCGTCGGGATGCCGGCGGCGGTCAGCGGGCCGGCGGTGACCGGACCGACGGCCACCGGCAGCACCCCGCCGGTCAGCGCGGCGACCAGCTCGTCCCGCCGGCCGAGCTCGGCGGCCACCGACAGCAGGCTGGCGGCGGCCGGCGCGCTGGTGAAGGTCACCGCGTCGACCGCGCGGGCCAGGACCTGGCCGACCAGCCGGCGCAGCGGCGCGACGTCCTCGGGCAGCACCCACCGGTAGACCGGCACGGTCAGCACCTCGGCGCCGGCCGCGCGCAGCGCGTCGACGAACTCCGGCAGCGGGTCGCCGTGCAGCTGGAGGGCGACCCGGCGCCCCTCCAGCGGGCCCTCCGCGCCGGACAGCAGGTGCTCGAGCACCTCGGCCGACGACTCCGACGCCGGCGACCACGCGTCGACCAGCCCGCCGCCGCGGATGGCGCCGCGCGCCTTGGGGCCGCGGGCGAGCACCCGGGCGCCGCGCAGGTGCCCGACCAGCGGCAGGTCCCAGGCCTCGGCCGCCTCCAGCCACCCGCGGAAGCCCACCCCCGTCGTCGCGACCACCAGGTCCACCGGCGCGGCGAGCACCGCCTCGGTGGCGGCGACCAGCTCGGCGTCGTCGGCCAGCGGCACGATCCGGATCGCCGGGGCGTACACCACCCGGGCGCCGCGGCGGTCGAGCAGCGCGCCGAGCTCCTCCCGCCGCCGCGCGGCGGTGACCGCCACGGTGTACCCGGCCAGCGGCGCGGGGCCGGCTGCCTGCTCCGGACCGGTCGCGAGCGCCGGGGCGTCGGGGGAGGAGGTCACCGGTCCATGGTGGCCGGTGGGCGTCGCGGTCGTGTGACGGCCCCTGCTCGGCCGGCCGGCCGCGGGGGCGCGACCGGTCAGCGGGTGGTCCAGGAGGCGATGAGGATGCTGGCGTCGTCCTGCAGCACGCCGCCCTGGTGGTCGAGGACCGCGCGCACCAGCCGGCGCACGGTCTCCGGCGGGGGGTGCCCGGCCGCGACCGCCCGGGTGAGGAACTCGACCAGCCGCTGCTCGCCGAACCACCGTCCCGCGGCGTCGCGCGCCTCGGTGACGCCGTCGGTGTAGAGCACCAGCCAGTCCCCGGGCTCGAGCACCTCCTCGGCGACCTCGAACGCCGGCGTGCCGAGCCCGAGGGGCACCCGCCCGCCCGCGCTGAGCTCCTTGACCACCCGCCCGCGCCGCAGCAGCAGCGGCGGCGGGTGCCCGGCGCGGACGTAGCGCAGCCGCCCCGTGGCGACGTCGAGCTGGGCGAGGACCCCGGTGACGAAGGCGCTGCCGGGGAACGTCGCGGCGACCACCTCGTCCACCGCGCGGACCTGGTCGTGCAGGCCGCGCCCGTCCCGCCGCGCGCTGCGGGCGGTGGCGAGCGTCGCGGCGCTCATCAGCCCCGCCCCGAGGCCGTGCCCCATGGCGTCGAGCACGGTCAGCCACACCGCGTCCTCGGCGAGCGCGTAGTCGAAGGCGTCCCCGCCGACGGCGGCGCTGGGTTCCAGCAGGCCGGCGACGACGAAGGCGTCGGTCGCGGCGGTCAGCGGGGGGAGCTGCTGCCAGACCAGCTCGGCCGACGGCGTCCGCGGCCGGGTGCGCCGGGTGCACTCGAGCACGTCGCCGTAGACGCCCATCGAGGTGACCAGGTGGGCGACCATCGAGGCCAGCCACCAGCACTGCTCGCGCAGGCCGGGGTCCTCCAGGTCCCGGGCGGCCTCCACCCGCACCTCCAGGACGCCGACCCGGTCGGCGCCGTCGAGCAGCGGCACCCACAGGCGCGGCAGCCCCCCGGCCTCCGACGGCAGCAGCTGCCCGGACTGGAAGACGCGTCCCGGCAGGGTGCCGTCGACGGCGACCGGCTCGCCGGATCTGCGGCCCTCGCCGGGCAGCTGCACCAGCCGGCGCTGCTCGTGGTCGACGACGTGCACCGTGACGTCGACGCCGAGCACCCGGCCGGCCCCCGCGGCCAGCTGCGGCAGCCGGTCCGGCGGGGCGGTGCGGGCGGCCTCGAGCAGCTGCAGCAGCGCCGCCAGCGGCCCGGTGGTGGGCCGGGGCGGGCGCAGCGGCCGGGAGTAGGGCACCCGGCGGGCCGCGGACAGCTCGTCGAGCCGTTCGTTGACCGCGACGGCCAGCAGGTCGCCGTCGAGGTCGGACAGCCGCGCCAGCCCGTCCAGGTGGGCCTCGACGTCGAACAGGTCGGCGTTGCCGCCGAGCTCGAAGTACCGCAGCCACAGCTGCTCGAGGGTGAGCTCGGCGTGCCGGAGCGCGGCCACGAGCACGGTGCGCCGGTCCTCGTCGGGGACGCCGGCGGCGACCATCAGCGGAGCCGGCGGACGGCCGAGTCGACCACCGCCCGGGCCGCCTGCCGCAGCGTGCCGGCGTCCCCTCCTGAGCGGGACAGCAGCATGGCCAGCGCGGTCTCCTCGCCGACGCCGTGCCGGGCCATGAGCACCCCCTTGGCGGTGCTGACGACGTCGCGCGTCGTCACGGCCCTCCGCAGGTCGTCGCTGGCCCGGCGGGCCTGCTCCCGGGCCGTGACGTGGGTGACCAGCAGGGCGGCCTGCGCCGCGGACAGGGTGAGCACCTGCGCGTCGTGGTCGGTGAAGACGCCGGGGTCGGCGCCGTAGACCTTGAGGGCTCCCAGCGTCCGGTCCCCGGCCACCAGCGGCACGCTCAGGGTGGACAGCAGGCCGAGCTCGACCGCCGCGGCGGCCCAGTGCGGCCAGCGGGGCTCGGCGCGCAGGTCGTCGGCCCGCACGAGCACCCGCCCGGCGGCCGCGGCCAGGCACGGCCCCTCGTCGAGCTCGTACTGCAGCGCGTCGGCGCGCTCGACCACCGGATCGGTGGAGCCCGACGACCGCCGCCCGGTGCGGTCGACGATCGAGACGCCCGCGCCGGCCGCCGCCGGGACGGTCTGCAGCACGAGGGAGCCGACCAGGCCCAGTGCGGTGGCGACGGTCTCCTCGGAGAGCAGCAGCCCGGCCACGCGCGCGGAGACGACCGACAGCTCGTCGGCCAGGGGGAGGGATCGGGTGGCGTCCTGGGACACGGGCACCTCGCGGGGACCGGCCGCGGCCACCCGCTTCTTCGAGGTGCCGCGACCTGTGGGCACCCAGGTTAGTGCCGGATCAGCGCAGGTGCGCCGCCGCGTAGCGCGGCACCCGCGCGCCGTCGCCGACGACCAGGCCGCGGGTGACCAGCAGCCGCAGGTGGGCGTCGGTCTCGGTGACGGCGAAGATCCGCATCCGCCGCTCGTACTGCGACCACGGCCGCGACCACGTCAGGTGTGCGGCCAGGTCCCACGGGGTGCTCCCCGGGTGCGCCCGGACCGCGGCCAGCAGCTCGGCCAGCCGGCGCTCGTGGTGCGCCCGCAGCTCGCGGGCCCGGCCGGCCAGGCCGCGGAAGCGCCACTCGTGGCCGGGCAGCACCTCGCCGGCCTCCTCCCCGGCGACCCGCTCCAGCGAGGACAGGTAGTCGCGCAGCGGGTCGGCGGCGCCGCCGGCGTGCGTCGAGACGTTCGGGCTGATGCGGGGCAGGACGTGGTCGCCGGCGAAGAACAGGCCGGTGGCCTCGTCGGCGAAGCACAGGTGCCCGGCGGTGTGGCCGGGCGTGTGGACGGCGCGCAGCGACCAGCCGGGCAGGTCCGCGCGGTCGCCGTCCTCGAGCAGCCGGTCGGGCAGCGCCAGCCGCCGCCACCGCGCGCGCTCCTCCGGCGTCCCGGCGTCCGCGCGGGCGTCCGGCTCGGGGGCGCCCAGCCCGACGAGGAAGGCGACCTCCACCTCGGTGGACTCCTCGGGCGAGCGGGCGGTGAAGGCGGTCAGGTCGCGGGCGTCGGCCGGGTGCATCGCCACCCACGCACCCGAGGCCTCCCGCACCCGGCCGGCCAGGCCGACGTGGTCCATGTGCATGTGGGTGACCAGCACGCCGCGGACGTCGCGGACGCCGGCGCCGATCCCGGCCAGCCCGGCGCACAGCGCCGCCCAGCTGTCGTCGGCGTCCCAGCCGGTGTCGACCAGGCCCAGCCCGCCGCCGGCCAGCTCGAGCACGTGGGCGTTGACCCACCGCAGCGGGCCGCCCATCGGCACCGGCACCGACCACAGGCCCGGCCGCACCCGCTCGACGGCGGGCACCGACCGCTCGCGCCACGCGGCGCGCTGCGCCCGGCCGGTCACCTCCACGCCGCTCGCGTCCACGCCCCGGCACTCTGCCAGCCCCGGCGGCGCGCGCCGGGCTGGGACCATGGGGGCGTGCCGACGCCGCCCACCACCCCCGCCCGGATCTCCGCCGTCCCCCTCCTCATGCGGGTGGTCTGCACGCTGCTCGCCGTCACGGTCGTCGTCGTCATGGTCGTCACCGCGCTCGTCACCCACCCCTCGGACGAGCTCAACCCCTTCGACGCCGCCGACCGCGTGGCCATCGCCGGGATCGGCCTGTTCGTCGGCGCGGGGATCCTGCTGCTGGGCCGGCCGCGGGTCGACGCCGACGCCTCGGGCATCCGGGTGCGGAACCTGCTCGGGCAGCGGACGCTGCCCTGGGCGGCGGTGCGCGGCGTCCGGTTCGACCGCCGGGCGTGGGTGGCCACGCTGGAGCTCGCCAACGGCGACGCGATGGCGATGACGGCGCTGCAGGCGGTCGACGGCGAGCGCGCGGCCACCGCCGTCGAGGGGCTGCGGGCGCTGCTGGCCGCCGACGTCGCCGCCCGTCCCGCGCCGGCGCACGGCCCGCTGCTGCACGAGTGAGCGGCGTCCCGGCTCCCGGAATACCTGCAGCGTCCGCGACGCTGTAGCATGAGCGTGCCTCCCCGCTACACGAGGCGCGTGAACCACTCCAGCGGCCCCGCCCCGGGCCGCTGACCAAGAGGAGCCCGCTCCCACCTGGCGCCGTCGAGGTGCCCAGGTCCCCGGTTCGCGGGAGTCCGGCCTGCCCCGGCCGGTCCTCCGCGACGTGCCCGGCCCGGCGACGGGCCGGTGCCGCACCGGCGAGACGGGCCCTGTGAGCACCCGCTCACGGGGCCCTCGCCGTCTCCGGTGCCCGGGTGGGCGCGACCTCCTCCCGTGTGACAGAGCAGAGGAGAGGCCATCACCGAGCCCCGTATCAACGACCGTATCCGCGTCCCCGAGGTCCGCCTGGTGGGCCCGGAGGGCGAGCAGGTCGGCATCGTGCCGATCGGCGAGGCGCTGCGCCTGGCGCAGGACTCCGAGCTCGACCTCGTCGAGGTCGCGCCGATGGCCCGGCCGCCGGTCGTCAAGCTGATGGACTACGGGAAGTTCAAGTACGAGTCCGCCCAGAAGGCCCGCGAGGCCCGGCGGAACCAGGCGCTCACCGTCATCAAGGAGATGCGGCTGCGCCTGAAGATCGACCCGCACGACTACGAGACCAAGAAGGGCCACGTCGAGCGCTTCCTCAAGGCGGGCGACAAGGTCAAGATCACCGTGATGTTCCGCGGGCGCGAGCAGTCGCGGCCCGAGATGGGCTACCGCCTGCTGCAGCGGCTGGCCGGCGACGTCTCCGAGCTGGGCGTCGTCGAGTCCAACCCGAAGCAGGACGGCCGGAACATGGTCATGGTGATCGCCCCGCACCGGAACCAGGCCGCGACCGACGGCGCCCGCCGTCAGGCCAAGGCCGACCGGGCCGCCGAGGGGCAGACCCCGACGGCCTGAGGAAGGACCCTCCTGCCCCCCACCGCTCGCACGCTCGCGGCGGGCCCCTGCAGGAGGGCCGACCACGCACCACCGAGACGGCCGGCGTCGTCTCGGCAGCCTCGTGCTGCCGGGCGGCGCCGACACCCACGAACAGGACGACGAGGACATGCCGAAGCAGAAGACCCACAAGGGCACCGCGAAGCGGGTGCGCGTCACGGGCACCGGCAAGATCATGCGGGAGCAGGCCAACAACCAGCACAAGTTCGAGCACAAGAGCTCGCGGCGCAAGCGCCGGCTGGAGAAGGACCAGGTCATGTCCCCGGCCGACAGCAAGACCATCAAGAAGCTGCTGGGCATCTGAGCCCCCGCCTCCCGTAACCAGCAAGGAGTTCTCACGTGGCACGCGTGAAGCGGGCGGTCAACGCCCAGAAGAAGCGCCGGACGACCCTCGAGGCCGCCAGCGGGTACCGCGGTCAGCGTTCGCGCCTGTACCGCAAGGCCAAGGAGCAGATCCTCCACTCGGCCACCTACAACTACCGCGACCGCAAGGCGCGCAAGGGTGACTTCCGCAAGCTGTGGATCACCCGCATCAACGCCGCGGCGCGGCAGAACGACATGACCTACAACCGGTTCATGCAGGGCCTGAAGCTGGCCGGCATCGAGCTCGACCGCCGCGTGCTCGCCGAGCTCGCGGTCAACGAGCCGGCCGCCTTCGCCGCCCTGGTGGAGACCGCCCGGGCCGCCGTCGCGGCGGCCCCGGCCGGCGGCGAGCAGGCCGCGTAGGCACTCCCTCCCGACGCCGTCGGTGACCGGCCCACCTGGGCCGGCGCCGGCGGCGTCGGTGCGTGTGGGGCCCGTGTGCGCGCGGGACCGGCGGTCTCGTGGCGATGAGCGCCCGATGGCCACGGGACCGCCGATCCCGACGAGGGGAGACGACGTGAGCGAGCTGCTGACCGAGCGGTCGGGCCGGGTCGCCGCCGCGCGCAAGCTGACCCGGCGCGCCGGCCGCGACGCCGCGGGCGCCTTCCTCGCCGAGGGCCGCCAGGCGGTCTCCGAGGCACTGGCCACCGCACCGGACGACGTCCGCGAGGTGTTCGCCACCGAGGCCGCGGCCGCCGCGCACCGCGACCTGCTCGCCGGCACCACCGTCCCCGTCCGGCTGGTCACCGAGAGGGCCGTCGCGGGCCTGTCCGAGACCGTGACGCCGCAGGGCCTGGTCGCCGTCTGCGCGCTGCGCGACATGCCCGCCGACCGGCTGACCGCCGACCCGCCCGCGCTGGCCGTCGGCCTGGCCGGCCTGGCCGACCCCGGCAACGCCGGCACCGTGCTGCGCACCGCCGACGCCTGCGGCGCCGGCGCGGTGGTCTTCGGCGCCGGGTCCGCCGACCCCTACGGCGGCAAGGCGGTCCGCTCCAGCGCCGGCAGCCTGTTCCACGTCGACGTCGTCCGGGGTGCGCCGCTGGAGCCGCTGGTCGCCGGCCTGCAGGCGCGCGGGGTCACCGTGCTGGCCGCCGACGGCGGGGGCGAGGCCGCGCTCGACGAGCTGGGGGACGCCCTCGCCGGGCCGGTGCTGTGGCTGTTCGGCAACGAGGCGCGCGGGGTGCCGCCGGAGCTGGCCGCAGCCGCCGACGCCCGGGTGCGGATCCCGATGCGCGGCCGCGCCGAGAGCCTCAACCTGGCCGCCGCCGCGGCGATCTGCCTCTACGCGACGCAGCTCGCCCAGGGCTGAGAGGCTGCCCGCGTGGACGACGCGAAGGCCGTGCTGCTGCGCTACCTCAGCACCGCCCGCGAGGCGCTGCTGTGGAAGCTCGAGGGGCTGTCCGAGTACGACGTCCGCCGGCCGCTGACGGCCACCGGCACCAACCTGCTCGGCCTGGTCAAGCACCTGGCCTGCGTGGAGGCCGGCTACCTCGGCAACGTCGTGGGCCGGCCGTTCCCGGAGCCGATGGTCTGGGACGACCCCGACGCCGGGGACGACGACCTGTGGGTGCGCGCCGACGAGTCCCGCGAGGACGTCCTGGCGCTGTACGCCCGCGCCACCGCGCACGCCGACGCCTCGGTCGCCGCGCTGCCGCTCGACGCCACCGGCGAGGTGCCGTGGTGGCCCGAGGAGCGGCGGCACCCCACGCTGCACACGCTGCTGGTGCACGTGCTGGCCGAGGTGTCCCGCCACGCCGGGCACGCCGACGTGCTGCGCGAGGGCCTCGACGGCGCGGCCGGCCTGCGGCGGGACGACGACAACCTCACCCGCGACGGCGACGCCGACCGGGCCGCCTACGTCGCGGTGGTCGAGGAGGCCGCGGCGATGTTCCGGTGAGGGCGGCGCGCCGCGGCGGGAGCCGGACGGGTGCCGACGCTTTCCCGCCACGGGGCGCGGACGGCAGGGTGCAGGTCTGCCGGCCTCCTCGGGTCGGCGGGTGTCTCCGTGGGGGAGGGCGGCCGTGACCGTGGGACCCAGGCAACGGCTCGACGGCGACCCGCGGCCGGCCGCGGACGGGCGGCGCGCCCGCTGGACCGAGCACCGCCGCGCCCGCCGCGAGGAACTCGTCGCCGCCGCCGTCGAGGCGGTCCGCGCGGCCGGCCCGGGGTTCGCCGTCGACGACGTCGCCCGCGCCGCCGGGGTGTCCAAGACGGTCATCTACCGCTACTTCACCGACAAGGACGAGCTGGTCGACGCCGTCCTCGAGCGCATCTCCTCGGCGGTCCTGCTGCCGCGGCTGCTGGGGGAGCTGGCCGCCGAGCGCCGCGACGACGTCGAGCGGCTGCGCGCAGTCATCGCCGCGTTCGTGCTGCTGGTCGAGGACGAGCCGGAGCTCTACCGCTTCGCCTACGCCTCGGCCGGCCGCGCCGGGCGCCCGGACCTCGTGGCCGCCACCGAGCGGGAGGTCGCCGGCGCGCTGGCGGCGCTGCTCGGCGAGCGGCTGGCCGCCGCGGGCCGGCCCACCGGTGCCGTGACGACGTGGGCCTACGGCGTCGTCGGCATGGTGCAGCTGGCCGCGCACTGGTGGTCGGGCACCCGCGAGGTGCCCGCCGCCGAGCTGGTCGAGCAGCTGACCGCGCTGGCCGCCGGGGGACTGGTCGGCCTGCTGCCGCCCGCCTGAGGGAACGCCCGCGACGTCACCGTGCGCGGGCGGACCTCCGGGGCGCATCCCTACGGCAGGGCCGGCTCCCGCCGCGGCACCCGCGCGGCGCCCGCGGCGGCCCGCGCGGTGGCGGCCCGGGTGGCGGCGCCGCGGGTGACCGCCTTGCGGTCGTACATGCGCAGGTCGGCGCGGTGCAGCAGGTCGGCGAACGCGACGCCGTCGGCGGGGCAGACGCTGACCCCGATGCTCGCGTCCACGTGCACCTCGGTGCCGTGCAGCGGCACCGGCCGGCGGATCGAGGCGGTGAGCTCGTCGGCGACCCGCCGCGCCTCCTCCGGCGCCGTCTCCGGCCGCAGGTCCGGCAGCGCGACGAGGAACTCGTCGCCGCCGAGGCGGGCCAGCAGGTCGCGGCGGCGGACGCGCTCGCGCAGCCGGCGGGCGACCACCTGCAGCAGCTCGTCGCCGGCGGCGTGGCCGAGCCGGTCGTTGACCGCCTTGAACCCGTCGAGGTCGACGAACAGCAGGCCGAGCGCGTCGCCGCGGGCGCGGGCCTCCCAGATCGCGGCCTCCACCTGCTCCTCCAGCCGGCGCCGGTTGGGCAGCCCGGTCAGCGGGTCGGTGTAGGCCAGCTCCTGGATGCGGGCCAGCGCGGCCGACGTCCGGTCGCGCTCGCGGACCAGGGCCCGTTCCGCCTCCACGCGCGCGGTGACGTCCACCTGCACGCCGATGTACTGGACGACGGTGCCGTCGGCGTCGTGCACCGGCGCGAGGTGCAGCTCGTTCCACCACGGCGTCCGCCCGGGGCCGCGGACGTTGAGCAGCGTCTCCCGGCACGGCTGCCCGGCGTCGACCGCCGCGCGGACGCGGGCGACCGCGCCCGGGTCGGTGTCGGGGTGCTGCAGCAGCCGGCAGTTGCGGCCGAGGATCTCGTCCGAGGACAGGCCGGCCAGCTGCCGGAAGGCCTCGTTGGCGTAGACGATCGGCTGGTCGGGCAGCCGCACGTCGACGACGGTCACCCCGCTCGGCGTGGCCTCCAGCGCCCGCCGCAGCAGCGCCTCCGCCTGCGTGGTGCCCACGGCCAGCGCGGCGGCCGCCGGGCTCGCCACCACCGCCGGCCGGGGCGCGACGGCCGCCGCGGGCACGGTGCCGCCGGCGCGCGGGGCCACCCGGGACAGCAGCGACGACGCCGCGCGGGACACCGTCGTGCGCTCGTAGGTCAGCGCGTACTCGAACGTGCGCTCCAGGTCGGGCCCGTCGTCGCCGAGGTCGCGGGCCAGCAGCGCGGCGCTGAAGTGCGGGGACAGGACGGCGACGTCCCACTCGCCGCGCACCGGGTCGTCGTCGGCGAGGTGCGCGCCGCGCACGCCCGGCAGCGGCTCCACCGGCAGGTCCTCGCCCAGCGCGCAGACGAAGCCGGTGCGCTCGGCCAGGTCGCGGTAGCGCTGGGTCGTGGCGACGGTGAAGTGGCGCGCCTCCTGGAAGGTCGCGGCCACCACGCAGGTCTCGCCCAGGCGCATGGCCTCCCGCTCCAGCTGCTTGGACAGCTCGATGAGCAGGGCCTTGGGCGCGCGGCGCAGCGGGACGTCGTCGGGCAGGCAGGCGAAGGGGGAGACCGCGCCGACCGCGCCGGTGGGCCGGCCGGCGCCGGGCAGCACCAGCTCGCCGACCGGCAACCCCGGGGCGGCGCCCGGGCCGGGGCGGCCGAGGTGCCAGCCCTGGCCGAGGGTGGCGCCCAGCCCGCGGGCGTAGGCCAGGTGCCCGGCGGTCTCGATGCCCTCGGCGAGCACCACGGCGCCGCTGCGCTCGGCGTAGGCGTTGACCGCGTTCACGATCTCGGCGATCGCCGGGCCCGGGCGCTCCTGCACCAGGCGCAGGTCGAGCTTGACGACGTCGGGGCACAGCAGCGGCAGGAACGCCAGCGACATCGACTCGGCGCCGACGTCGTCGACGGCGATGGCCCAGCCCAGTTCCCGGACCCGCTCGACGGTGCGCAGCAGCTCGGCCGGCCGGGCCGCGATCGCCCGCTCGGTGATCTCCATGACCACCCGCAGGTCGCCGGGCGCGCCCTCGGCGATGGCGACGAGGTCGGCCAGCGGTGCGGTGTCGAGCACCTCGGGCTCGACGTTGACGAAGACGGTCAGCGGCGCCACGAGCCCGCCGTCGACGGCGCCGCGGAAGGCGGCCGCGCGGCAGGCCTCGTCCAGCTCCGCGAGCCGGCCGGCGCCGCGGGCCGCGGCGAACAGCGCGTCGGGCCGCTCCAGCGGGCCGACCGGGCCGCGCGCGAGGGCCTCGTAGGCGACGACCCGCCCGGTGTCGATCTCGACGATGGGCTGGAAGACGCTGCGCACGCCGCGCAGGGCGTCGGCGAGGACGGGGTCGGATCCGGAGGGCGCCGGTGCCTCGTGGGGGCGGGTCACGTCCCGGTTGTCGGCAGCGGACCCCCGGGGCGACACCCGTCGGTCCGCCCGGCTCCCCCGGGAGGGTCAGGCGGGCAGCGCGATGAGGACGACGGCGGCCGCCGCGACGGCCAGCCCGGCGCGCTGCGCCCCGGCCAGCCGCTCGCGCAGCACGACCTGCGCCAGCACGACCGTGCTCGCCGGGTACAGCGACGCCAGCACCCCGGTGATCGCCAGCTGCTCGCCGACCTGGGTGGCGACGAGGAACAGCGCGTTGGCCGTCATGTCGCCGACGCCGGCGAGCACCACCACCGGCAGCACCCCGCGGGACACCAGCAGCGAGCGGCCCGACGCCAGCGCGAGCCCGCCGATCAGCAGCACCGACACGACACGGGCGGCCAGCAGGGGGCTCAGGCCCGAGTCCCCGCCGGTGCGGTCCAGCAGCACGAAGAACAGCCCGAAGCCGGCGCCGGCGGCCAGCGCCGGCGCGACGGTGCCCAGCCGCGCGGCGCGCAGCGAGGACAGCCCGCCCTCGGCCGCCACGAGCACCACCGCGACCAGCGCGAGCAGGATGCCGAGCGCGGCCAGGACGCCGAGCCGCTCGCCGAGCAGCAGGCCGCCGACCACCGGCAGCGCCGCGGCCGCCACCGCCGTCACCGGGGCCACCACGCTCATCACCCCGGTGGCCAGCGAGCGGTAGAACAGCAGCAGCCCGGCCCCGCCGGCGACACCGGCGGCCGCGCCCCAGCCCAGGTCGGCCGGCGTGGGGCTGCCGCCGAGCCAGGGGAGCAGCAGCACGACGGCGACCAGCCCGGCCGCCTGCGACAGCGCGACGACGGCGGCCGCGGCGGCCCGGCGGCTGGCGATCCCCCCGCAGAAGTCGGCCATCCCGTAGACGACGGCCGAGGCCAGCGCCAGCACCATCGCCATCCGGTGCGCCTCCCGCGTCGTCGTCCCGCCGTCCCGCCGATCCTGGCAGCCGCCGGCCCCCGTCCTCCCGCCGGCACCGGGACCGGCGATCCCGTGGCCGTCCGCGCCCGGTGGCCACGGGACCGCCGATCCCGGGCGGGGTGGCGGCGGGCACGAGCGGCCGTCGGGCGGTCGCGGCAAACCCGGCAGCGACGTCCCGGGGCCGCCGGGCAGAATGGCCTCCCGTGTCCGGCGCCAACGACCCCTACGACCCGAAGCAGGTCGCGGCCCTGTCCGCCGAGGCCCTCGACGCCGCCGTCGCAGCGGCGCGGGAGGCCTTCGCGGGAGCGGGCGACCTCGAGGCGCTGGCCGCCGTGCGCCCGGCCCACCTCGGCGACCGCGCGCCCGTGCCGCTGGCCCGCCGCGAGCTCGGCGCGCTGCCGCCGGCCGCCCGCGCCGACGCCGGCAAGCGGGTGAACGCGGCGCGGGTCGCCGTCACCGAGGCGTACGAGACGCGGAGGGCCGAGCTCGAGGCCGAGCGCGACGCCCGGGCGCTGGCCGAGGAGCGGGTCGACGTCACCCTGCCCTGGGACCGCACCCCGCGCGGCGCCCGCCACCCGCTGACCACGCTGCAGGAGCGGATCGCCGACGTGTTCGTCGGCATGGGCTACGAGGTGGCCGACGGCCCCGAGCTCGAGGCCGAGTGGTTCAACTTCGACGCGCTCAACATCGGCCGCGACCACCCGGCGCGCACGATGATGGACACCCTCTTCGTCGCCCCCGAGGACTCCGGCCTGGTGCTGCGCACGCACACCAGCCCGGTGCAGGCCCGCACGCTGCTGTCCCGGACGCCGCCGGTGTACGTCGTCGCGCCCGGGCGGGTCTACCGCACCGACGAGCTCGACGCGACGCACACCCCGGTCTTCCACCAGGTCGAGGGCCTGGCCGTCGACCGCGGGCTGACGATGGCGCACCTGCGCGGCACCCTCGACCACCTCGCGCGGGCGCTGTTCGGCCCCGAGGCGGTCACCCGCTGGCGGCCGTCGTACTTCCCGTTCACCGAGCCCTCGGCCGAGTTCGACGTCTGGTTCCCCGAGCACCGCGACGGCCCGCGCTGGGTCGAGTGGGGCGGCTGCGGGATGGTCAACCCGCGGGTGCTCGTCGCCTGCGGCGTCGACCCCGAGGAGTACAGCGGCTTCGCCTTCGGCGTCGGCATCGAGCGGGCGCTGCAGTTCCGCTCGGGCGTCGGCGACATGCGCGACATCGTCGAGGGCGACGTCCGGTTCACGAGTGCGTTCGGAGTGGAGCTGTAGATGCGGGTCCCCGTCGGCTGGCTGGCCGAGTACGTCGACGTCCCCGCCGGGACTCCCGTCGAGGACCTCGACGCCGCCTTCGTCCGGCTGGGCCTGGAGGTCGAGGAGGTCCACACCCCGGCCGAGGTCACCGGCCCGCTCGTGGTCGGCCGGGTGCTGGAGATCGAGGAGCTCACCGGCTTCAAGAAGCCGATCCGGTGGTGCCAGGTCGACGTCGGCGAGGGCGCCCCGCGCGGGATCGTCTGCGGGGCGAGCAACTTCGTCGCGGGGGACAGCGTCGTCGTCGCGCTGCCCGGCGCCGTGCTGCCCGGCGGGTTCGAGATCGCCGCGCGGAAGACCTACGACCACGTCTCCGACGGGATGATCTGCTCGGTCCGCGAGCTCGGCATCGGCGAGGACCACGCCGGGATCCTGGTGCTGGGCGAGGGCTTCGAGCCCGGCGCCGACGCCCGCCCCGTCGTGGGCCTCGACGACGTCGTCATCGAGCTCAACGTGACCCCCGACCGCGGCTACTGCCTGTCCATGCGCGGGATCGCCCGCGAGGTGGGCACCGGCCTGGGCGTGCCGTGGCGCGACCCGGGCGCGGCGGCGCCGGCCGCCTGGTCCGGCGAGCCGGCGTGGGAGGTGACCGTCGCCGACGCCGACCGCTGCGACCGGTTCTCCATGGTCGCGCTCGAGGGGCTGGACCCGACCCGGCCCAGCCCCTGGTGGATGCGCCGCCGGCTGGCCCAGTCGGGCGTCCGTTCGATCTCCCTGGCCGTCGACGTCACCAACTACGTGATGCTCGAGCTCGGCCAGCCGATGCACGCCTTCGACCGGGACGCCGTGACCGGCCCGATCGTCGTCCGCCGGGCCCGCGAGGGCGAGCGGCTGACCACCCTCGACGGCGCCGACCGGGCGCTGTCCGGCGACGACCTGCTCATCACCGACGACACCGGCCCGATCGGGCTGGCCGCGGTGATGGGCGGCGCCTCGACCGAGATCGGCGACGGCACCACGAACGTGCTGCTCGAGGCGGCGCACTGGGAGCCCACCGGCGTCGCGCGCACCGCCCGCCGGCACCGGCTGCCCAGCGAGGCCGCCCGCCGCTTCGAGCGCGGCGTCGACCCGGAGATGACCGTCGCCGCGCTCGCCCGCGCCGCGGAGCTGCTCGCCGAGCACGGCGGCGCCCGCGTCGTCGGCGCGCTGGTCGACGTCGACACCCGCGCCCCCCGCCCGTCGATCGCGCTGGACGCCGCGAGGCCCGGCCGGGTCTCCGGCGTGCCCTACTCACCCGCCCAGGTGGTCGAGCTGCTCGGCGCGGTCGGCTGCGCGGTGGAGGCCGACGGCGGCTCGCTGACCGTCACGCCGCCGTCGTGGCGCCCGGACCTCACCGACCCGGCCGACCTGGTCGAGGAGGTCGTCCGGCTGGCCGGCTACGACGACGTCCCCTCGGTGCTGCCCACCGCCCCGCCCGGGCGCGGGCTCACCGAGACCCAGCGCCGCCGTCGCACGGTGGGCCGCGCGCTGGCCGAGGCCGGCTACGTCGAGGCGCCGTCCTACCCGTTCGTCGGCACCCCGGCGCTGGACGCGCTCGGCCTCGCCGACGACGACCCGCGCCGCCGGGTCGTGCTCGTGCGCAACCCGCTGTCGGAGGAGGAGCCGGCGCTGCGCACCACGCTGCTGCCCGGCCTGCTCGCGACGCTGGCCCGCAACCTCTCCCGCGGCCGCCGCGACGTCGCCCTGTTCGAGCACGGCGCGGTCTTCCCGGGCGACCGGCGCACCCCCGCGCCGCTGCCCGGCGTCGACCGCCGGCCCGACGACGACACCCTCGCCGCCCTGCTCGGCGCGGTGCCCGACCAGCCCTGGCACGTCGCCGTGGCGCTGACCGGGCAGCGCGAGCCGCGCGGCTGGTGGGGCCCGGGCCGGGCCGCGGGCTGGGCCGACGCCGTCCAGGCCGCCCGGCTGGTGGCCGCCGCCGCGGGCGTGGAGCTGTTCGTCCGCCCCGGCGAGCAGGCCCCCTGGCACCCGGGGCGCTGCGCGGAGCTGGTCGTGGACGACCGGGTGGTCGGGTACGCCGGTGAGCTGCACCCGCGGGTGTGCGCCGCCCTCGACCTGCCGGCCCGCACCTCGGTGATGGAGCTCGACGTCGACGCGTTCCCGCCGGCGCCCGTCCCGGTGGGGCCGCGCATCTCGACGTTCCCGCCGGTCTTCCTCGACCTGGCCTTCGTCGTGCCCGACGAGATCACCGCCGCGCACGTCGAGTCGCTGGTCCGCGGGGGCGCGGGGGAGCTGTTCGAGGCGGTCCGCCTGTTCGACGTGTACTCCGGCCCGCCGGTCCCGGCCGGGTCGCGGTCGCTGGCGTACTCCCTGGTGCTGCGCGCGCCGGACCGCACGCTGACCGCCGAGGACGTCGCCCGGGTGCGCGAGGGCATCGTCGCCGTCGTCGAGCTGCAGGGGATCACCCTGCGCAGCGGCGACTGATGGCGGACCTCACCGGCCTGGTCGCACTCGTCACCGGGGCGTCGGCGGGCATCGGCCGGCACCTGGCCGAGGGGCTGGCCGCCCGCGGGGCCGCCGTCGCCGGCGTCGCCCGCGGCGCGGAGCGGCTGCGGACGGCGATGGCCGAGGTCGCCGCCGCCACCGGTGCCCGCACCCTCGCGTTGCCCGCCGACGTCACCGACCGCGCCGCCGTCGACGCCGCCGTCGCGGAGGTGGTCCGCGAGCTCGGGCCGATCGGGCTGCTGGTGAACAACGCCGGCCTGATCGACGCCGCCGAGGTGCCGCTGTGGGAGGCCGACCCCGACCAGTGGTGGGAGGTCGTGGAGAGCCAGGTGCGCGGGCCGTTCCTCGTCTCCCGCGCGGTCCTGCCCGGGATGGTCGCCGTCGGCGGCGGCCGGGTGGTCGACCTGGCCAGCGGGATCAGCACCCGCGCCAACCCGCACTACAGCGCCTACTCGGCGGGCAAGACCGCGCAGATGCGCATCACCGAGTCGATCGACCTGGCCGGTGCCGCGCACGGCGTGCGGGCGTTCGACCTGGCGCCGGGCGTCGTCGACACCGCGATGACCCGCGCCATGCCGATGCACGAGGGCCGCACCGACTGGACCCGTCCCGAGGACGTCGTCGACCTGGTGGTGGCCATCGCCGCCGGGGAGCTGGACCAGTGGTCGGGGCGGTTCTTCCGCGCCGGGGTCGACGACCTCGACACGCTGCGCGCCACGGAGCCGGCCGACGACGCGCGGAAGCTGCGGCTGCTCCCGTACGGCGACGGCGACCCGCTGGCCTGACCGCCCTCGTCCGGGCGCGGTCGTGCTCTGCCCCGCCTCCGGGGGCAGAGCACGGAGGCCGGAGCCGGCACCTCCCGCGCCGGACGTTCGTGCTCTGCCCACCCCTGTGGGCGGAGCACGACTGCGCGCAGGACCCCGGGGCGTCCCCTCCCTCCGTGCTCTGCACACCTCCCTGGGCAGAGCACGAGCGTGCGCGAGAGCACGCGGGGACCCGGCCATGAAAGGTCATGCACGGTCCTGTATGGTCATGCATCGTGGACACAGGGCAGACGTGGACGGTCGGGGTCACCGGCGCCACCGGGTACGCGGGGGGAGAGGTGTGCCGGCTGCTGGCCGGGCACCCGCACCTCCGCCTGGCCGGGGTGCACGCGAACAGCAGCGCCGGCCGACGCCTGGGTGAGCTGCAGCCGCACCTGCTGCCCTTCGCCGACCTCGAGGTCCGGTCGAGCGCGCCCGAGGACCTCGCCGGCTACGACGTCGTCGTCCTCGCGCTCCCGCACGGGGAGTCGGCCGCGATCGCCGCGCAGCTGTCCCCGGACACCCTGGTCGTCGACTGCGGCGCCGACCACCGGCTGCAGGACCCGGCCGCCTGGGCCCGCTGGTACGGCGGCGACGCCGGCACGCCGCACCCGGGGACGTGGCCCTACGGCCTGCCGGAGCTGCCCGGCCAGCGGGAGCGGCTGGCCGGCGCGCGGCGGATCGCGGTGCCCGGCTGCTACCCGACCTCGGTCACCCTCGCCATGGCCCCGGCGCTGGCCGCCGGGCTGGTCGAGCCGGACGTCGTCGTGGTCGCCGCCTCGGGCACCTCCGGCGCGGGCAAGGCGGCCAAGCCGCACCTGCTCGGCAGCGAGGTGATGGGCTCGGTCAGCGCCTACGGCGTCGGTGGCGTGCACCGGCACACCCCGGAGATGGCGCAGACCCTCGGCGCGGCCGCCGGGGGCCCGGTGCGGATCAGCTTCACCCCGACCCTGGTGCCGATGAGCCGGGGCATCCTCGCCACCTGCTCGGCGCCGCTGCGGCCCGGGATCGACGCCGACGCCGCGCGGGCCGCCTACCAGAAGGCCTACGCCGACGAGCCGTTCGTGCACCTGCTCCCCGAGGGCCGGTGGCCGACGACGGCGCAGGTGCTCGGCGCCAACACCGTCGCGGTGCAGGTCGCGGTCGACCCGGACGCCGGCCGGCTGGTCGTCGTCGCCGCGGTCGACAACCTCACCAAGGGCACCGCGGGCGGCGCGATCCAGAGCGCCAACGTCGCCCTCGGGCTGCCCGAGACCGCGGGCCTGCCGCTGGTGGGGGTGGCCCCGTGAGCGTCACCGCACCGCAGGGCTTCCGGGCCGCCGGCGTCGCGGCCGGGCTGAAGAGCACCGGCGCGGCCGACGTCGCGCTGGTCGTCAACGTCGGGCCGCGGGACGACGCCGCCGCCGTCTTCACCACCAACCGCTTCTCGGCCGCGCCGGTGCAGTGGAGCCGCCAGGTGCTGGCCACCGGCCGGCTGCGCGCGGTGGTCCTCAACTCCGGCGGCGCCAACGCCTGCACCGGCCCCGAGGGCTTCCAGGACACCCACGCCACCGCCGAGCACACCGCCGAGCAGCTGGGGCTGGGCGCCATCGACGTCGCGGTCGCCTCCACCGGGCTGATCGGCGTCCGGCTGCCGATGGACAGGCTGCTGCCCGGGGTCACCGACGCGGCGAAGGCGCTGTCGGCCGAGGGCGGTCCCGACGCCGCCCGGGCGATCATGACCACCGACTCGGTGCCCAAGACGACGGTCGTCGAGCGGGACGGCTGGTCGGTCGGCGGGATGGCCAAGGGCGCCGGCATGCTCGCGCCGAGCCTGGCCACGATGCTCGTCGTCCTCACCACCGACGCCGCCGTCGACCCGGCCGTGCTGCAGGAGGCGCTGAAGGCCGCCACCGCTGTCAGCTTCGAGCGGGTCGACTCCGACGGCTGCCTGTCCACCAACGACACCGTCGTGGCGATGGCCAACGGCGCCAGCGGGGTCGGCCCGGGTGCGGAGGAGGTCGCCGAGGCGCTCACCGCCGCGGCCACCGACCTCGCCATGCAGCTGCTCGCCGACGCCGAGGGCTCGACCAAGGACATCGCGATCACCGTGCGCAACGCGGCGACCGTCGAGGACGCGCTCACCGCCGGCCGCGCCTGCGCCCGCAACAACCTGCTCAAGACGGCGCTGTTCGGCAACGACCCCAACTGGGGCCGGGTCCTGGCGGCGATCGGCACCACCGACGCCGCCTTCGAGCCCGACCGGGTCGACGTCACGATCAACGGCGTCACCGTCTGCCGGGGCGGCGCGATCGGCGACCCGCGCGAGGGCGTCGACCTCACCGGCCGGGCCATCACCATCGACGTCGACCTGGGCGCCGGCACCGAGCAGGCCACGATCTGGACCAACGACCTGTCCCTCGCCTACGTGCACGAGAACTCGGCCTACTCGACGTGAGCACCCACGAGAACACCCACGAGAACACCCACGAGAACACCCACGAGGACCCCACCCCGCCCGACGTCCGGGTCGACGAGGCGCCCCCGCCGCGCCGGCGGATCGGCACCACCCGGGTCATGCGCACCTACGACCCGGAGGGCGACGCCCGCAAGGTCGCCGTCCTCACCGGCGCGCTGCCGTGGCTGCGGGAGTTCCACGGCAACGTCGTGGTGATCAAGTACGGCGGCCACGCGATGGTCGACGAGGAGTGCCGCCGGGCCTTCGCCGAGGACATGGTGTTCCTGCGGACCTGCGGCATCCTGCCCGTCGTCGTCCACGGCGGCGGCCCGCAGATCACCGAGATGCTCGGCCGGCTCGGCATCGAGAGCGAGTTCCGCGGCGGCCTGCGGGTGACCACCGACGAGACCGTCGAGGTGGTCCGCATGGTGCTCACCGGCCAGGTCACCCCGGAGGTGGTCGGGCTGGTCAACCAGCACGGCCCGCTGGCGGTCGGCCTGTCCGGCGAGGACGGCGGCCTGTTCACCGCCGAGCGCACCCGGGCGCTCGTCGACGGGCAGCCGGTCGACGTCGGCCGGGTCGGGGACGTCGTCGCCGTCGACCCGACGCCGGTCACCGCGCTGCTGCAGTCCGGGAAGATCCCGGTGGTCGCCACGGTCGCGCCCGACCGCGACGGCGTGGTGCACAACGTCAACGCCGACACCGCCGCCGCCGCGCTCGCCGTGGCGCTCGGCGCGGTGAAGCTCGTCGTCCTCACCGACGTCGAGGGCCTCTACGCCGACTGGCCCGACCGCGACTCGCTGGTGCAGCAGATCGACGCCGCCGAGCTCGCCGAGATCCTCCCGACGCTGGATGCCGGGATGATCCCGAAGATGGCCGCCTGCCTGCGGGCGGTCGAGGGCGGGGTGAAGCGGGCGACCGTCGTCGACGGCCGGACCCCGCACGCCCTGCTGCTGGAGATGTTCACCACCGAGGGCACCGGGACGATGGTCGTCCCCGCCCACTCACTGAGCGGAGAGGAGCCGGCATGACCCACACGGAGGAGCTGGCCACCCGCTGGTCGGCGGTGATGATGGGCAACTACCGCACCCCGCCGGTCGCGCTCGCGCGCGGCGAGGGCGCGACCGTCTGGGACGTCGACGGCCGCGAGTACACCGACCTGCTCGGCGGCATCGCGACGACGATCCTCGGCCACGCCCACCCGAGGGTGGTCGAGGCGATCACCCGGCAGGCGCAGACCCTCGGGCACGTCTCCAACCTGGCGATGCACGAGCCCGGCGTCACGCTCGCCGAGCGGCTGCTGGAGCTGGCCGGCCGGCCCGGGCGGGTGTTCTTCTGCAACTCCGGCGCCGAGGCCAACGAGGCCGCCTTCAAGATCAGCCGGCTCACCGGGCGGCCCGAGGTGGTCACCGCCGAGGGCGCCTTCCACGGCCGCACGATGGGCGCGCTCGCGCTCACCGGCCAGCCGTCCAAGGCCGCCGCGTTCGCCCCGCTGCCCGGCGGCGTCCGGTACGTGCCCTACGGCGACGCCGACGCGCTGGCCGGGGCGGTCGGCGACCGGACCGCGATGGTGCTGCTCGAGCCGCTGCTCGGCGAGGGCGGCGTGCAGCCCCCGCCGCCGGGCTACCTCGCCGCCGCCGCCCGCACCGCCGCGGACGCCGGCGCGCTGTTCGCCGTCGACGAGGTGCAGACCGGCACCGGCCGCACCGGCCACTGGTTCGCCCACCAGGCAGACGGCCTGCAGCCCGACCTGGTCACCATGGCCAAGGCACTCGGCGGCGGCCTGCCCATCGGCGCCACGCTCGCCTTCGGCGACGCCGCGGAGCTCATGACCGCCGGCTCGCACGGCTCCACGTTCGGCGGCAACCCGATCGCCTGCGCCGCCGCGCTCGCCGTCCTCGACACGATGCGGGACGAGGGCCTGCTCGAGCGCGCCAAGGAGCTCGAGCACCGGTTCACCGCCGGCATCGAGGGCCTCGGGCACCCCGGCGTCTCCGGGGTGCGGGGGAGGGGTGCGCTGCTCGGCGTCGTCCTCACCGCCCCGGTCGCCGGCGCGCTGGAGGCCGCGCTGCGCGAGGCCGGCTTCCTCACCAACGCCGTCGCCCCCGGCGTGCTGCGCCTGGCGCCCTCCCTGGTCCTCACCGACGGCCAGGTCGACGCCTTCGTCGCCGCGCTGCCGGCCGCCCTCGACACCGCCCTGCAGGAGACCGACTCGTGACCCGGCACCTCACCCGCGACGACGACCTCACCCCCGGCGAGCAGGCCGAGGTCCTCGCGCTGGCCGCCGAGCTCAAGCGCACCCGGCACACCGACGCCGCGCCCACCCCGCTGCGCGCGGCGAACGGCGTGCCGCGGGCGGTGGCCGTGCTGTTCGACAAGCCCTCCACCCGCACCCGGGTGTCGTTCTCGGTCGGCGTCGCCGAGCTCGGCGGGTACCCGCTGGTGATCGACGCCGGGTCCAGCCAGCTCGGCCGCGGCGAGCCGGTGGAGGACACCACCCGCGTGCTCGACCGGCAGGTCGCCGCGATCGTGTGGCGCACCTTCGGCCAGGACCGGCTCGAGACCATGGCCGCCACCAGCCGGGTGCCGGTGGTCAACGCGCTCACCGACGACTTCCACCCGTGCCAGATCCTGGCCGACCTGCAGACGGTGGCCGAGCACAAGGGCTCGCTGGCCGGCCGGTCGCTGACCTACCTCGGCGACGGCGCCAACAACATGGCCCACTCGTACCTCCTCGGCGGCGCGACCGCCGGCATGCACGTGCGCATCGGCTCGCCGGAGGAGTACCAGCCGGCGCCCGACGTGCTGAAGAGGGCGGCGGAGATCGCCGCCGAGACCGGCGGCTCGGTCCAGTGGACCGCCGACGCCGCGGCCGCCGCCGACGGCGCCGACGTCCTCGCCACCGACACCTGGGTGTCGATGGGCCAGGAGGACGAGTACGACACCCGGGTCGCGCCGTTCCTGCCCTACGCCGTCGACGACGCCGCGCTGGCCCGCGCCGCCGACGACGCCCTCGTGCTGCACTGCCTGCCCGCCTACCGCGGCAAGGAGATCGCCGCCGACGTCATCGACGGCCCGCAGAGCGTCGTCTGGGACGAGGCGGAGAACCGGCTGCACGCGCAGAAGGCCCTCCTCACGTGGTTGCTGGAGCGATCCACGTGACCGGGGCGCTGACCCGCTCGGCGCGGCAGGCCCGCATCGCCGAGCTCATCGCCGCCCGGCCGGTGACCTCGCAGACCCAGCTCGCCGCGCTGCTGGCCGAGTCCGGCGTCGAGGTCACCCAGGCCACGCTCTCCCGCGACCTGGAGGAGCTCGGCGCGGTCAAGCTGCGCGGCTCCGACGGCGCCCCGGCGTCCTACGTGCTGCCGCCGGAGAACGCCCCGCTGCGCCCCGCGCAGGCCGCCCCCGCCCGCCTCACGCGGCTGCTCGGGGACCTGCTCACCAGCGCCGACGGCAGCGCCAACCTCGCGGTGCTGCGCACCCCGCCCGGCGCCGCGCAGTTCCTCGCCTCGGCGCTGGACAAGGTGGGCCTGCCCGACGTCCTGGGCACCATCGCCGGCGACGACACGCTGCTCGTCGTCTCGCGCGACCCCGACGGCGGCGCGGCGCTCGCCCGGCGCCTGCGGTCGCTGGCCGGCCGCGCACCCGGCGAGCCGCCCCACCTGACCGACGAGACCGACGACCCCGCTGGAGGATCAGCCCCGTGACCGACCCGACCGCCCCCGCCTCGCAGACCCGGCTCTGGGGCGGCCGCTTCGGCGGCGGGCCGTCGCCGGCCATGGCGGCGCTGTCGAAGTCCACCGACGTCGACTGGCGGCTGGCCCCCTACGACCTCGCCGGCTCCCGCGCCCACGCGCGGGTGCTGCACCGCGCCGGCCTGCTCACCGACGACGAGCTCGGGCAGATGGTCGGCGCGCTCACCGAGCTGTCGGCCGAGGTCGCCGCGGGCACCTTCGCGCCGGTCGAGGCCGACGAGGACGTGCACGAGGCGCTCGAGCGCGGCCTGATCGCCAAGCTCGGCACCCTCGGGGGCAAGTTGCGCGCCGGCCGGTCCCGCAACGACCAGGTCGCCACCGACCTGCGGCTGTACCTGCGGCACAACGTGCGCGCGCTGGTCGGTGAGCTGGCGTCGCTGGAGTACGCCCTGACGGGGCTGGCCGAGCGGTACCTCGAGGTGCCCGCGCCCGGCATGACCCACCTGCAGCACGCCCAGCCGGTGCTGATCAGCCACCAGCTGCTGGCCCACGCGCACGCCTTCGCCCGCGACGTCGACCGGTTGCTCGACTGGGACCGCCGCGCCGCCGTCAGCCCGCTGGGCTCGGGCGCGCTGGCCGGGTCCTCGCTGCCGCTGGACCCCGACGCCGTCGCCGCCGAGCTCGGCTTCGACCGGGCCGCGGAGAACTCGATCGACGCGGTCAGCGACCGCGACTTCGCCGCCGAGTTCTGCTTCGCCGCCGCGATGGTCGGCGTCCACCTGTCCCGGCTGGGGGAGGAGGTCGTGCTCTGGACGTCGACCGAGTTCGGCTGGGCCCGCCTCGACGACGCCTGGGCGACCGGGTCGTCGATCATGCCGCAGAAGAAGAACCCGGACATCGCCGAGCTCGCGCGCGGCAAGTCCGGCCGGTTCGTCGGCAACCTCACCGGCCTGCTCACCACGCTCAAGGGGCTGCCGCTGGCCTACGACCGTGACCTGCAGGAGGACAAGGAGCCGGTCTTCGACTCCCTCGAGCAGCTGCTGCTCCTGCTGCCCGCGGTCACCGGCATGGTCGCCACGCTCACCCTGCGCCCGGAGGTGCTCGAGGCCGCCGCGCCGCAGGGCTTCGCGCTGGCCACCGACGTCGCCGAGTGGCTGGTCAAGAACGGCGTGCCGTTCCGGTCGGCGCACGAGATCTCCGGCGAGATGGTCGCCGTCTGCGAGGCCGCGGGCCTGGAGCTCGACCAGCTCGACGACGACCAGCTCGCCGGCATCGACGAGCGGCTCACCCCCGCCGTCCGGGAGGTGCTGTCGGTGCGCGGCGCGCTCGCCGCCCGGGACACCCGCGGCGGGACGGCGCCCGAGCGGGTCGCCGCCCAGCTGGCCGCGCTCAAGGACGTCGTCGCCGCCCACGGTCGCTGGTCGGCCGACTCGCCCGTGGCGGCCGCGCTCTGAGCCAGCCAGGCCGCCTGCTGACGGCGGAGGAGCTGCTCGGGCCGGTCGACGACGTCGCCCCGGCGCTGCTGGGCTGCTGGGTGGTCACCGACCGGCCCGAGGGGACCGTCGCCGTCCGGCTCACCGAGGTCGAGGCGTACTCGGGGGAGGGGGAGGACCCGGCGTCGCACGCGCACCGCGGCCCCACCCCGCGCGCGGCGATCATGTTCGGCCCGCCCGGGCGGCTGTACGTGTACTTCAGCTACGGCGTGCACTGGTGCGCCAACGTCGTCGTCGGTCCCGCCGGCCGCGGCTCGGCGGTGCTGCTGCGCGCCGGCGAGGTGGTGGTGGGGGAGCAGGTCGCGGCCCTGCGCCGTCCCTCCGCCCGCGTGCCCCGGGACCTGGCCCGCGGCCCGGCCCGGCTGACCGCGGCGCTGGCGATCGGGCCGGAGGACGGCGGTGCCGACGTCCTCGACCCCGCCTCGCCGGTGCGGCTGCACGCGGGGCAGCCGCCGTCCGCCGTCTCGGCCGGGCCCCGGGTCGGGATCAGCCGGGCGACCGAGCTGCCGTGGCGGTTCTGGGAGACCGGGGCGCCGTCGGTGAGCGCCTTCCGCCCGGGCGGGCAACGCCGGCGCCGCGCCGCCGGGCAGACTGGTACCTCGTGACCTCCTCCGTCCTCGACGAACTGCAGCGCCGCGGGCTCATCGCCCAGACCACCGACGAGGACGCCCTGCGCGCCCACCTCGCCGAGGGACCGGTCACCTACTACTGCGGCTTCGACCCGACCGCCCCGAGCCTGCACGTGGGGCACCTGGTCCAGGTGATGGTGCTGCGGGCGCTGCAGCGCGCCGGCCACCACCCCGTGGTCCTCGTCGGCGGCGCCACCGGGCTGATCGGCGACCCGCGACCGACCGCCGAGCGGCAGCTCAACGACCGCTCCACCGTGGCCGGCTGGGTGGACAGCATCCGTCGCCAGCTGGCGCCCTTCCTCGACCGGCCGGCCGAGCAGGAGGGCCTGCCCGCGCCGGTCTACGTCGACAACCTGACCTGGACCGAGCCGCTGTCGGCCATCGACTTCCTCCGCGACCTCGGCAAGCACTTCCGGGTCGGCCGGATGCTGGCGAAGGAGGCGGTGTCCGCGCGGCTGAACTCCGAGGCCGGCATCAGCTACACCGAGTTCAGCTACCAGATCCTCCAGGCGCACGACTACCTGCAGCTGTTCCGCCGCCACGGCGTCACGCTGCAGACCGGTGGCTCGGACCAGTGGGGCAACCTCACCGCCGGCATCGACCTGGTCCGCCGGGTGGAGGGGGCCGCGGTGCACGCCCTGTCCACCGTGCTGGTCACTAAGTCCGACGGGCAGAAGTTCGGCAAGAGCGAGAGCGGCACCGTCTGGCTCGACCCCGCGCTCACCTCGCCCTACGCCTTCTTCCAGTTCTGGCTCAACGCCGACGACGCCGACGCGCTCACCTGGCTGCCGCAGTTCTCCGAGCGGCCGGCCGAGGAGGTCGAGGCGGTCCTGGCCGAGAGCCGGGAGCGGCCGGCGTCGCGTGCGGCACAGCGCGCCCTGGCCGAGGAGCTGACCGCGCTCGTCCACGGGCCCGAGGAACTCCGCCAGGCGGAGGCCGCCGGGCGCGCGCTGTTCGGGCGGGACGACCTGACCGCCCTCGGCGCCGACACCCTCGGTGCCGCCCTGCGGGAGGCCGGCAGCGTCACCGTCGACGGCGGGACGCCGACCGTCGCGCAGCTGCTCCAGCAGACGGGCCTCGTCTCGAGCCTGTCCGAGGCCCGCCGCACGGTGAAGGAGGGCGGCGCGTACCTCAACAACGAGCGCGTCACCGACGCCGACATCGTCCCGGGCGAGGAGGCCTGGTTGCCGGGCGGCTGGCTGGTGCTGCGCCGCGGCAAGCGATCCGTCGCCGGGGTGCAGCGCGTCGCGCACTGAGGACGTCCTGCCGCGTTGCCGCCATGTGACACGCCGGTTCCGGAACGGTGTCTGGCGTCACGGCCGAGCCGGTTTGACATGCTCCCGACAGGCACGTAACTTTCTCTCTGCGCGCCGCACGGCCCGGGAGGGCCGGCGCGGAGGACCCTTCGAGGGAACACTCCGGGCGGGCGCAGGGTTGGACA
Organism: Geodermatophilus arenarius; assembly: GCF_042654585.1. NCBI lineage: Bacteria > Bacillati > Actinomycetota > Actinomycetes > Geodermatophilales > Geodermatophilaceae > Geodermatophilus > Geodermatophilus arenarius. The sequence continues at coordinate 224,696 of NZ_JBHSGR010000003.1, forward strand.
ACAAGCAGCCACCGAGGAAGCCCGAGAGGGTCGAGTCGGTGTGCGTCCGCTCCTTGAGAACTCAACAGCGTGCCGAAAGTCAGTGCCAAGTAACAAA